>CAZTLE010000203.1:0-7013 GCA_964614415.1 uncultured Aureitalea sp. | reverse complement strand
ATAGAGGTGCTATCCCGGAATGGAACGCCGATCAGTTTGCTGTTGCCACCTGGGAGGACTGGCTTACCCTGGACCCCTTTCCGTCTGCAAAAAAACTAAATAAGCCGCTTTTTATGGTACACAGTGATGGTTGTGTATTGCCCGATTACACGAAGAACTACTTCAATGCAGTGCCATCGGAAAACAAGGAACTGGTTTGGGTAGAGACCGACCTGGCTTCACCCATGCATCAATTCGCCTTTTACGATCAGGAGGAAGAAGTTGAGTTGGCAGTAACACGCACAAGCGAGTTCTTCCATGAGAATTTATAAGCCTGACGTTTAAGTTATTTAGAACGAGAACTCCAGGGGTTCTCGTTTTTGCATTAAACCTTTTTGTGCTTCCAAAGTCAGAGTAAATGAGTTGAGTACTAACACTAACAAGCACATTATGATAAAGATATTTGGAACATTCGTATTAGGAGCCCTTTTATTGGTTGGATTGTCCGGCTTCGAGGGCACAAGTTCGACCATAGCCAATGACTGGGTACGCCTGGGGAGCAAAAAAGTAGATTTTAAACTGGACCGGGATATTATGCAAGTAGGCATCGCTGATGGGCGATTTGCCAAGCTGAAACTCGTTGTATCAGGCGGGAGCCTCAATATGCATAAGATGGTCGTTCTTTACGGAAACGGCTCCAAAGAGGAGATAGAGGTGCGTCACAACTTCAACGGACTCAGCACAACACGAGTGATCGACCTTAATGGCAATAAGCGCATCATTAAAAAGATCATGTTCATCTATGACACTAAAAATGCCTCAAAACGTAAGGCTAAAGTACATGTCTTTGGCAGGCGTTAATATCAATAAAGATTGGGTTATAAAGACTGCCTTTGGGTGGTCTTTTTTTCGTTTTGGCTGTTTCAACAACAACGGGTTAAAGTCAAATCGGATTAAAAACCGGACCACAGAACTGCTCCTGACAAAAGTTTACCTTTTTTAACCTTTTGTTTATCAGTATCTTATATTAAAACTTAGAAAAGTGGCTTTTTGACTTCAATCTTCTGTATTACACTTTCTTAAACATATTTTGATACCGTAAATATCTATCGGTACTATCCTGTTTGGTTTCAGGGAGGCATACCTTGAAATCAAAAAAGGGCTTGAAGCGAACCAACCATCCATTTCTGGCTTTATGTATGCTCTGGTGTCTTCTATTTTTCACCGAATTGGTGTATGCTCAAATCGAAGCTACCAATTGGTACTTCGGAAGGCGGGCCGGACTTACTTTCGAAACAGCAGATCCAACACCGCTTAATGATGGTGAGTTGTCTACCCAGGAAGGCTGCGCCACCATTTCCGGAAGGGATGGAGCCCTTCAGTTCTATACCAATGGAGAAACGGTTTGGAACCATATCCATCAGGTTATGAGGAACGGAGAAGGGCTACTGGGAAGTTTCTCTGCTACTCAATCGGCCCTTATAGTACCTCACCCCGGTTTGGAGGGCAATTATTACATTTTTACCACAGACAATGTGCAGGCCTACATTCTTGGCGATGGAAACGGTTTTAATTATTCCGAAGTAGATATGGACCTGGACAACAGAAGAGGGGCGGTAATTCGGAAGAACATCAACCTGTTACCACAGGGATCCGAGAAGGTATCGGCAATCGGGACTATAGATAATTCCGAATTCTGGGTAGTCACGCATTTTGTGGACCGGTTTTATGCATACCGGGTGACTGAAGCGGGATTAGACCCCATTCCCGTAGAAAGCATTGTAGGACCTGCTATTGCGAGTAGCGAAAATATCCGCGGATCAATCAAATTGTCCCCTAACGGCCGGTATCTGGCAGTGGCGCATGCCTTGTTTGACCCTCAATTGGGAGGACAGTTATTTTTGTATGACTTTGATACGGATACCGGAGTGGTGTCGAACGAACGCGTACTCGCGGAAGATCAGGTATTTTATGGGGTAGAGTTCTCCCCGGGGTCTGATCGCCTCTTCAGCAGCAGTAAGGTCATCGATGAGGTGGCTCAGGAAACCGATAACGTACAGATCCTTGAGTTCGATCTAACAGCACCCGACATAGCCCTAAGTAGGTATTTGGTTGCCGATTTTTCAGGTAGCTCATTTTCCGATCTGGCAGGTACTATGCAACTGGCGATCAATAATAAAATATACCACTCCACACCGGGAAGGAACCTCTCTGTTATTCAGAATCCAGGGAGCTATGGTCCGGACGTTGGTTTTGAGAAGTTCGTAGTAGATCTTGGTCAGGGCCGGTCGTCATTTGGTTTGCCACCCTTCGTACAGTCTTTTCTACAGGGTCAGGACCTCGTGGCTATTGAGGCTCAGGGGTTTTGTTTCAAGGAGACAACACAATTCAGTCTTACGAACCCGGAGGTCGTTACCTCCGTTATGTGGGACTTTGACGATCCGTCCACCGGTAATAACAACACCTCAGTTTCTCTAAGTCCGTCACATGTGTATAGCCGGCCGGGGGACTTCAGAGTTACAGCCATAGTAGAGATAGAAAGCCGGTTTACCTATCTGCTGGTATACAATGTAACCATTGCCCCACTTCTTGAGGACTCCGATGTCACTACCCGTGTTGACAGAGACGATCTTTACGTACTTATCGACGACGAGGAAACCTATCAATATTCTCTCGATTCGATGGAAGAAAGGCAGTATGAATCCGTTTTCAGAGGACTGCTCCCGGGCTTTTACAAGCTCTATGTTTGGAGAGAGGAATGCCTGGTCTATGAAACATTGGTCAATGTGAACGGGGCTCCTATGTTCTTTACACCCAATACGGACGGATATCACGATGTCTGGAAGCTTAGGGGGGCGGAGAAGTTCCCCGGTATTCGATTGCTTATTTTCGACAGGTATGGCAAGCTATTATACGAAGGATGGGATGCCTCTGCGACCTGGGACGGTACCTATAACGGAATTCCCATGCCTTCGAGTGACTACTGGTATCGCCTTGAAATTGACACCTGGGGCACCCTGAGCGGTAATTTTACGTTGAAGCGATAATATTTTTCAGGATATTTTTTGCGTATTTTCCCATTTGCTAACTCAAGCCCATGGCTTCCGAAGTAAGAATATATAATTTGCGTATTGTACCTGATAAAAAAGTATTTCAGGAAGTCCGGGAATTCAAAGAAACCTTTATAAACAGGTTTGGTAAGCAGGCGCTCTCTAGGTCTAAGCCGCATATTACATTGGCTCATTTTGATATGGATACAGAATACCTGGATCAACTGCTGAAGGCCTTCAATCAGTTGACAAGTGTCTCCCGTTTTCGATTGCAGGTTCAGGGTTTTGATACTTTTCCGAACGCAAATGTGTTGTTTCTGAATGTATTGGAATCTCAAGAACTTATACAAGTGTTTGCCCAAATTGATATTATAAGAGTCCGTGATCTACATAGGACCTCCGGGAGCTTTCATATTCCGGATAAGGCGCATATGACCATTTCCAAAACCAGGAGCAGGGCGATGTTGGATAAAAGTCTGGGCCTTTTTGACGGGATTACGTATTCGAGGGAAATTGAGGTTAATGCACTTACCCTTCTTTCAAGACCGGCGGGCAAAACCTGGGATTGGGAGCACCAAATGCCACTTTCCTAGCTAATTCTGAAGGGATTCCTATATCTTATAAAGGACCTTTTGCATAAATCACCTTTCTTTGTAGTGTCTCAGAAAAAACTCCAACCATGGATCACTTCCAGGCCATTAAGAATAGTTTTCTAACAATCCATAGCTATTTCATCCCCCAAATGTTATCGACTGAAGAAACCCTGTTCAGGAGTAGGGCGATTCCGGAGATTAATTCCATCGCCTGGATTGCATGGCATATCCTTCGCACCGAAGATATGTTTCTCAATACCGTGGTATATGGAGAACCTCAGGTGTTTCAATCCCAGGATTGGGGTTCAAAACTCGGTGTGCCTTTCTCTCAGGTCGGAACCGGCATGTCCCGGGAAGCAGCCGACCTTGTCAGTAAACAGGTAACCATCGAGGGTCTCTCGGAATACAACAAGGAAGTCAGGAACAGGTCACTGCAACTGGTAGATCGCTCTGTAGAACTGGACGACGATGCTTTCGATTCATTCGAGAATATAGACGGACGGCTTAAAGCTGCCGACGCTTTTCCCGACGGTGTGCGTCAGGAACGGGCCTCTTCTTATGCCAAGGTTCCCCTGGCCTCAGGTATTACCGGCATCACTATGCACGGATTTATGCACATTGGCCAGTATTTTTCCATTGCCAAACCGTTGTAGTCCCGAAAATCAGTTAACCTTATAAATTTCCGAATCCCCGGTACTTACACTTTTTTTCACCTCAGGATTGCCGCTGTAGCGAAGGACACTGTCCCCACTTGCTACGGCAGACAGGGAAGAGGTCGCCACAATCCACGCCTGACTATCTCCAGAGAGGTTAATGTCTGCATTGCTTATGGTGAGTTCTTTGCCTTTCAGAAGACTATCCGATGACAATCGCGCGTCCAAAGTTGTCACACTTCCACTGAGGGTAATAGCAGAATCCGACTTGGCCTGCAGATTAAGATCGTTAGCATCAATATCGGCTTTCAAAACACTGTCCCCCTTTAAATTCAGGGATATGGCATCTGCCTTAAGCGCGTTGCTAACATTTACAACGGCATCGCCCGATAGCCAATAGGTGTCTACCATGCCTGTGGTGCTTATAGTTGCGTCGAGGATCATTTTTCCTCTTGCATTCCAAAGATTTTTAAGGTCGAGTTTCAATGTCTTTCCTTCTTGCGTGATATCCACATACTCCATCAGATTTCTGTTGGCTTCCAGCGTAAACGAGTTGCTGCTGCTATCCACAGTGAGGTCTACCTTGAAATCGCCCGATACTTCAATAGTGTCGTACCCTGAGAAATCGTAGGTTGTAGTTGTGGTTTCGCTGTCCAGTTGGATGCGTTTCTGGGCTGATACTGCCAGTACGGTGCAAATGATAAGGGAAAGGGAGACGAAGATCTTGCGTTTCATGATTGAAGTTTTTTGCGGTTGTATACCATAGGGACTCGGTTTTGGTCAAACTGTTACAGTTTGGGATGTGGTCTTATTCAGCCAAATAAAAAACCATCACAGAACGTGATGGTTTTTGCATAAGAAGTTAGAACCTGGAGATCACTGCACTTGTTGCAGTTGTACGCCACTGGTGATGGTTCTTGTACAATCTTTGGTTCCCTGGTTGCAATCCGTACAGGTGGGGATATCATTGCTCCAGTTGGGGATACATTCGGTCGTACTGTTACTGCACGACGAAGAGGTACAAGAAACTCCCAGCCCCATAAGTTTTCCGTTCGGAGTTCTCTGAAGGAGGGTAGTCGTCACAAAATCTCCACTTTGGGCTCTTAGGTAGAAGTTCTCATCGATTTGGAATACCTCGTAGGTCTCATACTTAATGGTGATTCCTTTTTCGGCGGATAAGGTAGTTTCCAATTGCGATAAGATCGCGGTTCTTTCGGCTACATCAAGAGTTAGGTCATCCTGATTTGCCGGTTGCTCTGAATCTGTTGTACAGGAAGCAAATACTACGGCTAGTACAACTAACATTTTTACGATTTTCATAATAAAATGATTTGATGGTTAATGAACTGTTTATGGTTCAACTTAAAGGTATCGAAACTTCGGATATTTGTGTTACGGCAGGACCGCAATAATAGTGCTGTAATCTTGTATAATAGGCAATGAGAGCCGTTTTTGTTGAATTTTCAACTTCAATTCTTAAGCATACCTGTAATGTAAGCCTTAGATATGTGACTGAAGTATTCAAACCAACATCGAGGATATAATGAAAACAACCTCCGGCTTTCTTCTGCTGATTATCGCTATTTTGATGAGTAGCTGTATCGCCGATATGCGGACCCGGCAATTAAAAAGGGAAGGACTCACACCAACGAACGAATTAAAGGGGAAAATGCTCCTGGAAGTCACCTGGCAAAAACATGGCTTTGAGTCGCTCAAGGGATTTTCTACCTATTCTTTTGAAGGAAAGGACACCTGGAAGGGGTTATTCGGTAAGCTTGGAAAAGTATGGCCCGAGAATCAATCCACTATCTCCTTTAAGTATGTTATTGGAACATTCGACGGTCAGGTGCGGTTTGAAGATGGTAAAGAGGAGGGAAGTGCCGCCGGACTCCAAAGCTGGCACTACTATGAAATCGATCCCGATGGAGCACTGAACTTCAAAGAAACCGATAAGCGCATAGCATTTGGGATCTCGGCCTACCAGTACCTCATCGAATTGCTTGACCGACTAAGACAGGCCCCTGTCATTGCCTATGCCGGAGAAAAAATCTTCCGGGATACGGAGTATCAGATTGTCTTCGCTACCTGGGAAAAACCGGAACCCCATAGGGAGCATGATCAGTATCAGTTATGGATCAACAAAGAAACCGGGTTACTGGATTTTGCCGTGTACTCGGTTCGTGATAATTTTCTGAAACTCCCGGGCAGCGGTTGGTTCTATGGCTCTATTCAGTTTGATGACTATCGCGAGATTGACGGTGTTCTTATTCCCCATGAACAAACGGTCTATCTCAACAAACCGAAGAAGAACCCCAAAAGACATCTTCACAGACTACAAATTTCCGACTTCCGGTTTGATGATTTCGAATTGGAAGAACTGTATCCCGATCCTGAGATTAAGCCGGTGGGGGATCGTAAAAAGATTGAGGCTAAAGGAGCCGGAAGATAGTAGATAACTTCGTCAAGCTGTCTATCGTCTCTAAATTGGTATTGACATGAAAATGCCATATGTTAATCTCGTACAATTTTGAAATTTCCTCGTTTCAGTTCTTTGTGTAAAATTTGCACTATGAAACTCCTATCATTCCTGCTGGCCGCTATGGCTATTTTTTCGGTATCCTGTCAGACTAACAAAAAAAGTGATGCTACCAATGTAGCCTTTCAGTTTGTTACCAACGATTTTCTGGATAGATCTGCAGAGCCGAAACCTACAAACCAATTCACGCTTAATGAGGACC
>CAZTLE010000202.1:0-7017 GCA_964614415.1 uncultured Aureitalea sp. | reverse complement strand
CCCTGAGCGAGGGTATTAGTGTGAATCCTATCCTGAATTCGTTTCAGCATACGGTATCGAAATACAACATAGACAGGGCCCATATCGACGCCTTCATGAAGAGTATGAAAATGGATCTGTCGAAGAAGGTGTACCAAACAACCGACGAATACAAAGAATATATCTATGGATCGGCGGATGTTGTGGGACTTATGTGTCTGAAGGTATTCGTACGCGGAGATCAGGAGAAGTTTGAAGCGCTGAAAGATTCGGCCATGCATCTCGGTTCGGCGTTTCAAAAGGTCAATTTCCTGCGGGACCTCAAAGCCGATTACGAAGGATTGAACCGAACCTATTTTCCGAACACAAATCTGGAAGCATTAGATGAAGCTTCCAAACAAGAGATCATTGCTGAGATCGAAGAAGATTTCAAAAAAGGATACCGGGGTATTCTCCAGCTACCTGCCGAAGCAAAATTCGGTGTTTTTATGGCCTATCGATACTATCGTTGTCTCTTGAAAAAATTACGGCGTACTCCGGCTATGGACATCCGGAATACCCGAATTAGAGTTCCGAATTATCAGAAATTCGGATTGCTCACCCGAAGCTATGTAAAATACCAACTTAAACTTGTTCGATAAATGAAAGCCCTGCTTTGGATCACAATATTTCTTTCTGTATTCTGCATTATGGAATTCATGGCGTGGTTCACCCATAAATACATTATGCATGGTTTTTTATGGAGCTTACACAAGGATCACCACAAAAAGGATCATGGAAGCTGGTGGGAACGCAATGACTTGTTCTTTGTCTTCTATGCCGTGGTAAGCATTGCGTGTTTTATAGGGTGGCAGTACTATGGTTTCTGGGCCGGACTACCTATTGGCCTTGGCATATTTGCGTACGGAGTGGCTTACTTTATGGTACACGATATTTTTATCCATCAACGATTCAAGATGTTTCGGAACGCCAACAATTGGTATGCCCGCGGCATCCGGAGAGCACATAAAATTCATCACAAAAGCCTCTCCAAAGAAGACGGACAATGTTTCGGTATGTTGTTCCCTCCGCTGAAGTACTTCAAAAAATAGCTCTATGAAATACCTGTATCTGTGGTTGAATCTGGGGTCATTCATCATACCCTTTCTATTCAGCTTTCATCCACGTCTCAGGTTTTACAAAAAATGGCGCTCTCTTTTTCCGGCCATTCTTATTATGATGGCCGTCTTCATTCCATGGGACATAGTGTTCACCCAAAACGGTTTTTGGGGTTTTAACGAAAATTACATCACTGGAATATCTCTCTTCGGATTACCGCTTGAGGAATGGTTGTTTTTCATCTGCATCCCCTATGCCTGTATTTTCACCCACTATGCAGTCCTGGAGTTAGCACCGAAGATCGCGTTCTCTAAGCGCACGACAGAAGTCATTTATGTGCTGCTCCTTGTGCTGCTTATTGTTGTCCTTTGGTATCGCTATGATCGATGGTATACCCTTGTTAATTTCGCCTATGCGATTCTGCTTATGGGCTGGGTTTTTAACACGCGCAGGTCTCTGTTTCAAAAGTTCTTTCCAACCTATGTTATAATACTCATCCCGTTTTTCCTGGTTAATGGGGTCCTTACCGGTTCGTGGATCGAAGATCAGGTGGTTTGGTATAACAATGCGGAGAATCTCGGACTTCGTCTGGGCACCATTCCAGCCGAAGACATCATCTACAACCTCGGAATGCTGCTAACGGTGTTGGTGTTTACCGAAATTTTTGAAGAGCGGCAGGCGAAGACCGGCTAACATTTTTAGCATCTTCCATACTCCTACTCGGTTTCCTAAGAATTATTTGATACATTTAGCCTATGAATTTCATTAGGATTACGAAAGTTGTTGTCCTGGTACTTTGTACCTCTCTTTGCCTCTCCTTTGTTTCCGCTGAAGACAACAACGCCCAATACAAACTCATTTTCTTTGAAGGATCCGACTGGTGCATGAATTGCATACGTTTTGAAAAGAAGGTTTTATCTGAAACCATCTTCGAAGATTTTATGGCAAGCTATGCTATTGAAGTTGAACGCATCGACTTTCCTCAACGCAAGCAGTTAGATGAGAATACCAAACAATACAATGTCTCAGTTGCTGAGAAATATAACTTTCAGGGAATTTTCCCGACGCTAATTCTGGTTCATATCGAAACAGACACTGCCCTTGAACTTACCTACCGAAATCAGGATCCAAGCACCTTTGTGTCTTATGTAAAGTCCAAACTAAATGAGCTGAAATGAATTGTATCACCCGCAGTTGCCGTCTAATGGGTTCCTCTTTCGAATTGGGAGTGGTTCACACAGATGTCACGCGGGCCAATGAGCTTCTGGATGCCGGAATCGCTGAAATTCAGCGTATAGAGGATTTACTAACCGAATTCGATCCTAGCTCCGCTACGAGTGCAATTAACACCAATGCCGGAAAAACGGCTACAGATGTTGACGACGAGACTTTCACCCTGTTTAAGCGCTGTGAAGGCATATCCAGGCTCACCCAGGGTTATTTCGACATTTCCGTGGGTCCCTTGAAGAAATTGTATTCCTTTAAAAATGATTTGTTCGAGATGCCGGAAAAATCACGGATCAGAAAGACATTGAACAGAGTAGGGTATCGTCATATCATCTGCGATGAAAAGGAACGTACCGTTTTTCTGAGAAAAGAAGGTATGCATGTGAGTTTTGCTGCCATTGGCAAAGGCTATGCCGCCGATCGGGTGAAAACACTATGGCAGGATATGAATGTACCCGGTGGATACATCAATGCCAGTGGGGATCTCACGGCCTTTGGCCTGAACGAAAAAGGACAGCCCTGGAAGATCGGTATCGCCGATCCGGACACGCCCAATCACGTTCTGTTTTATGTGCCGATCGAAAATGGTTCGGTAGCCACTTCGGGGGATTACGAACAACACTTTGTATATAAGGGGCAGCGCTATTCGCACAACATAAACCCTAAAACAGGCATGCCGTTGCTTCATATCAAGAGCGTATCGGTATTTTCCCCAAGCGCCGAGCTTTCGGATGCGCTGGCAACAGCAGTGTACGCCATGGGGGTGCAAAAGGGAATTTCATTCCTCGATCAGTTACCACAAACACACGGAATCATAATCGATAACAACAATAAAGTTCATTTCTCTAAACAATTGCGGTATGAAGCGGTTTCTTAAAGTTTTCGGAGTATTCACTTTTCTGGCATTGGCGCTATCTTCATGTGCCACCCTAAAACCCTATGAGAGGGTCTATGTAAATGACGCTGAAATGCAAATGAATGCAACGACCGATCAGAAATTCGGGCTTTATGTATTTTCAATCCGGGAAGGCTCCCTCACTGCCATCGGTCAAAAAGGTGGCGGTGGATGTGGGTGTAATTAGGGATGAGGATTGAGGTGTGAGGTGTGAGGTGTGAGGTATGAGTAGTGAGATATTAGATTAGCAAACAGGAATTAGGAGAAAAGAGACATGAATTTCAAGGTAGAATCAAACCAATAACCCATTAACTCAATAACCTATTAACTGAATCATTCAATCTTTCAATCTTTCAATCAACAAATAAACACATCAACAAACAACTAACCACTAACCACTAACCACTAGCATGAAAAAAAAATACCTTTTAGCCGGAAGTCTAGCGTTCTCGCTATTACTATCGAGGGGGCAGAATAACGAGTCTTCAGGCTTTAAGGTGAATCAGACTGAGATTGAATTGGTCTACAGTCAATACTTGCAGGACGGAGACAATTCGGCCGTCACAGGAGGCGTAGGTACCGAACGGCTTACGGTATATGGTCCCTCCTTCTCCATGACGCGATCTGTTGGAAACAATGTCATTGATTTTCAATTGGGAGCAGATATCATTTCTTCCGCCTCTACCGATAATATAGATTTTGTGGTCTCTTCCGCGTCGCGCTTAGACGCCCGAACCTATACGAACATCAATTACACCCGCCTTTTCGAAAAGAGTAAAATGAGTATTAACGGCGGGGTTGGATTTTCGATTGAATCGGACTACTTCTCTTTCGCAAAGTTCCTGGGTGTTACCAAGACCTCGGAAGACGAAATGCAAACCTATTCCGCCCAACTTCAGGTATTTAATGACGATCTGCGCTGGGGCAGGCTGCAGGGTATCGGACCGGTACAGCTTATCTATCCTGCCGAACTCCGTTTCCAGGAATGGTATGATACGTATCGTCGCGATTCCTACAACCTCAACCTGGGCTTTTCACAGATCGTAGATGAGCGCAATGTGGTAGGATTATATTCCGTTCTGAGTTTTCAAAATGGTCTCTTGGCCACTCCTTTCCATCGTATTTTCTTTACAGATGGCTCGCAGGCAGTCGAAAATTTCCCCAAGCAACGCTACAAAGGCGCTCTGGCCGTAAAATGGAACAAGTTCATCGGTGGAAACATAGTACTGAAGAACACTGTAAATGGCTATGCCGATAATTTCGGAATCATTGCGGTTTCCATTGACAATGAAACGGCCGTTAAGCTCAATGCCAAATGGACGCTATTGCCCAGTGCCCGGTTCTACATCCAACAGGGATCAAAGTATTTCGCCCCTTTCCGTGAAGTCGACCCCAATGCCGAATTCTATACGTCGGACTTCGACTTTTCCGACCACCAGACGTACAAGATAGGGTTTGGTGCCTCTCACCGGCCTGCGGATCAACGCCAGGGATCGCTCAATGCCATTTCGCTTCGCTATTTCTTTTTTTACAGGTCGAATGGCCTGAGTGCCCACACGATGTCTATGGTTTTTAATTTTAAATCGGACAGGAACAATAAAAAATAATCCAGTATGAAACGTTTCGCAATCCTGGTTGTTTGTCTTCTATTGACGACAACCACACAAGCTCAGAACAAAGACGCAGAAATGGCACAGCGGGATTTGATCAAGATCTTTGAGTTATGCAAAAAAACTGATGACAAGGCCCTGGCAGACTACATTGTGTATCGGGGGGACGATGAAGCCCGCCGATGGAAGGATACCTATAAGGCCAATAACAAGGAGGAACTAGCCAGTGTAGCCGGCATGCGATACCTGATACAAAGCCGCTACCTGGGCATGGGTGACTATGCATTTGCCAATTTCTTTCAGGAAGAGGAAAGCGAAGGAGTTTGGAACATTTGGGAAGTCCATTTCAACGGTAAGCCGGTGTTCTTTGCTATGCTGAAAATCGGTGATCGTTTTGCCATCGGGGATATTGATGATTAGGGCTGATTTAAGAATTGAAAGATTAAAGGTTTCTTTCTATTCTTTGGTGCTTTGTATCTTCAAACTCTAACGGTACTACCTCCCCGTCCGTTAGTTGATCTTAAAAAATTTATTGATATGAGAATATATATCGACCACCACGAGGACGAAGATGATTTTGCCGTCTATTTGAGTAGTAGATTAAGGGGATTGGATAACTTGGAGGTAATTTATACCCTAGACCTTAGAGATGATGCAGAAGATTACGACGAGGACATCAGGGCTATGGAAACGTCCGACATAATAATACCAATTGTCACTCCAGAATACTTATTTTGGAACTCTTCGGACAATATACTGTTAAATAAGCTTGATGAGATTAGAAAAAGCTCTAGGAAGACTCTATTTCCAATTATTTACAAGCAAGCTGATTGGTCCTCGGAAAACTGGATAGTAAAGAGTAAGATATTCCCTGAGTCTGGTGAGGCCTATCTTGATTTGGTTGAAAATGATAAGGACAAGTTGCTGAATGATTTGATTCGAACAATTAGTGACATTGCAGCTAAAAACAGAAGTGTAAAAGACAAACCTAAGCAAAAATCAGATCTATCAAATCAAATTTTCATCTCTCATTCTCATATTGATGCAGACTTTGCTGAGCTTCTTAAATTCTATCTTGAAAAAGAAGGAATCAATTGCTGGATGGACAATGATCGACTAAAAGTTGGTCAGGATTGGCGCGAAGAAATAGATTCAGGTATTAAACAATCGAAAGGTGTCATAGTAATTATGAGTCCGGAGGCAAGAAAATCAGAGTATGTGACGTACGAATGGGCTTTTGCTTGGGGAAATGATATTGAAATACTACCTATTATGCTGAAGCAGACTGCATTGCATCCTCGGCTGGAATCTCTGCAATACATGGATTTCACGAATAGAGTCACTCGCCCTTACGATGAATTAATTACCCGTATAAAGGAACTATAGAATATAACTTACCATGAAAATCATAGACCTCTCCAAACCCATACGCTACAATAAGAACGATCCGTGGTTTATGAAGGTGAAGATCAAACATAAACCACATAAGAAGGCTGGATTCCTTCTGAAAATCCTGGGTCTTCCCAAACGACTTTTCCCCAAAGGCTTTGAAGGCTGGACAGATGATACTATTAAGAAGATGGGAGTCCATTCCACCACGCATATCGATGCTCCCTGGCACTATTCTCCCACCTGTGATGGTAAACCGGCCAAGACCATTGACGAGATTCCGTTGGAATGGTGTTATGGAGAAGGCCTTGTGATCGATATGAAACACAAACCGGATTTTGAGGAGATTACTGTTGCCGATGTCAAAGATTTCCTTACCAAGGAAAATCTGCAACTAGAACCCGGAATGATCGTACTTATTAAGACAGGGCGGGATAAATTTAACGGGACAAAGAACTTTCATAAAATAGGTACAGGCATGGGTGCCGAAGCCACCGAATGGCTCATCGATCAGGGGATCAAGGTAATGGGGATCGACTCATGGGGCTGGGACCTTCCACTGCCACATTTGATTAAGAAAGCCAAAGAAACGAACGACTCAGAATTGTTCTGGAATGCCCATTTGGTAGGGCAACGCAAAGAATATTGCCATATGGAACAACTTGTAAATCTGGACGCTCTACCCTATTCCGGATTTAAAGTAGCTGTGTTTCCATTGAAGATTGAAGGCGCCAGTGCCGCTCCGGCGCGGGTGGTGGCCATTATGAATGACGAATGATGAATTTCGAATAACGAATTTCCAATTATCAATGCCCGGAA
>CAZTLE010000201.1:0-7019 GCA_964614415.1 uncultured Aureitalea sp. | reverse complement strand
GATCGGATCACTTCTGTTGGTTTTGGTATTGTTGTCCTGTAACGAAGAGGAGGTAGGTATTAAACCGGGCACCTGGCGGGTGGCATTGGATGTGAAAAACGGAAAAGAATTACCGTTTTCAATGGATTGGTCCGAAGATAACGTACTTACCATGTACAACGCTGAAGAGACCATTGAAGTTACCGATGTTCGAATGTTTGGGGAAGATTCCATTACTATCCAGGCACCTGTGTTCGAAGGGATCTTCAAGGGAACCTACACTTCGGAAAAAATTTCGGGGGACTGGATCAAACCCAGTCTCGACAGAATAGTGCCTTTTACTATGGTTCATGGGGATCCTGACCGATTCAAACCTGTTGCCGATGCGACCGTGCAGGTTGACGGTGTTTGGGAAACGGTCTTTAGCCCCGAGGTCGAAGAAGACCGGTATATCGCCAAGGGTATTTTCGAGCAAAATGGTAATGAAGTGACAGGAACCTTCCGGACTACCACCGGAGATTACCGCTATTTGCAGGGGGTTATGGACGGTGATTCCCTGAAGTTATCCACCTTCGATGGGGCCCATGCCTTTCTCTTTGAAGCCAAAGTGACCGACAGTACATACAACGGAGTTTTCTATAGCGGAAATCACTGGGAAGAACCTTTTACAGGGAAGCGCAACGCAGATTATGAATTGCCGGATGCCAATACCCTTACGTTCTTGAAAGAGGGATATGATAAGTTCACCTTCGCATTTCCCGATACCTCCGGAGATACGCTTTCGTTGGAGGATGAACGCTTTCAGGACAAAGTGGTCGTAGTTCAGATCATGGGAACCTGGTGTCCCAATTGCCTGGATGAGACCAGGTATTACACCGATTACCTGAACAACAACCCCCATGAGGACCTGAAGTTTGTTTCCCTGGCTTTTGAATATGCGCCAACTACGGAGCGGGCAGTGGCGTCCATTGAGCGACTACGAAACACTGTGGGAGTTCCCTATCCCATTCTTTTGGCCCAGGTAGGAACGAGTAGCAAGCAAAAGGCCAATGAAAAACTACCCATGTTAAATCACGTGCTATCGTACCCCACTACTATATTTATTGATAAAGAGGGGGCAGTTCGAAAGATTCACACCGGATTTAACGGACCCGCGACGGGCGAGAAGTACGTAGCCTTCAAAAGTGAATTTGAGTCTTTCGTTGCCCAACTACTGGCCGAAGAGAGCGAATAGTATGCTATCGCTTCAACAACCTTGCTAGGAACAGTATTACAATGGCTCCTATAAGGCCGTTAATGATATCTCCCACGATACCACCGGTTAGGTAGATACCTACTTTGGGTAGAAGCCAGTTACCCACCAGACCCCCTACGATACCTAAAATGATGTTCACGAGAAGGCCGTATCCGCCTCCTTTCATAATTTTTCCAGCCAGCCAACCGGCAATGGCTCCAACAAAAATGGCATAGAGTAAATGCATAGTATATGTGCTTGATTCACCCTTAAATTAACAAAAAGTTCCATGCGATGGCGGGTTCTAAAGAAAAGTTAATTAACATTCGTGTCAGGGCATTTAACAAAGCGGTAACAGCGGTCCCTTTTATTACTGGCTACATTTAGAAAAACCTTATAAACCAACAAAATATGACAAAGTTCTATGCTCATCTGGCGATGGCCGTAGGGTTCGTATTCATGATGAACTTTTCAGCCGATGCTCAGATCAACGCCCCACGAGGAAGTCAAATGGCTTCAGTAACCCAGACAGTAGGTACCTCCAAAATTACGATCGAGTATTCGCGTCCCAGTGTACGCGGACGTGAGATATGGGGTACGCCTATTGCACACTACGGGTATCAGAATTTGGGCTTTGGTACCTCAACAGCAGCTCCGTGGAGAGCTGGTGCCAACGAGAACACAACCATTACCTTCTCGCACGATATGAAGGTAGAGGGAAAACCCATTAAAGCAGGAACCTATGGATTGCACATTGCTGTAGGGGAGAACAATGATGCGACGATCATTTTTTCCAATGACTCCGGATCCTGGGGAAGCTTTTTCTACGACACAGCCGAAGACGCGCTGCGGGTCGACGTAACAACGGAAACCATTCCACATACCGAGATGCTTACATTCGATTTCAGCGAGGTTACGGCAACTACTGCCAAGGCTGCTCTTAAGTGGGAGAAGAGATCATTTCCCTTTGTGATCGAAGTTCCCGTAACGGATATTGTTCTGGCTGAAATTCGTCAGGGAATGCGCGACCAGCCTGGTTTCAATCGTCAAACCTGGGAGCAGGCAGCTAATTTCTCACTGAACAACGGTGGAGATCTTAACGAAGCCATGCAATGGATCGATGCGGCAATAGCAGGTCAATTCTTCAGTCAAAAAACGTTTGCCAATCTTCAGATAAAAGCCGCCATCCTTGCAAAAATGGGTAAAACATCAGAGGCCCTGGCCCTTATGGATGATAATATGGACGTAGGGACTGTTTTTGAAGTACACCAGTATGGTCGAACACTAATTGGACAGGGAATGCAGGACAAAGCGCTTGAGGTTTTCCAGTTCAATGCAAAAAAGAACAAAGACACCTGGCCGGTGCACTATGGTCTGGCACGCGGATATTCGGCCAAAGGTGATTATAAAACAGCCTTAAAACACCTTGAAAAGGCCTTACAGAATGCTCCCAATGATGCTAGCAGAGGGAGAGTAGCTGCGAACATTGAGAAACTGAAGAAGAGTGAGGATATTAATTAAAGGATCTTCTGTTTCTGTGAAAATGTACGTACGTAAAAAGAAAGCCCGTCAACCGACGGGCTTTTTGTTTTGAGAAATGTCAACAACGAACCGTTTTTCGTTTTTTGCCCACGGCTCCACGATCGGAAACCTTTTGAATGTATTGGGTGGCTAACGGAACTTTGCAGTAGGTGTCACCCATAAACACTTCGACTTTCCCGATACGCTCGGCAATACCCATTGCCTTATCATGGAGTGGTGCGATATGGGTGGCAATTGCAATGACAAAGTTATTCATGGTGTACCGTACGCGATTTTGAGCATTGTGTATGCCTTTTCCTACTCGGTCCAGTAGTTTTGAATACATTTCAATATCCAGTGCCTCATCAGGATGTAATGCCGCGTATCCGGATAGCGTATTCCAACCGGCGGATGCGAATCGTTCTTCAGGAGACTCGATCCACTCCAGGCCCAGTTCGAAACCAAAGGCGGTTTCCGCTGCAACCCACGGAACAGTGTATTCACTTATCATGTTCCAGTACGCCTTGTCCAGCCAGTCGTTGAGATGTTCGCGGGTCATTTGGGTCTCATCGGCCATAAGTCCGGCCAGGTACATGGCGTCGCCATTATCCGTGGCGTAAAGCTCGAGGGAGAGTTCGTGGTTCTTTTTGGTCTTCTTCAGGATCTTCTTCATATCGCCCACCTTGACTCCAAAGAAAGGTTCTCTGGCTCCATGGCGCAGAAACGTTTGTTTCGTCCGTTCGTCCCCGTAAGATTCCAGTTCTTTGAGTACTTCTGCTGCGGTCATGATTCTAATTTTACTGAAAATTACGATTTCCTGACAAATTCAGGACCTGAAAGCTTTTGATCACTTCGGATATTCATGGGTTCTGGCAACGGCCTCTCTCGACTTCATGATGTAGTGTGAAGCATCCGTTTGCCAACTTCGGTAGCCCAGCAGGTGGAAGATCTGTTTGGTAAGGATACGAGCAATCCTTCGATTCACCAATAAGGTCCTCTTTGATTTGGAAGCCCATTTTACCCCTGGTAGCAGCACTAGCAAGCGCTCAAACCTGAACTTGCGCAGATACGCGGAAAGCCTTAAAAAGAAGTTCGGAATGGGTCGAATAAGAAAGAACCCATCGTCCCCCTGATCCTGATACAGCGGCATGAAGATATGTGAATTTGAAGAGGCTCTGACGACCGAATCATCTTCATGTGCCAGCAATTGCCCACGTTTCACGGGTTGGAAATTTGTGTATCCGGGTGCCATTTGAAAAGACTGCCCCGGGTCAATATGATGTCTGAAGTAAATTTCATAGAAGCGCCCAAAACCTGCGGTGCATCGCTGTAAATGGTTAAAATGAGTCACAAAATCAATGTCGGAAGCCTTTACACACCCTGAGAACACCAGGCTGAGGTAAACGAAAGCTTTGTGGTTGTCAATTGCTTTGGGGTCGTCGTTCTGGCCTCCTTCAAACCCAAAGGCTATGTATCCCATTTCGTTGATATAGCTTAGAATGGGACCATCCAGGTACTCTTCAATTCCCAAAACAATGGGCAATGGATACCGGGAGGTGAACTTCCGGTTGAGCAAGTTGTCGTTTACGGTGATGAAGGGTCGGGTTTCACAGGAAGTAGTGTGCAGATCCATGAAGTAGAACGGCCCCGTTTCCATGGTCAAAATTGAGCGAATAAGGCTGTACAGCTTTTGTTGTTCTGCTTCTTCGGGGTTTGTTTCCAGGCCGGGAGCGGTGATCAGTTTTTTTAAACGATCGGCCGACCACATCCGGTTCAGATCTTCCTTTAGGTATCGTGTTCCTTCGCGCAACGCACCGAGATTTCCCGCGAGGGCATAGATAGTACCGCTCACGTCAATGTTCTTTTCTAGAAGCTCGGAGACTACCGCTTTCAACGCCAGTACACCCATGGGTTCGTTGCCGTGAATTCCACCTAAAAGGATGCAAGTGGGGCCGGGATTGTCTCCGCGAATTTCACCCAGGATGCGAGAGGGTTGTAATCGGAAGACTTCCTTGTTATATGGGCTATCAGGCACGGTCGTATGCAAGTACATCTTTTATCGTAATAATGCCTATGAGAATATTGTTTTGAAGTACCGGCAGGCATCCTATTTCGTGCTGTTTCATAATTTTTATTGCGTCTTTTATGGTGTCGCCCGGAGCGATTGTTATTACTTCACGGGTCATAATATCACTCACCAAACTATCGTCTGAAGCATCTCCAGCTGCTTCTTTGTGCCTGTTCATATGAGTCCATGTAAGCAAACCTGTAAGCCGGTGTTCCCCGTTGATTACGGGCATGTGGTGAATGTCCTTCCAATCCATGATCGTTGTAGCCAGAGAAGCCGGATCATCTTCATTAACCGTAAAAAGCTGTGTAGACATGACATGTCCTACTTTTTCCGCTCTCTTGTCCACCAAACTTCCCGGGATGTATTCCGGCCAGTCGTGCACCGCAAGGCCGGATCGTTCGTGTTTGTGTAACAGGGACGTAAGATTCACTAATGCGCGATCCTGTTTCATGGTAGCAGTGAGGTTGCGATACGTTTTCTGAATCCACTGTGCGCCTGTGCCATTGCGCGCCCGTTCTTCGATAACCTTGAGGAACCGGTTTCTATCCTTGTCACTAACGCCCATTTTTTGTAAACCGTTATGGGCAATCGGCAACAGTTCATTCAGTACCAGATCGCGAACCGATATAGGAATTCCCATCCATGTTAATACGGTGTTCTTGCCCGTTCGGGCCGCCTTGATAAAGTTTTCTTTGGCTTCTCTGAAATCCATCAACTCCGAAATTCTATCCATCGTAGCCGGGCGTCCCTTCATAAGTCCGATCCAAAAGACGAAATTGGCCATTTCGTCCATAACTGTAGGCCCGGAGGGAATGTATCGGTTTTCAATGCGTACATGCGCTACGTTATTGTGCACACCAAAACAAGGTCGGTTCCACCGATACACAGTTCCATTGTGTAACATAAGTGCCGGAAGTTTAGGCATGGCGCCGTTTTCGAGTGATTCGGTGGACTTATATGAAATTTCCCTTGCGATAAGCACTTCGTACTCGGCGATGTCATTCTTATAGATATCCGCAATGGATCCCTTGGCCCAGTCACGGCCAAAAGCAACACGGGCCTGTTGATCCTTAAGTGCGAAGGCCGAGGTTCGCATGTCGATACTCTGCTGGAAAAGGGCAATTCGCGTTTCTTTCCAAAGTTCTTTTCCAAGTAGCAAAGGCGAATTGGCGCAAATGCCTAACACAGGTCCTGAGATCGCTTGTGCCCAATTGAAGCTGGAAGCGAAATCCTCCGGATCTATCTGCAGGTGCAATTGGAAACTGGTGTTGCAAGCTTCGAAGAGGATGGAATCATGCTTCAGTGCAACTTCATCTACTCCACGAATTCGCAATTCGAAATCCCGTCCTCTGACCTCACGTATCATCTTGTTTAGTGTGTAATACCGCTCAGCTGGAGTCATATAGCTCATATCGAGCTCTTTGGCTCCAATCGTTGGGAGGATTCCCGTTAAAATGATTCGGTTTTTATTGGCGTCAGCGACACCGTGGGCTTTATTCAGAAGGGAGGTTAGCTGGTGCTCAACTTCCGAGAAGCAATCACCGCTAAGGACAACCGGATCCAGGTTGATCTCCAGGTTATAGCGTGCCAACTCGGTCGTAAAATGGGAATCGTCAATTTGCTTTAGAATGGTATCCGAAATACGCGAAGGCCTCCAATGTTCGTCGACCAGGCAGAACTCCTGTTCCAATCCCACACGTGTGATGCCTTTCTCAATAAGCCCTTGTTCCAGCATTATTTCAAGGGCCTTCACATCATCGAGTAGATGTTTGGTGAATTCTCCTCTTTTTTCGCGGTTTGAGATGGGTATAACCTTTTGTTCTCCCATAGATTACACAATTTGCGGTGAATGGGATAAAAGTAGCTGCTAAAATGAGCCCAATAAATGACGATAATCAGTTTTTGAACCTGTATGTGGAAAATACAGTCGATCCGGAAGGTGTTGGAAGTGCCAAATACTATCACACCGGTATTTCTCGACATGTCTGAAAAGGTGCACTTGGCTACGAAATGTAGTTCCAAATGTTCCTGTATTTCGCCAGTTGCGCGTAAGCATGACGCACCGGTTGGTTCTCAGGAGCCGATAGGGAAGGATCGTTTTTGAGGGTTTGGTAGGCATAACTTCGGGCAATCTTAAGAATTTCGCCGTCTTTCACTATGTCTGCGATACGCAGGTTTAACACTCCGCTCTGCTGTGTTCCCATAAGATCTCCG
>CAZTLE010000200.1:0-7145 GCA_964614415.1 uncultured Aureitalea sp. | reverse complement strand
GCGTATATCACGATGACGACGAACTTCAGGAATGTTTTAGAAAGTACAAAGATCCCAGAACGTCGTTTCGCGACCATTCCTTGTTTCTTACCGAACGCAGCCGATACCGAAATCTGTTCTCACTGCGACAGAACGATTATAAAGGATGGGCCCGGGGGCTAAAGAAAGCCGGATACGCGACCGATCCCAGGTACCCGAACAAACTTATTGCCCTTATCGAGAAATACGACCTTGATCAGTACGATCGACAGGTGTTAAAGGGCAAACCGAAGGGTGACCGTCCCGCAGTAGCCACTTATACTGTGGTGAAAGGGGATACCCTGTACAGTATTTCCCGGCGCTTCAATATTTCGGTAAACGACCTAAAAAAGTACAACGGATTGCGTTCGAATACGATCTCCATCGGGCAGGAACTCCGTGTGCAGGATTCAAACAATCGCTAGTTAAAAATGATCTACCAACGAAGTAGTGCGTTATTCCGGGAGGCTCAAAAAGTGATTCCCGGAGGTGTGAATTCCCCCGTGCGGGCCTTCAAAGCCGTAGGAGGAACACCCATTTTCGTAGAAAAAGCTCAAGGGGCTTATTTGTATGATGCTGACGACAGAGTGCTTATTGACTATATCAATTCCTGGGGACCCATGATCCTGGGTCACGCCTTTGAACCGGTTGTCCATGCCGTTATAGAAAAAGCACGTAAAGGAACCTCTTTTGGCATGCCTACTGAAATTGAAACCGAAATAGCTTCCCTTGCCGTATCCATGGTGCCGGGCATTGAAAAAATTCGTTTTGTGAACAGCGGAACCGAGGCTTGTATGAGTGCCGTCCGGCTGGCCCGGGGGTATAGGGGTAGGGATAAGATCATCAAATTTGCAGGGTGCTACCACGGCCATAGTGATTCCTTCCTCATTCAGGCGGGAAGCGGGGCAGTTACCTTTGGAACTCCAAACAGCCCCGGTGTCACCCGGGGAACAGCAAAAGATACCTTGCTTGCCCCGTATAACAACCTTGAATACGTTGCAGAACTGTTTTCGGAACATCCGGAAGAAATTGCCTGTATCATCCTGGAGCCTGTAGCCGGAAACATGGGATGTATTCCCCCGGCCGAAGGGTTTTTACGGGGATTGAGAGATCTTTGCGATACACATGGGGCGTTGCTCATTTTTGACGAAGTAATGACAGGTTTCCGATTGGCCGCCGGAGGAGTTCAGGAACTGTTAGGTGTAAAGGCCGATCTGGTGACCTTCGGAAAGGTAATTGGAGGTGGGCTTCCTGTGGGTGCTTTCGCCGCCAGTGCTGAAATCATGAGCCACCTCGCGCCTGAAGGTCCTGTATATCAGGCGGGAACGTTGAGTGGGAATCCGCTGGCGATGGCTGCCGGTTTAGCCATGCTGGGGCATTTGAATTCACATCCCGAAGTGTTTGCATCGATCAACGACAAAACGGAATATTTACACAAAGGTCTTACCGAAGCGCTAAACGACCACAGTGTGGCGCATACCATCAACAGGTTGGGATCTATGATCTCGGTTCACTTTTCGGAACAACCCGTGACCGATTTTGATTCGGCTGCCAATGCGAACAATGAGTCGTTCAAGACCTTCTTTCACGGGATGCTTCGTGAGGGTATCTACATAGCGCCCAGTGCATTTGAGACCTGGTTTATATGTGATGCGCTGAGTTATGCCGACCTCAATAAAACAATCGAGGCGTGTCGAAGTGTAGCCAAAGAGCTGTAATAAAAAAAGCCCCGGAATTTCCGGGGCCTTAACATGTATCTTCTACAAAAGCTATTGCTTCTGCATATTGAGCCATTTTTTGTATTGCTCCGCCGTTAAGTTCTTTTTCATGGCTGCCATGAAAGTCTCATCAGCACGCTTTTTGCTAGCCGCGACGTCTGCATTGCTCAGGTCCTTACCTACCACATACTTGCGATAGTTCACTTCCTTGGTTACGAAAGCTCTAAATAACGTTCGTTGCTGTTCGCCTGTCAGTCCTAATTCCTGACTGAGCTCATTTACTTGCTGTTTCGCAACCACTTCGGGTCTGTCCTGATTTTGCGTCAGTGTCTGGGCCGAAGCATTGTTTGCTCCCATAAGCATAGCGCAAGCAAAGGCAATTACGGTCAATAGTTTTTTCATTGTAGGTCCATTTAAATTTCGAGGTTACTAAAGTAACTAAATTTACCTGCAATTGACCAATAATTGCGCCAAAAATGGAATTTCGGAAATTTTCTTTGTTTTTAACTTGCTGACTTAGTGTCGCTTACCGTCGCGTTTTCCGGCTTGACGCCTTTGTCCTCTGTTGCGATGACCTTTCTTTGTTGTGCGTTCAAGCTTTTCAAATTGTTCATCCGTAAGAACGGATTTTAGCCTTTTTTTCATTGCAATTTGCTCATCCAAAGCGGCGCTCTGCCTTTGGAAACGTTCCTCATCGGTCATTTCTTTCGGATCCTTTCCTTCGTCCCGTTTGGCCTTTCTTTTTTGAGCCAGATCCAGGTTGATCTTATAGATCTCGGTTTGCTGTGATTCATTGAGATCCAAATGTAGGGTCATGGTCTTGGTTTTCAATTCGGCAATTTGCTCGGGGGTATAATTAGGGCGTTCCATTTTTTCACGTTGCCCCTTGTGAGGTCCCTGATCCGAATCGGATCCGGGTTGGGCATAACCTGCTATTCCTAGTAGCAGTGCTCCCATAATCAGTACTTTTTTCATGCTTGATCTAAATTAAATTAACACTGCTTTGACCGTGCTCAGGAGGCAAGGTTTAATACGGGGGCTTATAATGTTTTGTTAAGACTTGGAAAGCGGGGGCGTTCCCTCATTAAAAGGACCCTTTCACTCAAACCGGATTTTTTAAGTGTTGATGAGTAGGTAGTTTCGAACTGTGATTTAAAACTACAATTATGAAGACGAAATTGATGTTACTGGTTGTTCCTGTTGCGATAGTAGGTTTTGCACTATCGGTATTTAAAGGAGAAGAACCATTGGAGAAAACCAAAAGGATACTTACGCCCATGGAAGGTTGTGTATTTATGACGGTGATGGGGGAAAAATCTTCCGAAGACTTTGCTATGTATAAGACCGATTCGAACGTGATGCTTTCAGTTCGTGACGGATTGGATTGGTTGTCCGACGCTCAACTACCGAATGGTGGCTACGGCGCGGGTACCCATAACGCGCAACATGTGCGCGATCCGCATGCAGTAAAAGCTGATCCTGCAACTACATCCATGGTAGCCATGGCACTGTTACGAAGCGGGACAACCCTGCAAAAAGGGAAGTACGCCAAAAATCTAAAAGCGGCCCTGGGTTATATCCTGGAAACCATTGAGAACGCACCTAAGGATGCGGCGCATATTACCGATGTTCGCGGTACCCAGATCCAAACCAAATTGGGTCAGAATATCGATGCCGTTCTGGCAGCTCAATTCCTTTCTAATGTCCTCGACAGGGATCTAAAGGGAGCGGACGAGCGTCGAATTGAGCGTTGCCTGGATATTTGTGTCGCCAAGATCGAGAACGCAACCGACGCTTCCGGTCGTCAAAAAGGTGCCGGATGGGCCGGGGTATTGCAAAGCGGATTGGCCAATAGTGCATTGGAGTCAGCACAGGCCGTGGGAGCCGATGTGGATGGTGATGTGTTAAAGAGATCACGCGATTATCAGAAAGGGAACTACGACGAAGAATCGGGCAATGTAAATACTGCCGACGGTGCCGGGATCATGCTATATGCGGTCAGCGGAAGTGTACGCGCCAGTGCCAAAGAGGCAAGAAAAGCAGAAGAAGCAATAAACAAAGCTAAAAAACGAGGCAAGCTAAAGAAGGATGCTCCCGTAACCGCGGAGAATCTCATTATCGCCGGATATTCCGAAGCAGAAGCTATGGAGTATAACACCTCGTACAATGTATACCAATCGGCTAAGCGGACAGCGCAGCGCCAGGACGTACTCAACGGTTTTGGAAACAACGGAGGAGAGGAATTTTTAAGTTTCCTGCAAACCGGAGAGTCGTTGGTCGTGAATCAGGACAAGGACTGGAAAAAGTGGTATGACGACATGAGTGGTTTGATTCTGAAGATTCAGAATGAAGATGGAAGTTGGAACGGGCATCACTGTATTACCAGTCCTGTGTTCTGCACGGCGACAAGTGTATTACTGCTTACGGTTGAAAACGATATTAAGTTCCTACAGAAAGTAGGAGAGTGATTAGGTTGGGCAAACATCGCCCTGATATTCGTCGCTCCGGTTGCCGAAATTTTGCCGGACGCATATCGCTCTAGCTTCACCTGTGTGGCTAAAGGTTCACATGGGAACGGACGTGGATTCTTTGGGGTACTTGGCCTGCGTCCGATAGATAAGAGTATCAGTGGCGGTGTTTTGTTTGTTGTTAAATCCCCTTTCGGTGTATGACAAACATCTTATTAATTACTAAATTTATAAGTCTATACCGAAAACCAACCCGATGAAAATACGTTACACAATGGCTGTTACCGCATTTGCGATGGTAATGGCCTTTTCCGTTTCTGCACAGGATTATTTTTTTGAAGACAAGCAACCTTTCGACCCCTCCATTCCCACTCCGGAAGAGTTTTTAGGATATCCCATTGGAGATCAGCACACCCGGCATGATATGATCGTGGCCTATTTTACAAAATTGGCTGAAGTATCAGATCGGGCGACCATTGCACAATATGGAGCGACCCATGAGCGAAGGAAGCTTATCATGCTAACGGTGTCGACACCTCAGAATCTTCAGAATCTGAATCAAATAAAGGCCGATCACTTGCGGTTTGTGGATCCGAATGACAATCCTACGAACTATGATCAACTGCCCATTTTTGTGCAATTGGGATATAATGTACATGGCAACGAACCTTCGGGCGCAGAAGCGGCTATACTCACTGCGTATACTCTGGTGGCATCGAACAGTGCCGAGGTGTCCAACTATTTGAATAACGCCGTGATCTTTATCGACCCTACCATTAACCCTGATGGCCGGGATCGGCATACCCAATGGGCCAATCAGTACAAGGCCGATCCACTGGTGTCCGACGGCAACGATGCGGAGCACAACGAAATGTGGCCTCGGGGCCGGACCAATCACTACTGGTTCGACCTGAACCGGGATTGGTTATTGGCCATCAATCCGGAAAGCCGTGGGAAACTCACCTGGTATCACGAGTGGTATCCCAATGTGGTGACCGACTTTCACGAAATGGGCACCAACAGCCATTACTTTTTTGAGCCTATGAAGCCGATAGGCTCTCAGGATCCCATCATGCCCAGGGAGAACTACGAAGACCTTAATGATCTCTTTGCACCCTATTACGCCTCGACCCTCAACAACATAGGATCTCTCTATTACACCAAAGAATCTTTTGACGGGACGTATCCCGGATACGGTTCTTCCTACCCGGATCTTCAGGGCGCATTGGCGTTGTTGTTTGAGCAGGCCAGTTCAAGAGGACATTTGCAGGATACGGATTACGGTACTATTTCATTTCCGTTCACCATTCGGAATCAATATTTAACGAGCATTGCCACCGTAAAGGCGGCAGTGGAGAATAAAGGGACCTTGCGAAAGTATCAGCAGGACTTTTTCAAATCGGCGGTGGCGAGTAACCCGTCTTCCGGATATGGTGCGTATGAATTCAGCGATGCCTATGATCAGAATCGGGTGAAGGCCTTTGTAGATAAACTACTCATTCACAAGATCAAGGTGTATAAGTCCGGCGACAAGTACGTAGTGCCGACAAAACAACCTCAGCAGCGAATGGTACAGACGGTTTTTGAGACGTATAACAAATACCGGGACAGTGTGTTTTATGATGCTTCCGCCTGGAGTTTGGCGAATTTCTACAATATCAAGTACAAAGGCGTACGCTCCGGAGCGACCGGTACTGAAGTAACGACCACAGATGGCCTGGCAAATGTGCAAACCGTGACACGCTCCAACTATGCGTATCTCATGGATTGGGATGACTACAACGCACCTGCTGCCCTGTACCATATTCAGTCCAAAGGACTTAAAGTGGCTTCAGCATTTAAGCCGTTTGAAGCACAGACAAATGTGGGGAATAAGAGTTTTCACTACGGGAGTATTATGGTTCCGGTGAGTAAGCAAGACAAGACTTCGGAAGAAGTATTTGCCATCGTTAAGGAAGCTCAGGAGAAATTCAATGTGCCAATATATAGCACGAATACCGGTTTCAGTTTGAAGGGTATTGATCTTGGAAGCAACAACTTCCGAAAGCTGGACAAACCCAAAGCAGCACTCCTGATAGGGGATGGTATCAACTCCTATGAGGCCGGAGAAGTTTGGCATTTACTGGACACACGTGTCGATATGCCTTTAACAAAGATCCAGATGCGCACTTTTTCACGGGTATCACTGGACGAGTATAATACGCTGGTCATGGTAAGCGGAGGATACCGTCAGTTGGATTCCCTGCAACGGAAGAAGATCAGCGATTGGGTATCGAGGGGCAATACCTTGATCACCATTGCAGGTGCCTCCTCATGGGCAGTTCGCAACAAGATGGTGAAGGAAAAGCTTACGGAAGAACCTAAAGACACAACCGAAGTCACCAAGCGGCTACCGTATGTGGATGCTTCCGAACATATTGGCAGGGAACGTTTGGGCGGTGCCATTTTCGAGATCGATCTGGACATTACGCATCCGTTAGGCTTTGGATATCGCGATCCTTCAGTTGCTGTGTACAAGAACAATCGGGTTTTCCTGGCTCCGAGCAAGAATGCTTATTCCACGGTTGGGAAGTATACAGCCGATCCGCATATCGATGGATTCATTTCCACGAAGAACTATGACGAATTCCTAAAACCGTCTGCCTCGCTCATTGTGAGCCGGCAAGGAGGTGGGCGTGTTGTGCTGTTTGCCGACAATCCAAACTTCCGGGGGTCCTGGTACGGTACGAATCGAATGTTCTTGAATGCGATCTTTTTGGGAAGCGAGATTCGGGTGCCTTGATGTGATGATGTTCTGATTTGAAGATGAACTAATTTAATTTGAAGATTTGATGATGAACTAATTTAATTTGAAGATGAATCAATGTATTAATTAATCAATTGAATCATCGCCTTATTTTCAAATCAAAAAAAGGTGTTAGAAATGGTCACCGTGGTTTGT
>CAZTLE010000199.1:0-7310 GCA_964614415.1 uncultured Aureitalea sp. | reverse complement strand
CAGAGCGTGGATTCCCGTTTAATCTGTACATGATCGATATTGACGGAAAGAACCTGGAGCGTGTGACTCACGGCGAAACGTTTGACGCCTTTCCGGTGTTCTCCAACGATGGGAAGTACCTGGTTTTTTCATCCAACCGAAACAACGGAGGCACACGAGACACCAACCTGTTCATAGCAGAATGGCAGGATTAACAAATCCACATGCGTAACTTCTTCGTATCGCATCGAACCACATTACTCGCCGGACTGCTGTGCGCTGTATTCTATTGGATCTTTGCCTACGACCTCAACAGGAGTGACTTCTTAAAATTCATTTCCCTGCTTGGAGGGCTATTCCTGCTCAGCTATTACCTCATCAGGATCAATGCCAACTCCTTTTGGCTACTTGCTGGAATGGGAGTACTGTTTCGACTGATCTTCATTGCAGCCTCTCCTAATTTATCACAAGATTTCTATCGTTTCCTGTGGGACGGCCGCCTTGTTATCCAAGGCATAAACCCTTATCTCATAACCCCGGAAATGTATCTTGAAAACGGACAGGAGATTGTTCCGCAAGCCAGGGAACTATATGCCGGTATGGGAGCACTCAACGGAAGTCATTACAGTAACTATCCCCCGGTGAATCAGTTGTTCTTTGCCATTGGAGCCCTGTTCGCCAGTAAGAGCATTTTGGGATCGGCTGTGGTCCTGCGAATACTGATCATACTAGCCGATATTGGTATTCTGTACTTCGGAAAGAAAATTCTGGAGCACTTAAAACTACCGGTATATCATATCTTCTGGTTCTTTCTGAATCCGTTCATTATTATCGAGCTTACCGGCAACCTTCATTTCGAAAGTGCCATGTTACTTTTTGTTGTGTGGTCACTGTACTTGCTGTTTAAAGGAAAGTGGTTCTGGGCAGCCGTACTCATGGGACTATCGGTTTCTACGAAACTAATTCCCCTGCTCCTACTTCCTCTATTCCTCCAATATTTTGTGAAGCGCACCCATATCATCAAAGGATTAATGCGGCTGGCAGCTTTCTACGGAGTGCTTCTGGCAACCGTTATACTCACGTTTGTCCCCTTCCTTTCTTCGGAATTTGTCTCGAACTTCTCAGACACTATTGCCCTTTGGTTCCAGAACTTCGAATTTAACGGAAGTGTATACTATATCATTCGTTGGATCGGCTATGAGACCATTGGCTGGAATATCATTGCTGACGTTGGAAAGGTGCTTCCATTGGTTATCGTTGGAATACTAATACTGCTTACCTTTCTCAGAAAGAATGGTCAGCCTAAACAACTCATCACTGCCCTGCTATTTGGAATTTGCATCTACTTCCTACTGTCCACCACTGTACATCCCTGGTACGTGGCAACACCATTGGTGCTTTGTGTCTTTACCAGGTACCGCTTCGCTCTGGTATGGAGTTTTACCGTGATGCTAAGTTATTCTGCCTACGGTCCGGAGGGTTTTTCAGAAAACTTGTGGTTGGTAGCCCTGGAGTATGTTATTGTGATCGCCTTTTTCGTGTGGGAATTGCTCCCAAAGAAAAATCGTTTACAGCATGCTGAACAGGCTTAATTCTTCTTTGGTAAGATGACGCCATCTACCGCGTGGCAGATCTTTCTTGGTTAATGGTCCCAACGTCACACAATCTACCCGAACTACATTGTATCCCAGATGTTCAAAAATGTTCCGAATGACACTATTCCCGGTATGCTTCACCTTCAACCCAACTTCTTTCTTCGGTGCATTCTGCACATAACTTATCTCCTCCACCTGGATCTCTTTTCCTTCCACGGTAAGCCCTTCAGAAATTTTTCTCAGATCCTCAGCCTTGAGATTCTTGTCCAGTTCCACATGAAAAAGCCGGGCAATTCCTTTTTTACTGAATTTTTGGCGGAACTCATCATCGTTGGTAAACAACAGTAGTCCGGTAGCATTTCTACCCAGACGCCCAAAAGGCTTAATACCTACCTTGGTTGCATTAGCCACCAGATCCATCACAGTAAGTCCTTTGGAAGTACTATCGGTAGTTGCCACTCCTTTGGGTTTGTTAAGCAGGACATAAGCGTTGGCCTCAGGGGAGATTCGGCGACCATCAAAGCGCACCTCGTCTCCGGGCTGTACCTTGAATCCCATCTCGTTGATCACTTTCCCATTGACCATCACCTGCCCTGTGGCGATATACATGTCGGCCTCACGTCGTGAACATATTCCACTGTTTGCAATGTATTTGTTTAGTCGTATCCCATCTCTGGTCTGTGACCCATCTTTCTTCGGCTTCGAAGCAGGCGTACCACTCCCTTTGCGGGGTTTTCCCGGTCCTTTCTTCTGCCAACTTCGATCATTTCTGCTCATACTGAATTTATTTGCGGTGCAAAGATACACACAAAGAATGATCTGACAGCGAAGTAACGGACTATTCGAACGAAACGGTAGATTGCCGTTCTCTGTTGACAATCAGTTTGGTAACATCAGGTCTTGAGTAGTGACCCACCGGGTCGAAGTTCTGTCGCTCTTCCAGCACCCGATTAAAATCAAGAGTGGCATAAATATTTCCTTCCGTATGTAAAACAGGAGCTACGATCCACTCACCATCGGGGCCGGCTATGCCGCTGCCGCCATTGGCCAGGACGTCGGGCGCCTTTTCCAAAAGGGCTTTCAAATGAGGGGTATCTGCCGGAAAGTCGGTTGTGGTCATTAACGACGAAACCGAAAGCATAAAACTCCGGGACTCGCGTGCTACAAAGCGGGTGATATCCTTGGTGTTGTGATCGCTCCCTGGCCAAACGGCCACGTGCAGGTCTTCGCCCTGCGCGTAGAGCGAAGCTCTTGGCAGCGGCATCCAGTTTTCCCAACAATTGAGCCCTCCAACGGTAAACTTCTTAAGCGGATGCACCCGTAACCCGTTGCCATCCCCAGGCGACCAGGTAAGACGCTCGTCGTAGGTGGGCTGCAACTTACGGTGTACGGAACCAATCTCTCCTTCAGGAGAAATATAAACCAGTGAGGCATAAATACTCTTGCCTCCCCGATCCAGGGGTCGTTCAATAATACCCAAATACACTGCAATGTTGTGCTTTTTGGCCAAATCACATATCGAATCCAAATCACCGTCCTCTATAGTCACCGAATTGCGCAGATAATGCGCATGTAGTTCTTTATTGATATCTGTATTCCATTCGGCTCCCCCAACGAGTGCAAGCCAAAAGGGATATCCCGGCACCAGACCTTCCCCAAAGGCGATAAGTTCGGCTCCTTCGGAGGCTGCTTCAATAATACGCTGCTCCACTTTTTCGAGAGTAGCTTCTTTATTCAGCCAAACGGGTGAAATCTGACCCAGGGCTACTTTGAGTGTGTTTTCGTTTTGCATAGGATAAAAATAGGTATTTACGGTCGGAAACCACCTCCTACCCTAACACGCCGGGAAGACTTTCTGCATAATTTCTAAAACGGGTAAGCAGCACCTCTATGTCAATGAGGACAATACTAAAGACCCCCACAACAATGGTGAACTTCAGAATATTATGAAGGATAAGGTAGTGTAGCTTTCTTGCCGATCGCCATAAAATGCCGACAAACACGGCCAGAAAGAAAATGCTGATGTAAAAATAAAGGTACATATATCCGATCTCAAACCGGGTAACGAGCAGAAAAACGGGCACCAGGGTCAGCAAGGCCAGAACGGTGAGCATTTGCTTCGATATCTTCTCTCCGTACACCACCGGAATTGTACGATAGTTCTGTGCCAAATCGCCTTTCAGGTTCTCCAGGTCCTTTACCAACTCCCGCATGGAAATAAGCAGGAAGAGGAAGGTCGCATGTACAAATATCACCAGTTCGAAATTCTTATAGTAGATAAAGACCGCAAAGAACGGCATAACCGCGAGTATCGCCGCCACAAGGTTTCCAATGAACGGATATTTCTTCAGCTTGTGCGAATAGAACCAGATCATGAAAATATAGACGGAAAAGAACACTACTGCCCGGAACGACACATAGCTGGCAAATATGACAGAAAGGAAGTTGAACACAAAGTAGGCCGATAGTTTGGTCCTTTGACTCACCAACCGGTCCAGCATGGTTTTTCTGGGACGATTGATGATATCCTTCTCGCTGTCGTAAAAACTATTTATAATATACCCTCCAGCTATCGCGCAGGAAGAAGCCAACACGATCATCAATAGGTTGAGATCGAAAATAACCTTCCGTATGGGTAGCTTTGGCGCTAATATGTATATCGAGGTGAGATATTGGGCAATAACAATTATGAGAATGTTGTAACCCCTTACAATGGAAAACAGGCTAAAGAACTTGAGCAGTAGAAGCTTTTGTTTTCTTGTAAACATGGTACATCGATTACCCGGATCGGTAGGTGGGAAAAGGGCCTTTAGAAGTTATAGACCACTTCCAGTTTATGTCCCTTGAGCGCCTCACGGGCCTTCTCAAGATCCTGTGTAAAGCCCAACATATAACCTCCACCTCCCGAACCACATAGTTTGAGGTAGTATGCGTTCGTGTCGATCCCTTTCTTCCAAAGCGTATGGAACTCCTTTGGGATCATCGGTTTAAAGTTATCCAGTACCACTTTGGAAAGGTCCTTTATATTTCGGAAGAGCGATTTCACATCTCCCTTCAGGAAATCCTCCACACAGGCATCGGTATGCTTTACAAACTGATCCTTCAACATGTTTCTAAACCCTTCCTGTTTCATATTCTCCATGAAGATCTGCACCATAGGTGCCGTCTCTCCCGTCGTACCGCTATCCAATAGGAATACCGCTCCGGTCCCCTCTTCCGGTTGGGAAGGAATCCCGGCAGGTTCAATATGATCCTGGGAATTGATCAGGATCGGAAGACTCAGGTAACTGTTAAGTGGATCCAGGCCGGACGATTTTCCATGGAAGAACGATTCCATGGCGCTAAATATCTTCTTAAGCTTCAACAGCTTATCACGAGTTAAATTCTCAAGTACTGTGATCTTGTCAGTAGCGTATTTGTCATAGACAGCTGCTACCAGCGCACCGCTACTTCCGATACCGTACCCCTGGGGTATACTACTGTCAAAATACAATCCGCTTTCAATATCTGCTTTGAAGGTGTCCAGGTTAAAAGAAACCAATGAAGGAGACTCCTCGGTTAACTCGGTCAAATACGATGCAAATCGCTTGAGGCTCTGATTCGAAGTATGGGTAGCAACCGTTTTCTCCGCATCGATTTTCAACGCGCCTTTGTAAAAATTGTAAGGGATGGATAACCCTTTGGAGTCTTTAATAATACCGTACTCTCCAAAGAGTAAAATTTTTGAATAGAAAAGTGGGCCTTTCATGGGGACAACACAGCTTATAGATGTTAAAATTACAACTTTTTGGCGCCTAATCCAATTTGGTCGCAAATATATTGGCCGTTCTGACAAAATCCAACCAACTCGTTCTTAATAAATTGGAGCACCGAATCTTTCTCATTATGCGGATACAAGAGGTGCACATTGGCCCCCGCATCCAGGGTGAAACAAAGATGGCTCCCGGTCTCTTTTCGATATGCCCAAACCCGATTTATGATTTCCAAAGTATTGGGTTTCATAAGCATGAAATAGGGACTGGACGTCATCATCATGGCATGCAAGGACAATGCCTCTTTCTCCACAATATCAATGAAGGAACCATAGTCTCCCAAATCAAGTACAGACACCAGTTTTTCCAAATGTTCATTGGCCTGACGAAAACGGTTTTCAGCAAACGGATGCCCTTCCATAAGTCCGTGACCAACCGTACTACTCACCTGCTTCTCCCCCTTCTCAACGATCAGGATCGTATCCTGATAGTCCCGGAAGTTAGGATGCACATTATGTTCGTATCTCACTCCAAAAAGATCGTCACTTGCTGTCACGGCTTCATTCCTTCCCCATACAACCAGGGGGCCTTCAATACTGCGACAAGCACTACCCGAACCCAGACGTGCAAGGAAAGAAGCCTTCAGTAAAAACTCAGACGCCGCCATCTCCTCTTCCATCATCTCACGCTCAAGACTCATAAGGCAGAGGGCCAATGCACTCATACCGCTGGCCGATGAGGCAATTCCACTACTGTGCGGAAACGAATTTGAGGTTCGTATTACAAACCTATAAGTATCCAGGAACGGAAGATATGTTACTACCCGGTCGAAAAAAGTTGCAATCTTGGGCGCAAAATCGGACACAGGAGTACCGTCTAAAAACACCTCAAACGCATATCCGGGTTCCGACTTTTTCTCATACTCCAGAGTAGTGACCGTGTGACATGCATCCAGAGTGAAACTAATGGAAGGATTCATGGGAAGTTGCTCCCCGTGTTTCCCCCAATACTTCACCAGGGCAATATTACTTGGCGACTGCCAGGTAACCGATCCTGCTTCAGGGGTATTGGAATATGATTTCGGAATAAAACGGGCGTCCGTCATAGAAAGAATTTCACTGCAAAAATACCATTCTTTTTCGGTTTGATGATGACAATTAATCTCCTTTACGATGTATCTATGAACACCGGGTACTATGTGCTGAATTTTCGGACAGCAGGCCTACGAAAATTTTAGTATCTTTCCTTTATCTACTTGAGATGAGGGAAGTACGTCACATAGAGCAACTCTCGCTGGTTGCAGCTATTCAGGCAAACGATGAGCAGGCCCTGAAAAAATTGTATACGGAAAACTTTAAAAAAGTAGAAACCTTTATTCTCATGAATAACGGATCCCCATCTCAAGCCAAAGACACCTATCAGGAAGCGTTTATTGCTGTTTGGCGCAATGTAAAAGACGGCAAATTCCATCCCGAAAACGAAAGCGCCCTTCAAGGCTATCTGTTCCGGATTGCCAGGAATAAATGGACCGATTTCCTGAGATCTTCCCGGTACAAAAAGACGGCATCTCTTCCCCAACAACTGGAACGGGAAGATGACAACGGTTCCGACACTCCCCAACGAAAGCAGGAACAACTCGGTAAGGTCATGGAGGCATTTGGACAATTAGGACTCCCCTGCAAAGAACTCCTCACCGAATTTTACTTCGGAAAAAAATCGGTTCGCGAAATTGCTTCCAGCCTTAATATTGAAGAAGCCTCTGCCCGCAACAAAAAATACCGGTGCATGCAAAAACTAAAAGAACTTGCCCTATCCATATCATAAACCGTGAAAAAAGAAAACAACATATCGCAAGAACTCCTGGAGACCATTGAACGTTATCTCAATGGCACCATGGATGAGTCCGAACACAACATTTTTTCCGAACGCATGGAGGCTGACCCCCAACTCCAACAACAGGTAGAGGACGTAAGAACCATGCTTG
>CAZTLE010000198.1:0-7326 GCA_964614415.1 uncultured Aureitalea sp. | reverse complement strand
ATATGGGTACGCACCCTGGCACTTTCGGCATTCCGATACCTGGGATTTACACAGTTATTCTGCCTGTTATTATACTTTTTCGGAGTGCAATTAAACTACGCGAATATGCTCTTCCTCGTGTCCTCCATGTACCTATTAGTCTCCCTGGCCCCTACTTTCCTTATCCTGGACGTCGTGGTACGGGGTGGTGTAGCGGTGTGGCTCTTTTCCCTGGCAGGCATTCCTGAGCTTCCGGTGCTTTGTACTGTGCTTACCATGTGGCTGCTCAACTTCGGGCTACCCGCTCTTTGGGGTAGTTACTATGTGGCGACTTTTAATGCGAAACACCTATGATCTGGGCGGGAGCTATCATAATCCTGACCTATGCAATTGTACTTATTGCAAATAGCATTAAGGCCATTGGCATTCCTGTTTTTTCTTCTGAAAAAAATCCACCCAAAACTACATTCTCTGTGGTGGTGCCCTTTCGGAATGAAGCTTCGCGGATCGGTGCACTTCTCAATTCACTAAAGCGATTGGATTATCCGAAGACCCAATTCGAGCTTATTTTTGTGGATGACGTTTCCGGGGATAACTCCGTATCCCTAATTCATGAAGCCCTCAAAAACTCCGAATTCAACTATCGGATCATTACAGCCCAGCGCACTTCCGGTTCCCCCAAGAAAGATGCGATTACCACCGCGATCTCGATGGCTACTTCCGATTGGATCGTCACCACAGATGCAGATTGTATCGTCCCCACTGAGTGGCTGTCACAACTTGATTCCCTAATTCAGAAAAACGAACCGGTCCTCGTTGCCGGTCCGGTGCAACTGCAGGGACCCAATACGCTCATTGCTACCTATCAGAAAATTGAGGTTATGGCACTACAGGCCTTGACGATGGCGGGTTTTGCCTGGTCCAGGCCTTATTTGAGCAACGGAGCAAACATGGCTTTCCGGAAGGATATCTTTGCGGAAGTAGACGGTTACTCGGGCAATAATCACCTTGCCAGCGGCGACGACGTCTTCCTGCTGGAAAAAATTCAAACGGCCTATCCGGATCGTACTGCATTTCTGAAATCACCCAAAGCCATTGTATCAACCGGCACGGAATCAAAGTGGAGCGATGTGATCCGTCAGCGCATTCGATGGGCCTCCAAGACAACCGGGCAGCAAAATCTCATTGCCGCCAGAATGGGTGGCATTATGCTACTTACCAATCTTTGGTGGGTTGTAACCCTGATATGGCTACTTTTTGAGCCCGGTCGCCTGGTATTTGCCGTGGGATTCATCGCATTCAAGTTTATTGTTGATCTGATACTGGTCCTATCGGTGCAGCGCTTCTTCGGAGCGGTCCTTCACCCCTTATTTTATGTTGTAAACGGCCTTTTATATCCATTTATAACACTTATTGTGGCTTTTGGCAGTCTTGGAGGCAACTATCAATGGAAAGGCAGAAAGTACCGCCAACAGCGGTAAATTCATTTAATTTTTTACCTTTAGCCAACTAAATCATGCCCTTATGAAGAACCTACGCTACTCCCTAATGGCCGTTGCATTCCTATGTACGGCCCTGCTTCAGGCTCAAAAACAGTATACGGTTGACGGTCAAAGCTATAGCCTTCAAACAGAGGTAGAAGGACCGTTGACATTACTATGGAACATCATTGGTGACGAATACCGCTATTTCTCTATGAAAGGAAACGAAATCCTGGAATTGAAGAACACCCGTTCAACCGATGGGTACCAGGAGGAATACAAGGATGTGCTTCGTCTTCAAACCGGAGATGCCAGTGTAGATGTTTCCAAAGTGAAACTTACCTTAGGCAGCCTTCGCAAATTCTTCAGAAATTATAACAAACAGGTAGATCCGAACTACAATGACGGAACTACTTCCATCGACCTAAAGACACGCCTGGGAGTTTTTGCGGGTATTACGAACAACTCGTTCGCTGACAATCCGGACAATACACTACTTCCCCAGGCGGGTGCCGAATTTGAAGTAATCGATGAGGTGAAACTGAAACGGCATTCGTTGGTCGTTCGCTTGAATCAGGTTTTCAAGAGCTCGGATTACCAATTCTCTTCAACGGATGTGTCCTTAAACTACCGATTTAAGTTTATCAAATCCGATAAGGTTGACATCTATGTGAACGCCAAGTTCTTCTCGTATACGTATGTAGATCGCGAACTTACGGTTGTGGAAGACGGGGTTGCGCGGATCGAGGAAATTAGCGGTGGTAATTTCAATTCTCCTACCAGTTTTGGTGTGGGTGCCGACATCCCGGTAGGCAACGGGTATGTCACCATTTTATATAATGACATCGCGGGCTTTGGTCTCGATAGTAATGGGGAATTCCCTGTTGACTTCTCTGCCGGATATAAGTTCCGCCTATGATCCGTTGCTTCGGATTACAATAGGCAGTGTGAACTCGGTGTTAACGGGTATACCCCGTTTGTGAGCAGGAATGATCTCGGGAAGGGAATCGATACTCTCCCGAATCCATAATTCCAAAAGAGGAAGAGCAGTGCGCATGCTGCTATCAACACGTACATTTTTAACCTTTACCTGTCCGTCATTAGAAATACTGAATTCCAGGGGAACCGTATCGTTTATATCATAAGCAACACGCATATCCCGACTACGGATGGACGCATAGAGGTGATTGGATAATGACCGTTCAAAACAATTCTTCTGGTCTTCTTTTTCAGTAAATATCTTACATCCTTCGAACATGGGGTACATATCCACGTCCTTCCAGTCTATCTCACGCATCTCTTCCTCATAAAAGTCATCGCTGGAAATCCTCTCTGTTTCAAAAAACTTACAGGAGGAAGTCAAGGCAACCAATAAGATCATCAGGACCGGGTATTTCATGAGCATCTTGTGACCATGAAAAGTACAAATTTTAGTTAAACCTGTTGCTTTCTTTCATTTCCACCGACCAAAGCAAATAAAATAGCCATGCGGTCCCTCTATTTCCTGCTAATCCTTCTCGTACTTCCCCTTTCGCAATACGGTCAGACACCCGTGCGGGAAGGGCATCAATACTTCCTGGATCTTTTCCGGTCTACAGATACAACAGTACACGACCGTGCACTTGCCTATATTGACAACAACTGGAATGAAAGCTTCGAGATCCTGGGGGTTGAAAGCATGTATTTTTTGCGCCACCCGGAGAATACGCTCAAGCTACTTTTCATTCTTCAGAAGCATACCGGAAAATCCTTTGGTTATGATTTTAATCAATGGTATGAATATCTGTGGAATAAAAAACCCACGTACGACAACTCATACTACACCTTCAAAGCTGCGTTGCACCAAAGCATTGATATCCGTTTTGCCAAATATTTCCTGGGAAGGCAGGACCAATCCAGGATCCGACTGGACGAGGTTCGGTGGGGAGGTGTGGTACAGGACGGTATTCCGCCATTGCGCAATCCGGAAATGATCCCTGCTAACAAGGCCCGTTATCTCGAGGACGATAATATTGTCTTCGGAATTTCGATCAATGGCGACACACGTGCTTACCCAAAGCGCATTTTAGCCTGGCATGAGATGTTTACCGATACCGTTGGGAATACACCTGTGGCCGGTGTATACTGTACACTATGTGGTACTGTAATACTCTACAAAACACAATACAGAGATACAAGTTATCAATTCGGGACCAGCGGATTCTTATACCGATCCAATAAGCTCATGTACGATCAGGCCACACAGACCTTGTGGAACACACTCTGGGGCACACCGGTTCTGGGTCCCCTGGCACAGACAGATGTACAATTAGAATATCTCAGTGTTGTCACCACTACCTGGAGTGAGTGGAAGAAATTGCATCCCGAAACCACCGTCTTGTCTTTGCAAACAGGACATCAACGGGACTATGGAGAGGGTGTTGCCTACCGGGACTATTTTTCTACTGACGCACTCATGTTCAACGTCCCTAAAACCGATCGCAGTTTAAAGAACAAGCAGGAAATACTCGCCATTCGCCTCCCGCAGGAGACAGACGAAAACATTGCCATTTCATCAAAGTTCCTGAGAAAGCATCGGATATACAAGGGTGAGATCCATGGAAAACAGTTTACTGTATTTACCGATAAAAGTGGAGCCCACAGGGTCTATATTACAGGAAACACGAACTTCGTGGATTATGACAAGTTTCAGACCGCAAAAGACGCAAACGGGACCAAATGGCAACTAACGGAAAACGGTATTATCAACACCAGGACTAGTGCCGTACTCCCACTGCTTCCCACACATAATGCCTTTTGGTTTGGGTACAAAGCAGCCTTTCCGGAAACCAAACTTATCAAGTAGTCTTTTGAGCCTAAGAAAGCCATAACTACTTGTGAACCATAAAATTATTGAGGTGTAACCATCGCCAATTCAAAATCATTTCCAGTAGATTCGCAACAAGATTGTAAGTTTTTTCTTACTCAATCTATATGCATGGAACCAACCGAATCAACCAGCGGCTTTGAGATCGTGATAAGTTCGATCTCATTAATCGTAGTGATTCTGAATGTAATTGTCATTTGGATGTTATAATGTCTTTTAACCAGGAGCAGGTCGTCACTCAAAAAACTTCGACAAACTGCTTCTCTTCCCTTCCCCACTAAAGGACATACGTACGATTGAGCATAGTTCTGAGCGTCAGCCATAACAGCTGATGAGCAACACTATTGCCGTAGATCAATTGTGGAAAAACCGTAACAAAACTACCGTAATAAGTTATAATTTGGTGTCAGCAACAAACTTCCTCGAATGTACGCCCTTAATTGCTACTCAGAGAGTTATGACGTATGATTATGGAGTATCCCTTCGTTATTGTTGACCACGATCCAAAAACACAGGAGACCATTCAACTTTTGTTGGAAAGCATGGGAAAATTTATCTGTGTAGGGGTGGCACGAACAGAAACCCGTGGCCTGGATCTTATTTTGGAGCGCACACCGGATTTGGTGTTCCTCGAAGTTGAAACCCCGGGCATGATCACTGAAAACACCCAGTACAACCTGATCAGTGAGCTTAGTAAATACTTAAAAAAACTCCCCAAATTCATCGTTGTTACGAAAACGGCCAATTACGCCATTGAGGGTATTCGCAACGGTGTCCTGGATTATCTGCTAAAACCTCTGGATCCCAATCTTTTGAGAAGGTCTCTATTGCGTTTACAAAATCATCACTTCGAGCAACCGGAGACTACCTTGTGTTTTAAATCCTACGGAGATTATAAGTTTATCAATTCGGATGAGGTAATGTACCTCAAAGCGGACAATAATACCACCGATTTTGTAATGGCCAACGGTTCGACTGTAGGAGCATATAAATCGCTGAAGTATTTTCAACAATCATTGCCCAATCATTTTGTTCGCATCCACAAGAGCTATATTGTTAATACCAACTATATTTCGAGGATTCATTTCGGAAAGTCCAAATGTGTCATCAAGAACTCCAACAGTTACATTCCTTTTTCCAAGTCATACCGCGACAATGTTGAGTTTATCAAGGATAATCTCTTTAAGCGTAGTGTGATCATGGCCTAGGACAGGCCAAAACCGTTCAGTCACCCGTATTCAATACAACTATACAGTTCTTAGGCATTCGCTTACAATTTACTTTCCGAAACTCGCTCGTATGTTGTTTGCAGTATCTACATTGGTCCCACGCTAATCAATTTTTAGCGTAGTTGGAGCTTCTATTTAACGGAATTTAACGGACACGGGGAAGACATTTTTTAGGGAATGCGGTCTTCTTTGTGCCTATTTTTTTCCGAACGCCATTCCCTTTTTCATAAATCCCAATACTGCAGAACATGCGTATCACTTATGTATAACAAAAACTAAAACCCAAACGTATGAAAACAATCAAACACCTAATTACAATTGCCGTGCTAGGAATCTTTCTAATCTCCTGTGAAGCAGAAAACCTGCTTGAGGAGGATCGCGCAACGGAAGACCTCCGCATCACCCTAATTGATGATAGTGAAGCAATTGATGCCAAACAACCCCCACAAAAACAAAATGATGGAGACGATGACAAACCCGCTCGAAGTCAGGCAAAAACAGATGGTGATGATGACAAGCCCTCGGGAGAAACGGATGGTGACGATGACAAGCCTTCAGGAGAAACAGATGGCGACGATGACAAGCCCTCAGGGGAAACAGATGGTGATGATGACAAGCCATCAGGAGAAACAGATGGCGATGACGATAAGCCGGAAAACTCCGCTGAGACTGATGGAGACGACGACAAGCCGGTGCGGTCATCCATTGGAGGCAACGACGGCAAACCTAATCGAAATTTTGCAACGGACGGCGACGACGACAAACCCGGAAAATAATAGCCCTCCCTGTAATTCTAGTGTAATCTGGGAATACTACTTTAAAATAAGTATATTGTAATTCAGATTCCTCCCCGGTAAGCGTTTTGCGCTACCGGGGATTCTGTGTTTCTTTTGCGCGCGAATGTGCAGCCCTATAACCTGGTACTATGCGATGCTCCAACGTCTTAAAAAAGACCTGTTTCCGACTTCTTCCATTCCCGATCTGGATAGTATTCCTGTTATTCTCATGCGATCCGGGTGGAAAAAACCCGAACTCACCATCCGTTATAAATAACATTGAGGAGCATTTCCGGCAATCCGAAAACAGCGATATCACGAGAGAGCAACGTATCTCTGCAGTAGATAAAGCACTGGCACAAATACATACGCTGCCCGACGATTCCATCAAGTTGAACAAATACGTATTCGCGGGAAAACGATTTTATCGCCTGCAGGACTTTGATAGACTTAAAGCGGTTAACCAAGACATTCTAACGCTTTCCAGAAAGACCAATGACTCTTCAGGTTTGGCCCGATATTACTACAATCTGGGAGATTATTACGATTCCGGCAGGAGCCGTATTGACAGTGCTTACGCCGGTTATTTCAAATCTGAGCAATTATACGCCTCCATAGGCGATGCTTACGGAGCAGGTATTGCCGTACTGTCTATGGCAATCATGCAAAAAAATGCCAAGGACTATGTGGGAGGAGAAGCGAGTTCAATTCGGGCGATCGAATATTTTTCTGAAGTAGATGAACTTCGTTATTTGAGTTCGGCCAACAGCAATCTGGGGCTCATTGCCAACGAGGTAGGTGAATTTGACGACGCGATCAGTTATCACCAAAAAGCGCTGCAGTTTCGGAAAGAACTAAACAACAAACCCCTTGAAGCGAGTTCGCTTAACAATATTGGGATCGTTTTTACCCGGAAGCAACAATACGACGAAGCCATTTCATATTTTGACCGCGGGCTCGCCATCGATAGCCTCCTGGTAATTATGCCCAATACC
>CAZTLE010000197.1:0-7393 GCA_964614415.1 uncultured Aureitalea sp. | reverse complement strand
CTGGAATTATTAAGGAACAAGATGCCAGTATCACCTTAAATACCGCTGATTTTGGAATTCTACCTGGGCTTATTGAGCCAGATGTACTGCAGACGGTACAGGCCTTACCCGGAATAGAAAGCATAGACGAAACGGTTTCGGACATCAATGTGCGTGGTGGGACAAACGATCAAAACCTTATTCTTTGGAACGGGATAAAAATGTACCAATCAGGCCATTTCTTCGGACTCATATCCATGTTTCATCCTCAGATTACGCAAAAAGTGTCTTTGTATAAGAATGGAACGGGGGTGGAGTATACTGATGGCGTTTCGGGGGTCATTGCGATGAGGACGAAAGAACGGATCACTCCGAAATTCACAGCCAATATTGGAGCAAATCTATTAAGTGCTGATGGCTTTGCAGATGTCCCTGTTGGTCGGAACTCATCCATACAGGTGGCTGCGCGGAAATCATTGAGCGATCTTATCGAGACGCCTACCTATGATGCCTATTTTGACCGTATTTCCCAGGACACAGAGGTGGAGACCAACACCCTTTCCGTGGAGAATTCGGATAAAGACTTCGATTTCTATGACGCCTCACTGCGCTGGTTGTATCGAATAAGTGACAAGGACCGGCTTCGGCTCAACTTTATTACCACCAACAACGAATTGATTTTTACCGAGAGTCTGATCGATGATGAGGATGCCGAATCGCGAAGAAGTAGCGTAACACAGGCCTCTATAGCCGGTGGTTTGCATTACACGAGAACGTGGAGTGATCGCCTGGTTACGACCTTGCAGGTCTATAATACCGATTATCAACTCAAAGCCATTAATGTGAACCTGTTGGATAATCAGCGGTTTCTTCAGGAAAACTCAGTTTCGGAAAGTGGTGCCCGGGTTAAAGCCGACTACAGGCATAATGAATCCTGGGGGGTATTGGGAGGCTTCCACTTTGTGGAGACCAAGGTGTCCAATCTGGACGATGTTGACGTTCCCAGGTTCAGGTCCCTGATCGCGGAGGTAGTTCGAACCTACAGTCCCTTTGCGCAGCTTAATTGGAGAAGCGATGAGGGTACAAGCCAGGTTTCAGCCGGGGTACGGTACAATTACCTGGATAAGTTTTCCAAAAGTATTGTGGAACCCCGGATACGGTACAATCAAAAGTTGGGCGACTACTTTAATCTGGAGATACTGGGGGAATTCAAGCATCAGATTACCTCTCAGATAATCAACTTCCAGAACGATTTCCTGGGTATCGAAAAAAGACGCTGGCAGTTGTCCAATGACGAGGATATCCCTGTAATCGAAAGCAAGCAGGCTTCGGCGGCTCTGTCTTTTAGCAAGGACGGTTGGTTAGTGAGCGCAGATGGTTATTTCAAAACAATTGATGGAATCACCACCCAAAGCCAGGGATTTCAAAATCAGTATGAATTCACCAAAACAGCCGGCAGCTACGAAGTAATTGGATTGGACATGCTACTTCGCAAAAGTATTGATGATCTGGATGTTTGGCTGAGTTACTCCTTTATGGACAATAAATACACGTTTGAGGAACTGGAAGAGGTGACATTCCCCAGCAATCTGGATATTACTCATGCCGTCACCTTCGGCGCCACCTATGCATACCGATCGTTTAAGGTATCTGCAGGTATGAACTGGCACTCGGGTCGTCCCACGACTCTGCCGGTGGAAAATACACTTTCCGAAGAAGGAAATATCAACTATTCTGCCTCGAACAGCAGCCGACTGCCGTCGTACCTTAGAGTTGATGTGTCCGGCCTCTACGAGTTTAACCTGGGAGGAGCCAAAGCGCAAGTGGGCGCCTCGGTGTGGAACGCATTGGATACTGAAAACACAGTGGGTAACTACTTTCGACCTGCAGACACAGGTGCTCCTGTAGAATTCACACAAGAATCGCTCGGTATCACACCTAATGCAATGTTTCGTGTTTTCTTCTGATTTGGAGAACGCACTCCCCTGAAAGCCGGAAGAGGGGCCGTTTCCAAAAGTGCTCGTTTTGGACCTGTACCGGCTTCAATGATCCGCATTTTGATTCGAAGTCAGTTCCCATTGGGGTTCCGGATAACCATACTGCATACTAAAAGGATAAAGAAGGAAGTTTACATGTATAACACGATCTTTTACGCTGAAAATAGGAAAATGCTGTTTTCAAATGGGGAAATCCCTTAATTTAGTTGTTCTATATGTAGGAGAATGACACTTTGGACTATTATTTCCGAAGCGAAGATCGGGTGTATCCCCGCACCAATAGTAAGGCTGAATACCAAACAAACAACAAAAAACAGGGAACAAGTCGTTTTGATTGCGACTTAGCGATGATGCATCATTTATGCTAATTCATTGTTAAGAATTTGTAACTTTACGCCACCAGTTGCCACAAAAAAATTGCATTGACACCGCTTAAACCACTGCTATACTTCTCGTTGTTCAAGTATCCATTGACTTTGGAGGAACTTTACGCCTTTTCGGAGGCGAGAAGCAGAACGTCTTTTGAGCAGGAATTGCGGTGTTTGGTGAAAGATAAGGTAGTCTATAATATTGGTGACTATTACCTTTGTGAAGACGATGAAGCCCTTGTTAGCCGACGATTGAAAGGCAATGAAGGTGCCCGAAATATATTCTCTAAGACGGAGCAAATGTCCCGGCTCATATCCCGCTTTCCGTTTGTGGACGGGGTAGCGGTTTCAGGTTCCCTTTCCAAAGGTTACTTCGATAAGGATGGAGATATTGATTTCTTTATCATAACAGCCCCCGGGCGTTTGTGGATTGCCAGGACACTACTTGTCCTTTTTAAGAAAATATTCCTTCTCAATTCCCGAAAATATTTCTGCGTAAACTATTTCATAAGTGCTGATTCCCTGGAAATAGAGGAAAAGAATCGTTTTACGGCTACCGAATTGGTGACTATGATCCCGATGTACGGCAACGGGAGTTTTGAAGAGTTCTATCAGAAAAACCAGTGGGCCTACGGTATTCTGCCTAACCAGGATTTTGCGGCCGGAATATCCGGCTTGAAGCAAGTAAAGAAACCCATCTTTACACGAATGATAGAAGGGGTGTTGAGAACCCGTCTCGGGACCGCTTTGGACTCCCTTTTTCTCAGGATTACGTATCGGAAGTGGAAAGTGAAGTTCGACTCATTGGATACCGATAGTTTCAACGTGGCCATGAAATCCACCAAAAATGTGTCCAAGCACCATCCGCAGAATTTCCAGCGTAAGGTGATTGAGCGTCTTAATGACAAGTACAGGGAATATCAGGAAAAATACAATATCCACTTACCCCAGGAGCATGCTTGATATCTTGTTCTCACATTCTTATTATTATCCCTTAGACAAAAAACAATGGGCGAATAAGACCCCGTATCCGCCGCTGGGGACCATCTATGCGGCATCTCTTATGCGGCAGGAAGGCTATGCGGTTTCGCTGTTTGACACCAACCTCAGAAAGGATCCCTACGATATTGAGGCGGAGATCAGCGAAAAGAAACCCAAAATACTGGCCATTTACGACGACGGATTCAACTATCTCACCAAGATGTGTCTCACCACAATGCGGGAGGCCGCTTTTGAGATGATCGGTATTGGAAAAAAATACGGTTGCACCGTTGTGGTTTGCAGTTCGGATAGTACGGATCATTTTGAAAAATATATGGCCGCCGGAGCCGATTACATCATTCAGGGAGAAGGGGAGATCACATTAAAGGAATTGGCAGCAGCCCTTGAAGAAGGAGATTCTACGGCATCAATTTCCGGCTTGGTGTACAGAGATGGCGAGGAATTGATCACCAACCCCAAACGCCCTGTGCTCAGGGATCTGGACGAACTACCCATGCCCGCCTGGGATCTCGTAGATGTCGAGTCCTATCGGGCAATTTGGAAACAGGGCGGAAACGAATTTACCCTGAACATAGCCACCACACGGGGATGTCCTTACAAGTGCAACTGGTGTGCAAAACCTATTTACGGGAACCGATACAATTCACACTCTCCGGCCTATATTACCAGACACCTGGCATACCTGGAAAAGACTTACGGAGTGAACCGGTTTTGGATGTGCGACGATATCTTCGGACTAAAACCGAATTGGGTTCAGGAATTCAACAAAGAACTAAAGGCCGCGCAGTTGTCCATTCGCTACTATATTCAGAGTAGAGTGGATCTATTGCTGAAAGATGATACGATAGACGCCCTGGCCGAATCCGGCCTGGAAGAAGTGTGGGTAGGTGCCGAAAGTGGCTCCCAGAAGATACTGGACGCCATGGACAAGGGTACTAAGGTCGAACAGATTTATGAAGCCACGCGCTTATTGAAGAAGAAAAATGTGCGGGTGGCGTTCTTTATTCAGTTTGGATATCTGGGTGAAACCAAAGAGGATATTGCCAAGACGGTTCGGATGATCAAGGAATTACTCCCGGATAATTTGGGAGTTTCCGTGTCTTATCCGTTGCCGGGCACCAAATTCTATGAAAAGGTCAAGGATGACCTCAAATTAAAAGCCAATTGGACTGATTCCGACGACCTGGCCATGATGTTCCAGGGAACGTTCAATTCGAAATACTACAAAAAGCTACATCGTTATGTGCATAAGGAGTATCGGAAGAGTCAGGCGATCTACAATTTCAAGAATTTCTTTAAAAACCCACTTGCGTTGACCGTCGGGAAGTTGCGTTCCATGGTCCTGTACTTCTATTATTTGCCCAGTTCTTTGGCCGATCGGGTCTTTCTGAAACGCGTACAACATACCAATGCCTAGTGATTTCGATATAGCCGCTGCTTCGTACGATTCGGCCTTTACATTTTCTGAAATTGGCAAGGCACAACGAAAGCGGGTGTATAGTTTCCTGGAAAAGTACATACTTGCCGAAAAAAACCAGCGCGTCCTGGAACTCAATTGCGGCACCGGAGAGGATGCTATTTACCTGGCCGGAAAGGGGCACCAGGTGATCGCCACAGATATTTCGGAAGCAATGATAAATGCCGCACAGGCCAAGCAGGGAGATCATAAGGTGACCTTTAAAGTACTCGATATTAATGCGCTGCCATCGGAGTCGTTTGAGACTTCCTTTGATCTGGTGTTTTCAAACTTTGGCGGACTGAATTGTCTATCGCCTTTGGAGCTTGGTACATTTTTCAAGAGAGTTCCTGAAATACTGTCTTCCGGCGGAAAACTGGTACTTGTTATTATGCCTCGGAATTGTCTTTGGGAACGATTCTATTTTTTGCTGAAAAGAAACAAAGCCGGATATAGACGAAGAAAACAGAAAGGCCCCGTAGTGGCAAATGTGAGCGGGGTAGAGGTAGCCACATGGTATTACAATCCCGGGGAAGTCGTAACTTTAGCCGACTCGAATTTTACCCCAATCCGTGTGAAACCTATCGGACTCGCCATACCACCTTCCTACATGGAGCCTTTTTTTGAGAAAAGGAAAGGACTTCTTCGGTTTCTGCAGCGTATAGAACAATGGTTTAACACTTCCTTTTGGTCGCGTTATGCCGATCATTTTATCATCGAACTTCAGAAAAAATGATCGTACTTACTCACGCATATTACCTCTATGAGGATCCCAAGGAGCTGCAGATCATGAAGCCATATCCTCCGCTGGGTTTGTTGTACGTTTCCGGATATCTCAATGAACAGGACATTCCGAATCATGTTTTCGACAGCACCTTTTCCAATCAGCAGGAACAACTGGAGTGTATTGCCCAAAAGAAACCGGATGTGGTGGCCATCTACACCAACCTGATGACCAAAGTACAGGTGATCAAGCTCATCAAAATATTAAAGACGGACGCCATATATGGATTTCCGAAGATAGTGCTCGGAGGCCCGGACATAACGTACAATTTGGAGAACTATCTGAAGGCCGGAGCTCAATATCTGGTCATCGGAGAGGGTGAAGAGACGATGGCTCAGCTGTATGAGGCCATAGTTGAAAAGCGAGGTATTTCCGAGATTCCGGGGATCGCCTACCTGGAAAATGACAAGGTGGTAAAAACCACGCCCCGGACGAAGATGAAGGATCTGGGGAATCTTCCCTTGCCGAACAGAGCGGCTATTCCTGTGGAAAAATACCTGGATGCGTGGAAAAGTCATCACGGATCGAGTTCCATGACCATAAGCACTCAAAGAGGATGCCCTTACACGTGCAAGTGGTGCAGTACGGCAGTGTATGGTCAGAGCTATCGCAGGAGGCCTGCGAAGTTAGTTGTAGAAGAAATGGCTATGCTGAGAGACACCTGGAACCCGGACACCCTCTGGTTTGTAGATGATGTATTCACCGTAAGTCACAAGTGGTTGCGTAGTTTTCACGATGAGGTGATTGCCCGGGATGTGATCATTCCGTTCGAATGTATAACACGGGCCGAGCGACTCAATGACGAGGTACTCGAACTATTGAAGTCGGCAGGTTGTTATCGTATTTGGATAGGAGCGGAAAGCGGCTCACAAAAGATAATCGACGCCATGGACAGAAGAGTGGACGTCGGCGTGGTCCAGGAAGCCATTCATAAAGCAAATGCCCTTGGAATTGAAACCGGTACCTTCATCATGTTGGGCTATCCCGGTGAGGATCGAAAGGATATCAAAGAGACCATTGAACATCTTAAGAAGTCAAACCCCACACATTACACCATTACAGTAGCCTATCCGATTAAAGGGACTGCTTTGTACGACGAAATTGAAGAGGATATTACCGTACAACCGGACTGGGAGACTTCTACCGACAGAGATATAGACTTTAAGCGTACCTACAAAAGAAAGTACTACGAATATGCCGTGCGCAAAGTGGTGAACGAGGTAAACTTTCACAGGGAATGGCTAAAAGGCAGGGATAGAAATCACATAAAGGCCGCAAAGCTCAAATTGAAATCACTGCTTGCCGATGGAATGATGCTGGTATCCCGCTAATCGTCCAAAAATCCTATTACCTTAGTACCGTCCATGAGATCATCAACAAACCTTCTAATTCTTTCGCTGTTCCTGGTGTTAAGCCTTGTTGGAATATGGAACCATGAAATATGGTTGGACGAATCCCATCACTGGTTGCTGGCACGCGATAGCGATACGTTTGCTGATTTTCTTCGAAATACAAGATTTGAAGGCCATCCTATTCTTTGGAATATCCTCCTGTTCATCATAACCCGTTTTACTTCCGATCCCCTATGGATGCAGGTAGTGCACGTACTTATAGCATCCGGAGCCATTTGGGTGTTTTTACGCAATACCTCATTTAACTTTTGGTTCAAACTACTTTTCGTATTCGGCTATTTCATGTTTTACGAATTCAACATTATTAGTCGGAATTACATACTCGGGGTACTCTTCCTGTTTCTGGCATGCACTTATTACAATGAACGAAAAAAATGGATATGGATCGCCTTGTT
>CAZTLE010000196.1:0-7470 GCA_964614415.1 uncultured Aureitalea sp. | reverse complement strand
GTGCGATGCCCTTCCAGCCTTCGGTGTAGATAGTTCCGTGTTGGAGTGAATCGAATTCGGCCGTATCTATAAAATCATGTCCTTTATATCCACTCACGTACAGATAGAAATCGGGGATCATGGTATCGGGCATGGCCATTCCGAAGCCAATACCCAATTCCGAATGCACTTCGGCATAGGCTCCGGTGTCGAAATGATGCGGCCAGATGCGAATATCGGACGTCAAACCATTGGTGGTAAGTGCTTCGGCAATGGCATCCTGGGACATGGTTCGAATAGCAATAAGGTAGTTCAATCGATCCCTATCGTCCAATTGGAATGTGTAATCCGGCGTGATCCCGGGATACGGTAAATCATAGTGCAGATCGAAAGAGTAGGGTTGTTTGAAACCATATTTTCTGGCTGTTTCTGCAATCCAGTCAATCACTTCTGAATGAGTAAAGCCGGGTAAGTCCAATATTTCATAGGAATTGTTACCCTTCCACCATTCCAGGCTAAAGTTTTGGTAGTTGAGCACCAGTTTGTCGCTGTCTTCGTTCAACGGACGGGTTTCCAGAGAAGCGTTATCCGAATTCCATCCCAGGTTGGTATGGCTATCGTCGTCCCTTTTCTCAAGAAAGCTAATTCCGGCAGCGGCCAGATACTGCGCCGCTCTGTGCATGATCTCCTCCATGCGTCTTACGGATTTACCCCGGCATATGGAATACCGGTGAGTTTGTGCATATCATGGTCGAAGGTGGACAGATCCCCCTGATTGAACTTCGAAATATCGTCATAACCACAGGAGCGTGAAATCACTTTTATAAGGTTGTTAGTGGCTGTAAAATAATTGTATAGCTGTATGGCCGAAGATTCAATGATCAACCGACTGCGTAGCGACTCCTTCTGGGTGGCAATACCCACCGGGCAATTGTTTGTGCCACAAGCGCGCATTCCAAGACACCCAATCGCCTGAATGGCCGCATTGGAAACAGCAATAGCGTCGGCGCCCATCATCATGGCTTTGGCATAGTCTTCGGCAATACGAAGTCCACCTGTGATTACCAGCGTAATATCATCGGCACCAACTTTGTCGAGGTATTTCCGGGCACGTGCCAGTGCCGGAATGGTGGGTACGTTTATGTTATCCCGCAATATGGTAGGGGCCGATCCCGTTCCACCTCCGCGACCGTCCAGTATGATATAATCCACACCCACATCGAGTGCAAACTGAATATCTTCTTCAATGCGGCTCGCAGCTATCTTAAACCCAATAGGGATACCTCCCGTGCGCTCCCGGACCTTTTCGGCAAAATCCTTAAAATCCTGAACTCCGTGGAAATCGGGGAACGTCGCCGGAGAGATGGCCGTTTCTCCTTCATTGAGTCCGCGTACTTCGGCAATTTCCTTGCTTACTTTGTTACCCGGTAAATGTCCGCCGGTTCCTGTTTTAGCCCCCTGACCTCCCTTGAAGTGAAAGGCCTGCACGTTGTCAAGTTTGTCCCAGCTAAATCCGAATTGCGCTGAGGCCAGTTCGTAGAAATAGCGGGTGTTGTTTTCCTGCTCTTGTGGAAGCATACCGCCCTCTCCGGAACAGATACCCGTACCGGCCATTTCGGCACCTTTGGACAGGGAGATCTTGGCTTCCCGAGACAGCGCACCAAAACTCATATCACTCACGAATAATGGGATATCCAGGGTAAGTGGCTTTTTCGCTCTTGGGCCGATCACTACTTTGGTGGCTACTTCTTCGTGGTCCAACAAAGGTCGTTTCGATAATTGGGCCGGGAGGAACTGAATGTCACTCCATTTAGGTAGCGTATTGCGATCTACCCCCATGGAGGCTGAAAAACCGTGATGGCCTATGTTCTTAAGGCCGTTTCGGGCCAGTTCTTTTATATAGCCTGTGTAAGGCTCGGTATCTTCGGGATGTGTATCGGCATAAGCGCCCAGGTACTCGTCTCGCTGAAACGGCTGTGGATGTTTTGTTTCGAAGGCCTTGATTTCCTCCTCGTCCACACTCAGCACATCACCATCGATGTGTTCGGTGAACTTATGAAGTGCTTCCTCGTTGTTGTATTCGCTTACACCCGTATCATAACGATAGTCCCAATGGTGAACTCCACAAATGAGATTGTGGCCGTCAATATATCCATCGGATAATAAGGCTCCTCTGTGCAAGCAACGACCGTAAAGGACCGAAACTCCGGTTTCGTGTTTTACAATGACGAGGTCTGTGTTACTTACTAATGCATGAGCGGGTTCTTTGTCTTTGAGTTGTGAAATTCTGGCAATTTCAACAAGCTGTTGCGCCATAGTTTGGTTGTTTTGTTAGTTTATAAAAGTTGCGAACATGTTCTTGGACGTGAAAAGAATGTATAATTTACACAGACCTTTCCGAATAGAAAAATTTGCAAATGAAAAACCGTTAATAGTCAAGTAATTGAAGGCAATGGGTTCGTTCCCGGTCAATACGGATTTTTAAACTGACTCTGCCGGATATTTACGGCTCTCCGCCCGTATATGATCAGCCAGGCCAGTGCAGCCAAAGTGCTTATTACCCCCAGCAGCATGATCAAAGTATTGAGGATCATCGGGAGGGGCATAATTTCATGAATTCCGTTGAGAAATCCGGCGAACACCATGGCACCTGCCGCCAGATATAAAAGGAATAGTGCCTGATTCAAGAGTTTGAGCTGCGCTACTTTTTTGAGCGAAACGTCTTCGTTCGCCTCATCCTTAAAGCGCTGGCGTATTTCTTCGCTCAAAGCGATCATCTGGTTGGAGGTGGAGAGTATCAGAAGTCCGATACCAGGTAGTATGGTAATAGGAATGTACCAATCCATAGGGATTATTTAATTGTGAGTGACTCGCCCTTTATTGGTTTGTCATCATGATTAATGCCTTGAAGCTTAAACTGAAAAATGCCATTTTCATTTCTTATTTTAATTGATTCAATGACATTTTCACGATTCTCCCACGTCCGAAAATTCAAGTGTGAATATACTATCGATTCGTCATCGTCCAAAGTAGAAATGTCCAGGTCAGTGGTTTCAATTATCTTGCTTTCTACTAGCCATTCGCGTCCAGATTCTTGTGACATTATTATCGACCCCGACAAGGTACTACGAGTTCCAACTTTTAAACTTGCGATTATACCAAACCCCGTTATTTTAAAAGAATCGAATACTATAACGTCCATATCCAAATGATTCGTAGAGGTAAACAATGTACATTTTTAACTTGTCATTCGAGCGACATATTTCCGGAGGCGTACTTAAGATTGTATTTGAAGTAGTACAAACGCCAGCCGTCCTCTTGCTTGCGTAGTTTAAGATCGTACGTACCTACAAACTCACGCGTTTTACCAAACTCGGCCGACTCCCGATAATGCGTTGCGGTTGCATACGCTAAGACCTTGGCTTCGGAATCGCCTTCCAAAGTAATAAGATAGTTCCCTGCGAGGTGGTTCACAGCATCCAGTCCCTGGAAGCCTTCTTCCCATGCCTTGCAAATAGCTCTGGAAGTGGTATCGGTAGGTTCGGTTCCCAATGAGGACATGTCCAAATGAACATTTTCGGTAAAGACTTCCAGGATAAGTCCGTCCCAATGATGTGCATCAGTATACACAAATAGCTTGTTGATCACTTCAACAATTTCTTCCCGGGTTGTCATTTGCTGAAATTTAAAAGAGTCCGTGCAGTTCTGCGTCAATCTTATTGATGACCTCACCTAAATGTTCAGGGTTGTCTACAAAGTTCAGGTTGTCCACATCCAGAATGATCAGATTGCCTTTATCGTATTCATGGATCCAGGCTTCGTATCGTTCGTTAAGTCGGCTGAGGTAGTCTATACTAATGGAGTTTTCGTATTCACGCCCTCGTTTGTGGATCTGGTTGACCAGATTTGGGATCGAACTGCGCAAATAGATAAGCAGATCCGGTCCGGCGGTAACACTTTCCATAAGATCGAAGAGTGCTCTGTAGTTTTCATAATCCCGGTTGGTCATAAGGCCCATGGCATGTAAGTTGGGCGCAAAGATGTGTGCATCTTCGTAGATCGTCCGGTCCTGAATTACATTTTTTCCACTTTCTCGAATGTCGAGAATTTGTCGGAAACGGCTGTTTAGGAAATAGATCTGAAGATTGAAAGACCAGCGTTCCATTTGGTTGTAGAAGTCATCCAAATACGGATTGTCTTCCACATCTTCAAAATGAGCTTTCCATTTGTAGTGCTTTGCGAGTAAACGAGTTAAGGTGGTCTTTCCTGAGCCTATGTTTCCGGCAATGGCTACATGCATGGATTCTATTGCTTTGATTGAGTTAGTGAAAAGGTATGGACTAAATTTCCGTCATAAATATACAGGAAATCCTGAGTTAGCTGCAAGTCTCGTATGGTTATTTCGACGTCCTTCGTGTTTAATGGGACAACGGTATTTTCTGCCGGATTTTCTGAGGAGATGGCAAGATACACCAACGCATCACCTTGTGCCGCAACGATGTTCCCTCCGTGCTGTGAAATTTTATCATATCCGGGGGATTCTTTTTCAGAAATAAAGCTGCCGTAGACATTGAAGGTAAAGAGGGCATTTGGGGTGAGTACATGACAATAGGTGAATCCGCTGGACAGCGATTTGATCTCACCATCAAAAGGTTGGGATACGATCGTTTTTCGCTGATTGCGATAGTCGTATAACTCCAGTTGTTGCGAGTCGATATTAAAGATCCATATCAGGTTGTTTCCGGCATTACCGGCGGCACTTATGTTCAGAAATTCCGGTAGTTCATTGAAGTTGATCCGCTCTATTTCGTTAAGCCGGTTATCCAGGAACAGGGCTGTGTTCACCTCCTGGTAAAACACCAGGACCTTAAGCGGATTGATAATATCTACTGAGGTAATTGGGCCGAACTGGTAGTTATGGAAAACAAATTCTCCCAGGGGGCCTTCTTTATGTAGTACCTGATCCTTGATGAAATAGGTGTTTTGATAGGAATCAACACCGATGAATTTATCTACTTCGAGTTTAAACGTTCCTTCCGACTTGAGTTCCTGGGAAAAGGAAATCGAGGAAATAAACAGGACCATAAGTAAAAGGGCACGCATAGGAGTACAAGATACGAAATGCCGTCAATAGATAGACGAGTAATCATTAAACCGAATCTTGAGAACTTTAGTATCTCCCGAGGTAAACTTTGAGACGGAAAGATTTTCAAAATAACATGGAGTCAATTTCTTGCCACAAACCAAAAAAATAGAACAAAGAGAATAGAAAAGAGAGAAGAGACTTAAACCTGCAACCTGTAACCAGTAACTAAATCAAAGCTGGCAGTAAACAGTTGCAGTGTCCAGTATAAATCAAGAATAGCCATTATTAAATTTGAACATTTTAACCACGAACCACGAACCACGAACCACGAACCACGAACCACTAACAACTACCTACTCAATTCTAACAAACCAACTTGTAGCCGTATCCGCGAATGTTGATGATCTGGATGGAATCATCTTTCTTTAGCTTCTTCCGTAGTCGAGTGATAAAAACATCCATGCTTCTTGCATTAAAAAAGTCGTCATCACCCCACAGTTTTTTGAGGATCATGGATCGGTCGAGGACGCTATTGCGATTGTTGCTTAAATGAAACAGGAGGCTTGCCTCACGATGGGTGAGGGCCACGGGTTCGTCCTGTGCAAACTGAAGTTGTTGTTTCTTATAATTGAAAGTGTAGGCTCCAATACCCACTTCGGCGCCCAGGTCGCCATTTCGGTTGTTGTTCAGTAAGTTATCAATACGAACGATGAGTTCCTCCATACTGAACGGCTTTTTCAGGTAGTCATTACCGCCCAGACCAAATCCTTCAACTACGTCCTGGGTTTGGGATTTTGCCGTTAAGAAGATAATAGGGGTATGCTGATCCTGACTCCGAATCTCTTTCGCCAGGGTGAAACCGTCCTTTCTGGGCATCATCACATCCAATACCAACAGCTGAGGATCTTCCTTGAAATACTGCTCTTCGGCCTCTTTTCCATCCGTGCAAAGCACTACCTGAAATCCCCTGGTTTCAAGGCTTTCCTTGATGATTTGACCCAGGGAGGGCTCATCCTCAGCCAGCAGTATTTTGGTTTTACTATGCATAAGGAAGACTTATTTTGAACGTGGTCCAATCGGCCAGCTGAAGTCCAATCTTACCACCGTGTTTCTCGATGATCTTTTTAGCGTAGTACAGGCCGATGCCAAATCCTTTCACATCGTGGGTGTTCCCCTTGGGAACGCGGTAGAACTTCTCAAAGATCTGTTTTTTATGGGCTTCGGAAAGGGAATTTCCCGAGTCGCTAATCGCTATTTCGATCCCCGAACCGTTCTTTTCAATATCTACTGAAATGGCCTCGCCTCCGTATTTAATGGCATTGTCGATAATGTTGTTCACAGCATTTTCAAAGTGGAAGCCATCCACGGGATAATTGATTTGCTCATCCGATGTGCGGAACGAAATAGTTTTGTTCTCCAACGGTATGTCCTCCTTATTCGAAGCTTTCCGAAGCAATTCCACCAAATCTCTTTCTTCCCGGTTAAGCTCCAGCTGCTCACTGTCCAGAGTCGCTGTTTCCAATAACTTTTCGACCATCTCATTTAGCTTTTGGACCTGCTGACTTGAGATCTCCGCATACCGTAAACTCTTCTCCGGATCATTGGTGTTATTAAAATTCCGAATGCCTTCCATAGCGACCCCAATGGTCGCAATAGGCGTTTTGAACTCATGGGTGATATTCCCTATAAGGTCATTTTTTACCTCTGCCAGTTGTTTTTGATGTTTTATGATCTTCAGCAGGTATAACAAACAGGCCAATACACCACCTACTAATATGAGTGACAACAATATGCTGAGCATGTTTTTTTTCAGTACCGCCAGGGTGATATTGCTGAAATGAATGGACAGGGCATGGTTGTTATAGAAAAAAGGAGAACGCGAAGAAGTGCTTAAACTGGCTTTTTCAACGATTTGCGGTCGTATGGTGGAGCGATGAGTGAAATGTCCGTCGTACACGAGGCCGTATTCAATATCGATCTTCTTTTGTTCCAACTCGGACTGCATTAAACTGTCAATCACGGAAATGGGTAATTCATCTTCAGAAAAAGACAGCACGATCTTGGAGGTAAGCATCTCGACCGGCTGAAAGATCATGGAATCCCGTAGGGCAAAATTCCGAAGAAACCTGTCAGGTAAGCTATCCAGTATTTCTATTTTCAGCGAATCCTGCTCCGGATTTCGCAAAATCGATATTGAGTTTATGCCTGAGGGATTCGAACTTCTGTATTCCGCCCAGGTACCTCCGGTAGAATCCAGGGAGGTCATAAAGGACTTCATGCGAATTTTTTTGTAGAATTCACCGGGAGTGATAGAATCGTCCACAAAACCAATGGTGTGATTCGTGGCGAGATCTGTGAAGTAATTGTCCACAGCCTTGTCGAGGCTCGCCTGAACATCATTGATG
>CAZTLE010000195.1:0-7485 GCA_964614415.1 uncultured Aureitalea sp. | reverse complement strand
CGTAAAAGCCTACCAAAATAGTAAGTACCACTATAATTCTTCTCATGGATACAAAGCTGGTGGAGGGAATTGTTACTTGGGATAAAGAAACGTATAATTTTTTAATTATGCTACTCTTTGTTTTTGGTGTCCATCCAAATGGTCACCGGTCCGTCGTTTACGAGCTCTACATCCATCATAGCACCGAACTCACCCGTTTGCACTTTCTTACCTAAAAGCCCTTCCAGTTCGGAAACAAAGAACTCGTATAACGGAATGGCTGTCTCAGGTCGGGCGGCCCTGATAAAGGAAGGTCGGTTTCCTTTTTTCGTAGACGCATGCAGTGTAAACTGACTCACAACAATGATCTCGCCTTCAATATCGAAAAGCGACAGATTCATGGCGTCATCCTCATCAGAAAAGACACGAAGCCGGGCAATCTTTCCTGCGAGCCAGGTAGCGTCATCCTTCGAATCGTCTGCTTCTATCCCTAAAAGGACGAGGAAACCGGTTCCTATGTCGGCCACTTTTTCCCCCGAAATAGTGACAGATGCGCTTTTCACTCTTTGAACTACAACTCTCATCAGGATCGATAAACATCTTTTCTGCCGCGGAAGCCGTCGGAGTCTTCCTCGCCTTCCAGAATTTGCAAATAACTGCGATAGCGGGACCAGGCGATTTCTTCATTTTCCAGTGCTTCCTTTACAGCGCATTTCGGCTCTTCAATATGGAGGCAGTTGTTGAATTTGCAGTGTTCTTTCAGACGGAAAAACTCCGGAAAATAATCTCCCAGTTCTTCACTGTCCATTTCAACCACACCAAAACCGCGAATACCCGGCGTATCTATAATCTGGGCACCAAAGGAAAGATCAAACATCTCGGCAAAGGTCGTTGTATGTTGCCCTTGTTGATGTTGCACTGAAATCTCGGACGTCTTCAAATCCAACTCCGGTTCAATGATATTGATAAGGGTTGATTTTCCAACACCGCTATGGCCGGAAAACATACTCACCTTGTTCTTCATGAGTGCTTTAACCTTGTCTACATTATGACCGGTGACCGCCGAGATTCCAATGCATTCATACCCAATATCCCGGTACATGGAAGCCATGTACTTCACTTCAACCAATTCATCTTCGCTATAGGTGTCTATCTTATTGAAGAGCAATACAGCCTTTATATCATAGGCTTCGGCCGTAACCAGGAACCGATCGATAAATGTCGTAAAAGTGGTAGGGTTGTTCAGTGTGATCAACAGGAAGGCAATGTCAATGTTCGCCGCTATGATATGCGTCTGTTTTGAGAGGTTAACCGACTTCCGGATGATGTAGTTTTCCCGGTCTTCGATGCGATTAATAATCCCTACGGTCTCGTCGCCTATGGTTTCCTTCTCGAACATAACCCAGTCACCCACGGCCACCGGATTGGTATTCTTAATATCATCAATACGGAATTTTCCTTTAAGGCGGCATTCAAAGAACGAACCGTTCTCCGCCTTAACGGTATACCAACTTCCGGTTGATTTGTAGACAAGACCTCTCATTACACTATTTCACAAAAGTAGTTCTTTGATGGGAAAATTGTAACTTAAGATTCTATAACTTAATCATCAACTTAATCACCACAATCATGAGGAAATTTTGTTTGGCTGTTGCACTTTTCAGCCTAATTGCCATGGACCTGCAAGCTCAGGAGTACGAAGTTAGAGTAATAACGAGTGTCGAGTCTATAGTGCCCGGAGGGTTGGGTAGATCCCGTATTATTTCTTCCAATGCGGACAGAGATTACAAAGATTTCACTTCAACACAAACGGAGAACGACAATACCCGAAATAAATCAAAGCGCTCCGATATTCGGGTGAAGGACTTTGATGAAACCAAGCTGCTTAATTTCTATAACCTCGGAGGTATTCGTTTTCAGAACATCGCGGCAAATGATGCTGTTATCTCATCAAAAATAAATGACATGGTCGCCCAGGGATGGGATCTCGCTTTTGTGACCAGCGCTGTAGAAAGCGACGCCGGGGAGACGGATGGACAGGGGATTTTTATCACCCGGTATATTTTCAAGAGAAAGCTAAACAAGTAATTAAAAACAAAAACCCGCTTTGAGGCGGGTTTTGTCTTACTGGCTTATTCTATACGCATTCTTCCCAGTTTGTCAATATCCTTTCGGGAAGAATAAATAATGTATTCGTCATTACTGGTTCGATAATAGACCAACGGCCGAAGAATCAACTGACCATCTTTGTATTCTCCCTGATCGATACGATCCAGGTTTCCTGTCGAGTCGAACACAAAAGCCGTAGGCACTGCTTTATTATAGTTGCCTAAAGGTTTGATCTCTTCAATGTCCGTAACGCCAATGTTCTTGTCATTATCGTTGAACACCACAGTGAGTGTCCCGTCCTTATAGATAGGCATGGCGCTTAGATATTCGGGTCCTTTTCCTAGCACTCCCAGTGGCACATTGACTCCGGCACCTACCGAGAAGTTGGAATTCCCTGCAAAGGCAAACATCCCAAGAGATACGGTTGTGAATGCCGCCTTTTGATCTTTCGGAATTACATTGGCCCATGCCACCGTTCCATCCGGATTCAGGGATGTAACTATGATCTCGTTGTGCACATAGGTAACAGGTGTAAGTGACAAAGGCCCCAGCCCGGAGCTTCGGCCTACACCCACCAATTGGTATTCGGAAAGCAGGATAAGCCCTCCGTTTTCTTTTTCAATAAGACTGTGACTCACATAACGCGGTTTAACATCCTTTCCTTTCTTGGCGCGACGTTCTCCGATGAGTTTTACTTTGGTCTCATAGTCGAATTCGTTGAATTCCAAACCGTCCACTGCGTTGGTAGACGCGTTTACAGTAGCGGCATAAATTCCCTTGAGCTCTTTGTTGGCCTTTCCACTCTTGCGGACACTGGAATAGAAACCTACCAAGCGTACTTTACCGTCCTGATTGGCCATCATCTCACAATTGATCACCTCTCTGTTGGTGAAATCAATGTTGATCACTTCTTTCTCATAACCCTTATCCGCTTTAAAGGCATGTAGCTCGAACTTTTCAACGTTCGTTTTGCTCTTTCGGTCACGGTAGCTCTCATTTATAGCTACAAACACATCACCATAGATACTTGTGTCAAAGTCGGAAATGGTAAACTCAAGATCTTTTCTGTCCTTAAAGGGAACCTTTTCACGATTACTCATAATCTCGTTTAGGCCGTCGTCGAACAGTTTTATTTCATACTGAACTTCATCATTCTTCTCAAAGAGGGCAGCATGCAGGATGAGCAGTCGTTCTCCATCGGGGGATTCCCTGAAGTAAAAAGCGCCTTTCTCTTTCTTCTTGGTCACAGGTGTGGAAAATAGTGAGGTACTGCTGGAACCGGGTTTACCGTCCGGGGAAACTCCAAAACCGAATAACGATGCTTTCTTGGCTTTTTTATCAAAGGCACTACCTATAACGAAGATATTTCCGTTGATGACAAAGATGTCTTCAAAATCGACATCCTTTCCTTTAAATTCGGGTAGTTCCACCTTATGAGTGGCCTGTAGCGCCATTTCGGCCGAATCGAAAACCTTGATAAAATAGTTCTTCCCTTTGGTCGCCAATGTATATACTTTGTTATTGGCTTCTCCGGCGATTCGAACGATCTTCTCGCTGTCTTCTTCAATCTCCTTACCGTGTGTAAACGTAATAGGGCCTAAGGTTCCCTGGCCTAAACTAATGCCAATTGCAAAAAAGGCCATGAGGATGGCTAGTGTAAATTTTCTCATGTTACTGTAGTGTTTTGATTTCTATGTGTATGGTCTCGTCAGCGAAGGAGGGTGTTGCTAACGGGCCAAATGTAACACTTTCTTCAAAAACAAAAAACTACGCTTTGTACACTTCTTCCTGATGATTTATGGATTCCTGGTGAATGGCTTTGAATATCTTCAGAATAAACTCTTCGCTCAAAGCGTTCTCCTCTCCTTCGAGGATCATTTTGCCCAGAATTTCATTCCATCTTCTGGATTGTAAAATAGCCACGTTGTTCTTCTTCTTAAGCAATCCGATCTCATCTGCGATCTTCATACGCTTGCCCAGAAGTTCAATCAGCTTATGGTCGACCACATCAATTTGGGTACGCATAGTGGCCAACTTATTCCGAAATTCAGTTTCCTGGCTTTCCTCTTCGCGGATACGAAGATCTACCGTCATTTGATCCAGCGTATCCGGAGTAATTTGCTGCTTCGCATCACTCCACGCATTGTCCGGATCGTGATGGGTCTCCACCATGAGGCCATCATAGTTAAGATCCAATGCCGTTTGACAAAGATCGAATATGATATCCCTGCGACCGGCAATATGCGACGGATCCAAAATAAGCGGCAGATCGGGAAAACGAGCTTGCAGATCAATGGGGATTTGCCACTCCGGATTGTTGCGATAGCGGGTTTTCTCATAGGTAGAGAAGCCGCGGTGAATTACACCAAGATTGGCCACATCGGCATGGTGAAAGCGTTCCACGGCACCAATCCAGAGCGCCAGATCGGGATTTACCGGGTTCTTGATAAGTACTGTTTTTTCGGTTCCACGCAGCGCATCGGCGATCTCCTGTACAATGAAGGGAGAGACCGTTGTCCGGGCCCCGATCCACAGAATATCTACATCGTGTTTTAGCGCCAGTTCCACATGAGAAGCGTTAGCCACTTCGGTGGTGGTAAGCAATCCCGTTTCTTCTTTGGCACGCTGCAACCACTGTAAACCGACCGCTCCCACACCTTCGAAACTGCCGGGTCGGGTTCTGGGCTTCCAGATTCCTGCGCGGAGTACATTGGTATCCGTGTCTTTAAGTTTATGTGCTATGGTGAGAAGCTGTTCTTCCGTCTCGGCGCTGCAAGGACCCGCAATAACTATTGGGTGTGCCAGCTTCATCCCATCCAACCAGCTTCGTAATTCCTTCTTATTTTCCATGAGTTAGTACATTAGAAAGTTCGCTTGGGGCATTGTTTGAATTTTGTCGGTAAATCCCCAAAACCTTTAATTCTTTTACAGCTTTTCGCAATACGGTAACCACTTCGTCAAAAAGTTCTCCGTCATCAAACAGCACGTCGACAAAAAAGGCATATTTCCAGGGAGTACCCAAAACAGGCAATGACTGGATCTTGGTAAGGTTAATACCGAAGGTACTGAATACCTGTAATGCTTGTGAAAGACTTCCCACGGAATGATCCAGTTTAAACTTTAAGGTCGCTTTGTTCGCTTGAAGAGATACATCTTCTCCGGGTCTGCCTACAAGTACAAATCGCGTTTGGTTCTCTTTGATATCCTGAACGCGGGAATCGAGTATCTTCAGTCCGAGCTTCTCGGCCACCTGTTTTCCGGCAATGGCCGCTACACCCTTCAACTGATTCTCCTTAATTCGCTTTGCTGCCGAGGCCGTATCCTTCCCCTCGATCACTTTGAACTGTGGCGGAAAACGCTTCAAATAGTCTTTACATTGAAGCAAGGCCACCGGATGCGAATGAATCTCCCGGATATCATGAATGGACTCCGATGGCAACGCCATGACGTACATCTGGATATTGAGAAATACCTCATCATAGATTCGAAAAGCACCTGAATCAATCAAATTGTAGTTTGGTAAAATGGAGCCCGCAATAGTGTTCTCAATAGCTAACACTCCGAACTCGGCTGAGCGCGAGGCGACCTGGTCGGTTACCTTTCCGAACGAGTCACATTTAACAAGTTCTATATCGGTATCCGGGAATAAGGTCTCCACCGCGACGTGGTGAAAGGAATTTTCGATTCCCTGAATTGCAATTTTCATACTGGTAACGTTCTTTGTATAGTGTTCAAAAAAAATCCCGGAACATGTTCCGGGATTTGTATCAATTATATGCTTAAACAATTACATATCAACCCCGGTCTTATCTGTAAAATAGAAAAACCAAAAGTTGAAATATGTACTGAATGTGTTCATTCGTCGTTTGTATAGGGCTAAAGTAGTCATTTTATAAAAAGGACAAAATCTTTTTTTCACTTTTTTAATTGTGTAGTTTTGACGTCGTAACATATGTCGATAGAAGTACAACATATCACCAAGAATTACGGAGCACAAAAGGCACTGAATGATGTGTCGTTTTCTGTATCCAAAGGTGAGATTGTCGGATTCCTGGGTCCCAACGGTGCCGGGAAGTCTACTATGATGAAGATACTTACTACCTATATTACTGCTTCGGATGGAACGGCCTCCGTAAACGGACACTCTGTTACCGAGGCATCCAGGAACGTCCAAAAGAGTATAGGCTATCTACCTGAGCACAATCCGTTATATCTCGATATGTATGTACGCGAGTACCTGCGCTTCAATGCAGATATCTACAAGGCTCCGAGATCGCGCATTGATGAAGTGATCGAGCAAACAGGACTTACGCCCGAAGCTCATAAGAAAATAGGACAGCTATCCAAGGGATACCGGCAACGCGTAGGACTTGCGAATGCCTTACTGCACGATCCCGACGTATTGATCCTGGATGAGCCCACTACTGGTTTGGACCCCAATCAAATTATCGAGATCCGGGAGCTCATTAAAAATGTAGGTACTGAAAAAACCGTACTTCTTTCCACACATATTATGCAGGAAGTGGAAGCTATGTGCGACCGTGTTATAATTATCAACCAGGGACAAATAGTGCTCGACAAAAAACTAAGCGAGCTGTCCGATTCCCGGAAACAGATCGTGGAAGTGGAATTCGATTACCGGGTGGAGGAAGTGGCGCTTCAGAAATTACCCAAAGTCACCAAAGTGGAAAACAGTGTTGGATTTGTCTACCAGATTCACTTTGCGACCGAAGAGGATATGCGTGCTGCCGTGTTCGATTTCGCACATGATAATGAATTGAAGATTCTTCAGCTACATCAAAAGAATACCAATCTGGAGAAGCTCTTCATCGAGCTGACTACTCAAAAATAAGACGCCCTCTAAATAGTTCTTCCACCTCGATGAACGGAGGTCTGTTCTTGGCAACTACATCACCCAGACTTACAATACTACCCACAATGCTCTCCCGGGGATTACAGATAAGCTTATTTGTGCTTCGATGGAAGAAAGAAACAGCGTCGACTTCAAAGTCTCCTGCCTCCACACGTACATCGCTATCAAACAGATTGAATCGTGCCGCCGCAGCCTTGCCACTAAGCCGAAAAGTCGATATACCATTGGCTTTGGTAATCAATAATCCCAGATCCAACTGATTCAGGTTAAAATCACCATCAATATGGAATTCGTCTTCTTCGGCCCTGTCTTCTGCGATCAAGGTTAGCTGACGGAACTTAAGCGGTCCCTGATTCTCCACAGGGAGTCCGGAGCTATTGCGAACTATTAGCGTATCGAGATTGGTCACTACAAAGACCTTCGAAATCCCGTAATCCCGAATCAAGTTGCAATTATTAAGGTTACTGATCTTAAGAATGCTATCTTCTACACGTACTTTGATATCGTCGATCAAATTTTCACCG
>CAZTLE010000194.1:0-7537 GCA_964614415.1 uncultured Aureitalea sp. | reverse complement strand
CACATCTGTGCAGGCTTTTTCAATATTTGATGTGGAGCATATCGGAGTCGAACCGATGACCTTTTGGCTGCCAGCCAAACGCTCTAGCCAGCTGAGCTAATGCCCCTAAATTCGTGTGTGCGAAAATAGTAAAATTTAGTCACACAGTGCCAAATTCCTTCAAGAATTCAGTAAAAACCCTATTCCTGTCCTTTCAGTATGAGCAAGGGTTTTGACGTGTGGAATTCCTTTTTGAGTACTGTGTTCTTCTCCCATAGTTTTTGGAAGAAACCACGCTTGCGTCTAAACACACAAAGTATGTCCGGATTATGGTCCTGAAAGTGCTCCAAAACACCCTGGAAAATGGTGGCATTGTCAGTTACCGTTTCCGAAGCGATCATATCCTTCAACTCATCACAGATTGTGTCATCATCAGGAGCATTTGGTGTTCGCACCCGTAGCAGATGCACTTTACTGCTGAACATCCCTGCCAAATCCTTTAGAGGTTCCAGTGCATTTTCCTTCTCGAAATGCCCACTCTTTAAGGCAAGTAAAATATTCTCCGCTTTGCGGAAGAGGTATTCCCTGGGGACAATCAATACCGGTACATCTGTCTGCTTGACAATTTTCCCGGTGGTACTTCCCAAATATATCTCGTCGTGAATGTCTATGCTTTGTGGAGCCAGAATAACAAGGTCAATATCCAGTTGTTTGGATAAACGGGCAATACCTTCAAAAGGATCTCCCTTCACTGGTCTTGCATGCACTTTCACCGCATTGGTATCTACCTGAGACATCACCTCGTCGAGAATGGCCTGGCTGTCTTCCAATACCAGTTCGTTCACCTTGGTAAGCCCTCCTACCTTGGAAAACTCTTTGTACAGGTTGATGAGGTATACCTCCGCTCCGCTTATGGCAGCAAAGTTAACCGCGTACTTGAGGTTATTCACCCCGTTTTCAACCGAACCTACAGGAACCAGTATATTTTTCATCTGTCAATTATCTTTAATTTTGATGCAAAATTACTCCATATTAATGATACGGCCCGCTAAACTCGAGGAAATTGACGAAATATTAGTAATGACATGGGCTTGCGCGGCCAGGATGATCGCGCAAGGCATCTATCAATGGAACGAGCATTATCCGTCCCGGGAGGCTTTTGAGAAGGACGTCGAAAGGGGTGAATTATTTATCCTTGTTGAAGACAGCATCATTGGTTGCATTGTGATTTCCCCGGAAATGGATGAAGAATACAAAGCTATTGACTGGATTACTGCGGACGGAAATAACTACTATATACACCGGGTTGCCGTACATCCAAACGAACAGGGGAAAGGCCGGGCGCGCCACTTAATGGATTTTGCCGAAGACCATATCCGAAACTTGGGAGGTGTTTCAGTACGGCTGGATACGTTTAGCCAAAATAGCCGTAATCAACGCTTCTACGAAGCCCGGGGATATCAACGTCTGGGGAATGTGTACTTTCCGAAGCAGAGCGACCATCCCTTTTATTGCTATGAGTTGGTCCTTTCTGAAGAAGCTAACGAATAAGCGAGAAATACCCCGTAATAACACCTCCGTCTCTCAACTCCGCTCTGTACCAGTAGCCACCAAGAGGCATGGGCGTATTGTTGTATCGGCCGTCCCAGCCCTCGGTGTAAGGATTGATCTGATCGAGCATTTTTCCGAAGCGATCAAACACATAGATCACCTGCACAGGAAGTGGGTCTACTTCGGGAGGTATGTACTGCCAAAAATCATTGATCCCATCTCCGTTCGGAGAAAAATAGGGTGGGAATCCTGTAGTGGGCGGTGCCAAACGAAAGGTCTCTTCCGCTATTCCGCAACCATTTTTATCACGAACATATACCGTATATGTTCCGGGAGGCAGGTCCGTAAAAATTTCCAGATTCTGGTAGGGACCCTCCGGACCGGTAAGCGAAAATTCATATACCCCCGAACCTGTAGTGCCAATGATCACAGTGAACAGTCCGTTGGCATAATCTCTTTGAATAAAATCAATCTGTGCTTTGGATGACAGAGTAGTGGTGAACTCCTTAGTAGTAGGACATTCCAGTGTGATTCCGTCCTGAATAATAACATTGTATGCCTCATAGCGATAAACACCAAACTCGGGGATATCGGCAAAAGGTTCTTCGGAAATGAGAATTTCATCTCCTGAATCGGTGATCTGATACCAACGGAAGCCATCGGCAATATCGGTGGAAGTAACTCGCGTGGGCAACGAATCTTCACAAAGACTGATTGTATCCGGAAAGTCAATCTCGGGGTTCAGCGTGATAAGATTTCCCTGATCATCAAAGAAAGGGCCACAGCCTAAAATGGTAGAGAAGGATTCCTGAGGACAATTCTGTGCCTGACCGGCATCGTTGAACGGAATGATCTTTACAAAATAAGTGCGGTTGGGTTCAAAATTCAGCACCTGGATCGATGTGGTGAAGAATATATCGCCGTCAACAACATCGTTATTGAAAGGAGAGGAACCGATAAACACTATATATCCCGTTGCCCCAGCAACCGGTGTCCATTGTACTATAGGTGACAAGGGAACATTGATCGCCCCGTCTTCGGGGCTAATGAGCGTAGTACAGCCGGGAGGGTCTCCACCTCCGCCGGTGATAAAGCTTTCCTCGACACAACCTGTCGCCGTTCCGTTCTCATTATACGGATCTATTGAAACAAATATTTCGGTCGCTACGGGTAAATCTCCCGGAGGATTATAATTAAGCACATTCCCCACATCCAGGTTATTGACAATATCACCGGCCCCTGGCGCTGTCCCTACGGTAACCCGATATCCTGTTGCCTTGGAAGCGTATCTCCATATGAGAATGGTGCTTACGGGAACATTTTCATCTCCGTCCTGAGGAGATATGAGCGTTGTACAGTCGGGAACTGTGGTGACATTTTCAGTAGTGAAAGACACACTGGGGCAGACTATGTCCGGAAGATCAAAGAAAAACAGGGTGATGGTTACATGGATCTGAGTGGACTCGGGCAATCCGAGAGGAGGTGTGTAACTCGTACTGCTTCCTACGGCCTGCTCATTTACAATTTCTCCTCCTCCGGGGGTGGTCCCCAGCGAGATGATGTATCCGTTCACACCTACTACATTCTCCCAACTAATAGTGGTATCCACGGGCACACCGGTAGACCCCGCAATAGGATTCAGCAAATCCGGGCAATCCTGGCTGTAGGCTGTTATACCTAACAACCAAAAACAAATGTAGAGTGCTCTGCGATACATAACTTCACATAAAAGTGTACCTCTTCTCCCTGCCTGTTTATCTAGTAAATTTTCAAGGAATCAATACAATTCCTTTTTCATAGCCCGAATGAACTTTAAATATAACTATTTACAAACAACTGGCCTCTTGTTGAAACGCAGAAAATGTATTTCTAGTCCGTCTTATTATCTATTTTTGCACCTTGAACGTGTCGAAAACAGATATTTCTTTCAAGCGTATTCAACAGTTGGCCCTGCCTGCCATCGTTGCCGGCATTGCCGAACCCGTGCTTTCCATTACCGATACGGCAATCGTTGGAAACATTCCGGAATATGGTGTGGAATCCCTGGACGCTGTAGGTATCGTGGGAGTATTCCTGTCGGCATTGATTTGGATTCTCGGACAAACCCGTAGTGCTATCTCTGCCATCGTCTCACAAAATCTGGGAGCGGGTAAACTGGAGGACCTGCAGAATTTTCCGGCACAGGCTATTTACTACAATATTGCCCTCAGTATTGTAGTCCTTGCAAGTACGTATTTCTTTGTGGAGGAGATCTTTACCCTGTTGAATGCCGAAGGCCTTATCCTGGAATTAAGCCTGGATTATTACAAGATCAGGGTTTGGGGGTTCCCGTTGACCTTGTTCACTTTTGCCATCTTCGGTCTTTTCCGAGGACTCCAAAATACCTTCTGGCCCATGATCATTGCTACCGTTGGCGCACTGATCAATATCGGACTCGACTTTGCACTGGTCTATGGTGTGAACGACTACATTCCTGCTTTGGGTATTCAGGGTGCCGCCTGGGCCAGTCTTATCGCTCAAGTGATTATGGCGATCATGGCGCTGATCCTCCTACTGAAAAAAACATCGATTTCCCTACGCCTTCGGTTTCCACTGCATCCGGAAATTGTTCGCCTGGTATTTATGAGTCTTAATTTATTTGTCCGTTCCGTGGCCCTTAACGCTGCCCTTATCCTTGCCACACGGGAAGCAACAGCACTGGGAAAAGACGTGCTCGCTGCGCATACGATTGCCATCAATATATGGATGTTCACGGCCTTTTTCATAGATGGTTATGGAGCCGCCGGAAACATACTGGGAGGAAAGCTATTGGGCGCAAGAGACTACACTTCACTCTGGAAGGTCACCAAACGGGTTAATCTGTACAATCTTGGCGTGGCATCGATTCTCATACTCTTAGGGCTTGCCTTTTACGATTCCATCGGTTTATTGTTCAACAAAGATCCGGGAGTTCATACGGTATTTCTGGGTATATTCTTTATGGTCCTTGTGAGTCAGCCGTTTAATTCCCTGAGTTTTACTTTGGATGCTATTTTCAAAGGGCTGGGCGAGATGCGATATCTGCGGAATGTGTTGCTGGGCGCCACGTTACTGGGGTTTGTCCCAACCTTATTGATCACCAAATATTACGACATGGGCTTGTTGGGTATTTGGATCGCATTGATCGTTTGGGTCGCATACCGGGCTGTTGCGCTTATCGTAAAATACCGCCTCAAATTCATCCCGCTTATTCGAAAGCACAAAGCGTCCGAGTGAGCCGAATACTAAATTTTTGACACCATAATCTAAATATCTTTCGATCCCTGTCAAATACTTCCTAAATTGACGCGAAATCACGTCTCTTGAAGCGATTCGGAATATATATACTTTTCACGTTACTGGTTGGTGCTGAGCTATTTGCCCAGGATCAGCCATATCGCAATTATACGCAGGACGACGGATTGCCTTCCAATAATGTCCTTACCATTGGACAGGACGAAACCGGATATTTGGTTGTTGAAACCGATGAAGGATGGTCGCGATTCAACGGATATGACTTTGAATCAATTGATCAATACACATTTTACAATTCGTCCCAAAAAGGTGTTGCCCTGGATTCGGTACAACGTGCCCAATCAGCCGGTCTCCCGTTGTTGGGTAATAAATCCCTGACCTCAGGCTACACAGACCATCAGGGCTCTGTCTGGATAGGAACCTCCGGCCATGGACTCTACTTTTATCCGGGATACGATTCCCGTTCATCCGATATCCCCTCAAACTTCGAAACAGAACCTGATATCCGTTTCGAATACATAGGTATGAACAGTACCAAAATCGATTCTATTCCTTCCGAACTCATAGTTCCCGCCGAATATCAAACCATTACCATCGGGTATGTCTCGTTGGATTATGCCAGGCTGGGACGTATCAATTATCAGTATAAGATCGAAGGGATTCACGACGATTGGGTAGACACCCGGGATACAAAGGCCCAGTTTACATCCCTTCCGGATGCCGGGACCTACAACTTCCTGGTGCGGGCCGATCGAAAGGACGGTTCGTGGACGGACCCCATTTCTCTGACCATGACCTTCGAGACTGCCTTTTACTTAACCTGGTGGTTCCGTATCGGGCTTATTGTTTTGGCATTCTCTTTATTCTGGATCGTCCTACGAGCCTTTTATATGCGAAAGCTAAAGGTTCAGGGGCTTAAAAACGAGCTGTCGCAACTGGAAGGAAGGGCGTTGCAGTCGCAAATGAATCCGCATTTCGTGTTTAATTCGCTCAATTCCATTCAAAGTTTCATTGCCACAGGCGATACCCTGAATTCGGAAATATATCTGGCTAAGTTCTCGAATTTGCTTCGAAAAACACTCACCCATTCCCGTGAGTCGCTCATTGCACTGTCTCGCGAAATTGAAGGAATAGAAATGTATCTGGAACTCGAGAAGATGCGTTTTGGAGATCGATTACAATATGAACTGAACGTAGATCCGTCCATTGAATCGGATCTGGTTCAAATTCCACCAATGCTAATCCAGCCGTTCGTAGAGAATGCTATTATCCATGGTATTTCACCGAAAAAAGAAGGGGGCTCCGTATCGATTTCCATAACTTCGAGGGACGACGATCATTTGATCTGTACGGTAGAAGATAACGGAGTGGGACGTGCCGCTGCCCAAAACAAAGCACACAAATCCCTGGGTACCGAAATCGTGAAAAAAAGACTTGCGCTTATGGGGGATTCACCTTCCGGGCGTATCATATATGACGACCTGAAAGATGATCAGGGAAATGCATTAGGAACGAAAGTAACCATTAGAATACCACTGCATGCTTAAGGTATTGATCATAGAAGACGAACTAAATGCGGTAACCACACTGCAAAGCTACATCGGGAAATACCTGGAGGAGGTTACCGTAGTGGGGGTTGCCAACAGCAAGACGGAAGGTATCTCGCTCATAGCGAATACCGAGTTCGATCTGGTGCTTCTCGATATCAATTTAGGTGACGGAACCGGGTTTGAAGTTTTGGAACAAAGTGCCGGGAAGAAGTTTCACACCATCTTTACCACGGCCTATGACGAGTTTGCGATCAAAGCATTTAAATATTCGGCTCTTGATTATTTGCTTAAACCCATCAACCCTCAAGAATTTATAGACGCAGTGGCCCGAGTGAAGGTACTGGAAAAGGGGACGCAACAGGCTCAGTTGAAGTATGCTTCCGGAATCGCCGCTTCGGGTGAGGTAGATAAGATCGTGGTAAACTCAAGCAACGAGATTCATTTCATTCGCATCGATGAGATCCTGCGATTGGAATCGTACAGTAATTACACCGACATCTACCTCGTGGATGGTCAGCGTATTACGTCAACCAAGACCCTGAAACATTATGAAAACATGCTTTCGGAATCCAATTTTTTCAGAATTCACCAAAAGCACCTGGTGCACATAAAGTATATAAAAAAGTATCTGAAAGAAGATGGTGGGTATGTGTTGTTATCGGATGCTTCAAAATTGGAAGTATCTCGAAGAAAAAAGGAGGACCTTTTAAATAAACTCCTAAATTAGGACTTGCTATGAAGAGACGTTTGCATTACATGTTTTCCTGTATTTCAATGGCCATGGCCTTTGCGATAACGATCAGTTGTCGCGAGGATAAGCCGTTCGACCCTATCGTGATCGACACTCAGGAAGAACTGAATAACGTTTTCTCCTCGATAACATCATCCCGTTATGACGGCGACATCATCTTAACCGGTAATATTTCATCGCTGGAAGCCTTGCAGGGTATCGAAAAGATCTTCGGAAAGCTCGCAATTATCGATACACAAATAACCACCCTGGACGGACTGGAAGATCTCATACTGGTCTCCGATGACATCACGATTACCTCTACGGGCGATAACCTTCAAAATATTACCGATTTCTGCGCATTGCAAGGGCTACTTGCAGGGGGCTCCTTTAAGAGTATCAGTATTTTCAACAACAACTTTAATCCGACAGTTCAGGACATTGTTGAAGGCAA
>CAZTLE010000193.1:226-7577 GCA_964614415.1 uncultured Aureitalea sp. | reverse complement strand
GTAGTTGGTATTGGCCACCCAACGCCCATTGAGAAATACTTCCCGGAGCCGATTGGCCATAAATTCGCCTTTTGTCATCTGGCCAGGGTGTTTAGTCATTGTATGGTTTTTCTTCCAGCCTTTTTGAGATCCACCAATAGTTTCCACTGGGATCTACAATTCCCGATTGTCGATCTCCATAGTCCATATCCGCCGGTTCAAATTCAGCCCGGGCTCCGTGGTCTAAGGCCCGCTTGTGCATTTTATCAACGTCGTTCACATACAAATAAAAAGACGTTCTCATGTTCTCAAACTGCCCTCGTGCCTGACTTATCATAAAACAAGAGGTTCCTATTTTCAAAATACAATTGGCAATATCCCCATTGTTTGGATTTATTGTGCGACTCATCTCCTTTGCGTAAAAGGCCTTCTCCAAAAAATCAATGAGTTCCTGTGGGTTGCTTACAAAAAGATATCCGCTAACGGTCCCAAAACCATCAGGCCGATAGGTATTATATACTTCGTTCATATGAATTAATGCTTCGCTTCAAAATAGTTCTTACAGTCTTCAAGATATCGATTTTATCGCTTTCTAAAATCATTTCATTGTCCTACTCACCGGAAATCGCAGGTCGATTGAAATTACCTCTTTATCGATGCAACCTGACTTTTAGTCAATCCTGTATTTCACTCCTAATAATGTCTGTAAATCTTTGCCCCTGATGATAAAGGCGGAATACCGAAAAGCCTGAAACAGAGTAGGTAAAACGAAAACAGAACTATTATGAAAAGGAGAGTAATTGTGGAAGTATTTCACAACAAGAACCTTGAAAGGTCTTTTGAAGCCTTGATTAGTCAGCCATCTGAAGCTCCACCCAAAATGAGGGCAAACACGGTTCCAAAACTGGAAGGATTTAACCTGGATGATAAATTTGGGGTGATCGCTGTTCCTCAGGAAATGACAACAGATTCATCTGAATTCGAATCGGACGCAAAAGAAAACCTGTACGACACCGAAGCGGGTACCTCATTTAACTACGAGCTCGATCAGAGCACGTACATTGTAAGAGGCGAAGTAGATGAAGACGACCTGGAAAACTTCCAAAAAGACGCGTTTAAAAACAAGAACGTGGTCGAAGTGTATGCCGATCCGGAAATTGAACCCACACTGATTTGTCCCGTGTCACCACCTTTAGGTAGTGATAAAACAGTAGAGAAACTACTCAACGTAAGTCGCCTTCACAACTGTAAGGCGGATGGAAGCGGGGTACGCGTTGCTATTGTAGATACAGGGGTCAACATGGCTTATTTGAACAGCAAGGGGAAGCGACCACGTTTTGATAGTGCCGGAAGCTGGAAACCTGCTTCATCTTCCGTTGTTCCGGGATCAGCTCCTGTTGGTCACGGGACCATGTGCGCCTATGACGTATGCATTGCCGCACCAAAGTGTACCATTCTGGACATTGCGCTTCTTACCACCAGAAGAACAGGGAGAACAGTAATGGAGGGATTCCTGTCGGATGCTATTTTGGCGTATCGTCACCTCATCCGACTACAACGAAACATTTCCCCCAGACCGGGAGTGAATAAATCACTCGTCGTGAATAACAGTTGGGGAATGTTCCACCCGTCATGGGATTTTCCAGTGGGTCATCCCGGAAACTATAGTGATAACCCTAACCACCCTTTCAACCGTATCGTACGGTCGCTGGAACGGTGTGGTGCTGATATTCTCTTCGCCGCCGGAAACTGCGGTAGCGATTGCCCGGATGGAAGATGTCGTGGTGTTACTTCACGGACCATCTACGGTGCAAACTCCTCTCCACACGTGTTAACCGTAGCGGGAGTAGATACAAGCAAAAAGCGAGTAGGATATTCTTCCAAGGGTCCTGGTAGGCTGGTGAATAAGAAACCTGATGTATCCGGATATACGCACTTCCAGGGATCCGGTGTATACGCAGCAGATGGAGGAACCTCGGCGGCTTGCCCGGTAGTAGCGGGTATGGTGGCTGCCATTCGTACCAAAAGACCGTACAATCCTTTCATCAGACTTACAAGCCCGGCTGCCATTCGAAGTCTGGTCCGCTCCACTGCTCAGGATCTCGGACCAACTGGATTTGACTACGGAACAGGTTATGGTGTGGTCAACGGTTCTGCCATAGCTAATAAGCTTAAATGTCCAATTGTAGTGATCAATATCTGTAAACGCTATCCAAGGTTATGCTACTATTACAAGATCTGTAGAAGATATCCATGGCTCTGTAAGCGTATCAAACCAAAGCTATCTTCAGAAGACATTGAGGTTCAAGAAGAAAGCATAGTGCTCACGGATGTCGAAATGGCGCAATTTGACCTTCTGAATCAATTTACGGAAGATCAATTGGATTTCATTGAACAACTCTTGCCGGATGCCGAAGATTTACCAAAGTCGCCGGAGAGCGACCAGGAAAAATCCGAATGCAATTGTAAAGGATAATTCATAACTTTAATACCGCAGGGGACTTAGTCTTCTGCGGTATTTCTCGTTGATATGAGTAAAGTACTTTTTAGTTTTACGTGGGAAGGAGTTCAGCCGAGCATTCAGCAGGTTGCCGAACACTTTGGATTTAATGAAGACTCATTCGACAAGGATTTTGATGTTGTAGAGATTGATCGCGAAGCCGATCTATATTGCATCAGTATCGAGCAATCCGAACTGAAAGACCGGGGTCGCGAAGATCAGGGCTTTTCGAACCCAAAGATTGAACCCTTCGATCTGCCGGAAGAGTAAGACTTTACCTGGTATTTCGTCAATATCATACCTGTCAACGGACACAACAAACGATGAACAGGTTTCCGTTTCCTTATTCTCTTAAGATCTTCTCCATCTTCCTTCCTTTTGCCAGTTCGTCCACCAGTTTGTCCAAATATCTTGCCTGTCTCGTTAACGGAGTTTCAATGTTCTCTATGCGATAGCCGCATATCACGCCCCTGATCAGATGTGCGTTCGGGTTCAGTTTGGCCCTCTTGAAGAAAGTCTCAAAGGTCGCTTTTTCTTCGATCAGTTCATTCAATTTGTCATCATCAAATCCGGTCAACCATTCGATAACCTGGTGCAATTCCTCTTTGGTCCTGCCCTTCTTCTCGACCTTAGTGACATAATGTGGATATACAGAAGCAAAGGTCAATTTGGCAACCCGTGCATCGTGTTCTGGTGTTGTAGTCATAACTTGCTAAATTTTAAAATCATAGACGTCAGCGATACTTCGCTACAAAATATAAAATTTCTCCGGAGTCATCGGATCAGGTATATTTTCGGATTTCAATTGCTGCTTAATGTTAATCTCGATCGTCCTGGATATACTTGTCATTGCGGTATCTGTCGGTTTGTTTTCGAAAGGGTCCTGGATATTGAATGCAATCTTCTCCAATAAGAAAAAGGGAATTGAAATGAACACCATAAAAGGTATTTCCAAAAAATCCGGCATCTCGGTCAACGCAATGGAGAGCGTTATTAAAAAGATATAAATGAAGAGGTGTAAGGCAAGCCTGTATGTTTTCGGGAAGGCGGTATTCTTAATTCGCTCGGCTTTTCCCATTGAAGCACAAAGCCTTACTAGTGTGTTATCTATTTGAATTTGTTGGTAATCATTTACAAATTTCTCCCCATGCAGTTGGGACAGATCTTGTGATTGATTGTTTATTAGTGCGAGGGGCGTATTGCTTTGATTTTTAACAGCTTTCACCTCTTGTTCAGAAAGGAACTCACTTAAATTATCAAGTGCATTTTCATTTCTCAAACTCTTTGAAAGTGAATAACACCATGCAATTTGTCTATACGACATTCTATGGGTTAGCTCTTTGTTTGCTCTTTTTGTAAATCCTTCCAGTTGAATCACTAAGATTCTGGAATCGTTCACAATCGCTCCCCAAATCTTTCTGGCTTCCCACCATCTGTCATACGAATGACTCAGTTTGAAGGAAAGTAACAAGGCTATGGCGGTTCCTAAAAATGCTCCAATCGAAACCGGAATGTTTAACTCATTCAAATATTCGGATGTAAAATACAGGACTGAAGAAAACACCGTTACTATTAAAATATCCCATTTAATAGTATTGAACCAATACCAAATTGGTATTCTTTTTTCTAAAATCATACTGTCAAACTATCTGATTATGAATGCAATGTAATTTCCTCACTGACCGGCTTTCTTTGTCATGCCTTTGAAAATCCTTTGGGGGAGGTCTCTTGTTTTTGAGTTTTATTGACCCATTGAAAGCGATTTTATCTTTTCCAGTGCCTTTGGGAAAGTGGAGGACATAAAATCAAGGTGCTCATCCATTACGTCTATTTCGACCGTAAGCGTATTATGACCTTCTCCTTCCGTGAGCGTATACACTTCCGTAGCCCCGGACCACTTCCTGGTTTCATCATCAATGGGTTGTTCCTCTCCGTCGACCACGGTGCCTATATGTTTAAACCGGATGACTTCATTGGGAATATGTTTTTCAATAGTGCTATAGATACCGCTTTTATCAGGAGCAAGAAACAAGGCTGTACTGCCTTCTTTCCAGTCTTTGGCCACCGCATACGAGCCTTCAAAGAACACATCTGCCCATGCACGGTAGTTGTGGTCATCCCAGAGCGCATTCCATATGCGGTCTTTCGCTGAGGGAATATCAATTGAGAATAGGAGTCTGTTTATTTTCATCACCCGTGGTTTTTAATGTATTCGAATCTGTTGTTTGATGCACAGAAAGTTGTAGGAAGTCAAAAACCGCTTTCCAGTTGGAAAGCAAGGACTATGCATTCCAAATATATGACATTGGTAGTAGTTTTCTACTATTTGATCGTTGTTTCGGTTTTGAAGGATATCTTGTAATCCTTAATGCGAGAGCATCACCTGTTCTTTTCGCGACGCGATGGATTTGCCATTCAAACCACTAATGTAAAGACAGTCCCCCTGGGAGTATTTTGGGAGACCAGGATATCACCACCTTGTTTTTTCATGAATTCTTTAGTGATCATAAGACCAAAACCGGTACCCGGTTCATCGTTTGTTCCCGGACTTGAAGTCACCTTGTCCATGGCAAAAAGATCAGTCATTTTCTCCAGGGAAATGCCAACACCGTTGTCCTTGATCTTAAGATATACTTTATCCTCGTCCGAATGTGCCTCAATTCGAACTACTCCCCCTCTGGGAGTAAATTTGATGGCGTTGTTTATGATATTGCCAATTCCGGTAATCATCATATTCTTGTCGGCAAAACAATCCAGGTCTGCTGGTGCGTCATTGATTATCTCGATGTCCTTTTGCCTGGCAAAAGTGAAATAGGGTTCGCAGGCCAGGTCAATCAGATCTTTACAATTCAATTCTTCCTTTTTTGCTACAATGGTATTCTCCTGTGCTCTTCCCCAGTCTAAAAGCGATTTGACCAATTTATAATTTCGAGCCGCCGAGGTATGTATATTGCCGATGAATTCCTTCTTTTCCATATTGTCAAACTCGTCATACCGGGTATCCAAAAGCTGCGCATAGCCCAGCATGGCATTGAATGGGTTGACAAGGTCATGAGAGATAATGGAAAAGAACTTTTGCTTGGTGATATTTGCCTCTTCCAGCGCGGCAATTTGATCTGAAATGGTTTCGTTCTTATCCTGCAGTATCCTGGTAGTCTTTTGCTTATTCCTGTAAAAATAGTACAACACGATCAGGATGACGAAAGCCAGCATGCTGAGAGCCGATAGAAAGTAGCGCTTGTTCCTTTCTTTGACAATGAGCAGGTCCTTAATTTCATTCTCCTGCGTGAGTATTTGATTTTCCCGGATCTTCTTTTCGGTTTGATACTTTTTCCCAAATTCCACATAAGCATCTTCCTTTTCTGCCGTATTCACGGAATCGACAATGGCGATGTATTTCTCGGCATATACAGTTGCCTGTTCATAGTTTTTCAACTTCAGGTAGCTTTTGTAGTACAAGCTATCAATCGTCTTGTAATAGGCCCTGTCAATCTCAAAGGGTTTTACACTGTCCAAATAGTTAATTGTGCTCCTGTAGTCCTGTAGCTTGTAATCCATGGTAGCCAGGGAAATATAAGCCTGGTAGATATTGACCTTATCATGACGCTGTTTGGCCAACACCAAACCCTCTTTTAACCGACTCCTGGCCAATTTGTATTCACCGTTGTCTGTATGAATGCTTACCAGGGTATACAGTGCAGATGACACGGCATGAGGGTCTGCGTACATACTATCCAAAACATAAGCATCTTCAAGGGCCTGGTTGGCATACTTAATTCTAACATCATATTCCTCCTCTATATCGGAAAAGAACATATGGGCATCATGAGACAGGTATAAAAGTTTATATCTATCCCTTTCGGAAAATGTATCCTTATTGGAGGTCGTATTTAAATATTCCTCGATCTCATTGCGGAAGACCAGGACGATGTCGGCATACTCCGAGTCCTTATGTTCCACAAAATAATCGGTATACATTAGGGCCATATCCAGCTTTATTTGAATGGAAGTAGCTTCATCCTGAGCGTATTCGAGTGCTTGTTGGTAGTATTGAAATGCTGAATTTTGGTCATTAAGCCGAAAATTATAAATCATACCCAACAGCCTGTTAGAGAAAAACAGGTACTCCGGAAGATCGTGCTGAGTGGCAAGCTCCAACAAGAGGTCGGCGTACTTTTTAGCCATCTGTTCATTTCCGGTGTTATAGTGTACAGCTGCTAATCCAATATAGATTTCCGGTAGAAAGAAGTCATCTCCTGAAGAGGTTATCAATGCCATTGAACGGTTTAGGTAGATCAGGACCGAATCTAAATCCTGGGTAGCCGCCTCTTTTTTTAAATACTGCCAAATCTTCTCCTGCGTTCCGGTCTTTCTTTCCGGTTCGTCAATACCATTATAGTATCTGGCCTCCTTCACTATGAGGGTATCGGTACCGGTTTGGGGCAACGCGGAGGAGTACATCAGGAGCAGGCACCAACCAATGAACACAATTCTGAAGTATGCCAGTCCATTAAATTCCATACGATAAGCCAACTCCCGGTTTAATTACTTTTGATTCTCTATAACATAGTTGAAGGCAAAATTTAGCAGCCATAACTAAACGAGAGCAATGACCCTGTTGACCGGATAACCGGCCATAAGACGATTGTCTCCATAAGCTACATAGATAGCTTAAACATGCTTTAGATACAATGATAATGTAATAAGTGTCCGTAGAGAATTATAAGTGTTTGCATCTACTGCATAGGCGTAGGAAGAAATCGCTCACGATTGGCCAAGGGATGAACGCATCGGAAATTTTGAAGAAACCCGGGCAACTTCGAATCCTCCGGTTAATCCATCTAAAGTACAAGTGTAAAGATGGTTGCTTTC
>CAZTLE010000193.1:0-216 GCA_964614415.1 uncultured Aureitalea sp. | reverse complement strand
GGGTTGTTTGGAGCCACCAGGACATCGCCGCCCTGTTTTCTCATAAACTCCCTGGTAATCATAAGACCAAACCCGGTACCACTCTCGTCGTTGGTACCCCTGCTGGATTTCACCTTGTCCGGAGCGAAAAGGTCAGCCATCTTTTCCGGGGGTATGCCGACACCGTTATCCTTGATATAAAAATACACTTTGCCGGCATCCGTATGGGCCTCAATT
>CAZTLE010000192.1:0-7768 GCA_964614415.1 uncultured Aureitalea sp. | reverse complement strand
TTCAGAATAAAACAAATTAATTCCGAGGGCAACCGGAAATATATATGGAAGAAAAAAAGTTTGATCTTAATTCACTTATCGGATTTGTGCTGATAGGTCTAATCCTTGTTTGGCTGCTTTATCAAAATGCACCTACGGAGGAAGAACTTCAGGAGCAACAGCGAACCGAGCAAGTCTCTGAAACACCACCTGCAGAGGATACTACAACCGAGACCGAAAACAACGATGTCACTGAAGAGGTGGTAGCCGCCGTGCAGGAGTCCGATTCCCTGGGATTGGAAAAGCTAAGGAACCAATTGGGGTCGTTTGCGTACTCCGGAACACTGCCTTCGGCAACGGATAATACTACCGTCCTGGAGAACGAAGTACTCTACCTGGCCATTAGCAATAAAGGAGGGTATATCGAAGAAGCCTATCTCAAGGAGCATACTACCTATAAGAAGGTTCCGGTACACATCATAAAAGATGGCAATGCATCGCTTAATCTGGAGTTTTCTGCGGAGAACCGTCTGTTGAATACGAAGGACCTGTACTTCGAACCCAGTCTGACACAAAACGGTGATAACAAGGTGCTTTCCATGAAGTTGAAGACTTCTGCGAATGCTTTTATAGAGTACCGTTACGAACTGCCTCCGGATGAGTACATGATGGATTTCAGTATCCGAACACAAGGACTGGACGGCGTTCTCAACACCTCTCAGCCCATCCACTTGGACTGGAACCTGAAAGGATACAGACATGCCAAGAGTATTACCTACGAAAACCGTTATACTCGATTGACCTACGAATACGAAGGCGATAAGCACTCGAAACTTTCTCAGGCCGGAGATGATGAGGAACTTGAGACAGATGTGAGTTGGATGAACTTCCGTCAGCACTTCTTTAGTTCGATGTTGCTTACCGACACCCCGTTCAAAGAGGTGAAGCTCACTTCAAAGAACCTGGTGCAGGATCAGACAATCGATACGGTCTTTACGAAAGAATACGGAGCGCGTATGCTGTTAGAACCCAAAGCGGGTGGAATTTCATACGACATGAACATGTACTACGGTCCTACAGATCACAAGATCTTAGGAAAGTATGGGCGTAACCTGGATGAAGCCATGCCATTGGGATGGGGGATTTTCGGTGTGATCAACAAGTATTTGGTCATTCCGTTGTTTGGGTTGCTGAGTAGCTTCCTTCCTGCGGGAATTGCTATCATCTTCCTTACGGTGATCATTAAACTGGCACTTTCACCTGTTCAGTACCGTCAGTACCTCTCGCAGGCCAAGATGAAGGTCCTCAAGCCCGAATTGGACGCCATCCGGGAGAAGTACAAGAATGATAAGATGAAGGTACAGCAGGAGACTATGAAACTGCAGAACATTGCCGGGGCGAGTCCGTTAAAGGGTTGTTTGCCGGCTTTATTGCAAATTCCGGTGTTCTATGCATTGTTCACGTTCTTCCCCAGTGCCTTCGATCTGCGCCAAAAGAGTTTCCTGTGGGCGGAAGATTTATCGAGCTATGATACGATCTTTGAGTGGGACGCTCAAATTCCAATTATCTCTACATTCTATGGAAATCACGTGAGTTTGTTCCCGATTCTGGCCTCCATTGCGATCTTTATTTATATGACGATGAGGCAAAGCATGCAGGCGCAGCAGCAACCGGGGATGCCCAATATGAAGTTCCTTATGTACTTGTCACCGTTGTTCATGTTGATCTTCTTTAACAACTATGCGAGTGGATTATCGGTTTATTATCTGACATCCAACCTTATTACCATTGGAATCATGCTGGTAATCAAGAATTTTGTATTGGATGAAGAGAAGATTCATGCTCGTATTGAGCAAAACAAAAAGAAGCCGCGTAAAGAGAGCCGTTTCCAACGAAAAATGGCTGAAATGATGGAGCAGGCCGAACAACAGAAAAAGGCCCGTCAGAAAAAGAAATAGAATAGATTGCAAAAACATTCGTTACTAGAATAAAAATGTAGTTCATGAAAACCGTGTTTTTATTTCTCTTCGGAATGTCCTTCAGTATCCTGGGAACTGCTCAGGAAGTTAATCAATTTGATGAAAACGGAGAACGTCATGGCCCATGGAAGAAGTATTTTCCTGGAACAAAACAGCTTCGGTATGAAGGTCAGTTTGACCATGGGAAGGAGACAGGAACCTTTAAATTCTATTGTGAAGAATGCGGAACGCAACCCATGGTTATTAAGGAATTCAACCCGAATGACAACTCGGCCGATGTAAAGTATTACACGGTGAAAGGCAAACTTGTTAGTGAAGGGAAGATGGAAGGCAAGAACCGCATAGGGGAGTGGGTCTATTACCACAAGAGATCAAAGGATGTAATGACACGTGAGAATTATGTCGCAGGGAATTTGGACGGTGTAAAAACTACTTATTACACCAATGGCAAAGTAACCGAAGAGACCACTTACGTCAATGGTGTTGAAGAAGGCCCAAACAATTACTACTCATACGATGGAGTTCTGCTTAAGAAGCTTATTTATGCAGCCGGAGAACTTCACGGCCCAGCCACTTATTACAATGCCTCCGGGAGTGTATCCATCGAGGGTCAATACAAGGAGGGTAAAAAACACGGGCTGTGGAAGTACTACAAAGGCGGTAAGGTGGTAAAAGAGGAAACCTTTCCGAAACCGGTCAAACGGGGAAACAAGGGGTAGTTTTGAGTTGCGGTAGGCAGTTTGCATCGCGAACGAAATACTGGGACTGCTTAACTTCGTTATTCGTTATTCGTTATTCGTTATTCGTTATTCGTTATTCGTTATTCGTTATTCGTTGAGAGTTGGTCCTGTTTGAGTCTTCGATCTTCTGTCTTCTGTTTTCGAGCTTCCATCTTCGGCCTTCCATCTTCAAGCATCAATCCTACATATTTCAAAACTTAAAACTCAACATTCAAAACTTAACATTGCCAACCTGCAACTTGCAGCATTGAGGGACAAAGGATGATAGAAAAGAGAGAATAGAGAATAGAGAATAGAACATAGACTTACCTCACACCTAACTTTGTTATTCGTTATTCGTTATTCATTATTCATTATTCGTTGAGAGTTGGTCTGTTTGAGTCTTCGATCTTCTGTCTTCTGTTTTCGAGCTTCCATCTTCGGCCTTCCATCTTCAAGCATCAATCCTACATATTTCAAAGCTTAAAACTCAACACTCAAAACTCAACACTTATAACTTGCAACCTGCAACATTGAGGAACAAAGGATGATAGAAAATAGAGAAGAGAAAATAGAAAATAGAGAATAGAGAATAGAACAGAGAAAAGACAACAGAGAACAGAGAAAAGAGACTCATTCCCCATACCTCTGACCTCACCCCTCACATCTTAAAACTCAACACTCAAAACTTAACATTACCAACCTGCAACATTGAGGGGCAAAGAATCATAGAAAAGAGAGAAGAGAGAATAGAGAATAGAACAGAGAAAAGAGAACAGAGAAAAGAGAAAAGAGACTCATTCCTCAAACCTCTGACCTCACCCCTCACACCTCAAGCCTCACACCTGCCAGCCGCAGGCAGGCCTCAAACCTCAAACCTTTTCCGTATTTTTGCACCCAAGAAATAAACTATATGAGTCGGGTAGTAGTAGGACTTAGCGGAGGAGTGGATTCCAGTGTGGCAGCCTATCTTTTAAAGGAGCAGGGCTATGACGTTATTGGTCTTTTTATGAAGAACTGGCATGACGATTCGGTGACTATTTCGAACGAATGCCCCTGGTTGGAGGATAGCAACGATGCCATGATCGTGGCAGAGAAACTGGGGATCCCATTTCAGACGGTTGACCTTAGTGAGCAATACAAAGAGCGTATTGTAGATTATATGTTCCATGAATACGAGATGGGACGTACCCCAAACCCGGATGTGTTGTGCAACCGCGAGATCAAGTTTGACGTCTTCATGAAGATTGCGTTTCAACTAGGTGCAGACTACGTGGCTACGGGGCACTACTGCCGAAAGGGAGTCATCGAAAAAGATGGAGAGACCATTTATCAACTGTTAAGCGGAAAAGATCCCAATAAGGATCAATCGTACTTTTTATGTCAGTTGTCTCAGGAACAATTATCCAGAACCCTGTTCCCTATTGGAGAATTGCTCAAACCCGAAGTGCGGCGGATTGCGGCAGAACAAGGTCTGATCACTGCTGAAAAAAGGGACTCACAAGGACTTTGCTTCATTGGGAAAGTACGTCTGCCGGATTTCCTGCAGCAGCAATTGGCGCCTAAGGAAGGACTTATTGTAGAAGTACCCGGAGCCTATCCCGGATACAACGAGAAAACACCTGAATTTGATTCGGAGGAGCACAAGTTGCGCTACCTATCCGAAAAACATACCTATTCTGTTTCCGATGGCACGGTAGTGGGTAAACATCAGGGTGCACATTACTTCACAAAAGGCCAGCGGAAAGGACTGGCCGTAGGAGGAACCAAAGAACCTCTGTTCGTCATTGATACCGATGTTAAAGAAAATGTGATCTACACGGGACAGGGAAAGGATCATCCCGGGTTGTACCGTCGCGGACTTTTTGTGGTAGACGAAGAGATTCATTGGGTACGCGAGGACCTGAGACTTCAGGAGGACGAGACTCTGGACGTTATGGCCCGAATACGGTACAGGCAACCGTTGGAAAAGGCAACACTCCATCAAACTGTTTCAGGACTTTATGTTATCTTTGAGAATCCGCAGTCTGCAATTTCCGAAGGCCAGTTTGTGGCCTGGTATCACGGAGATGAATTGCTTGGCAGCGGTGTTATCTCATAAAGTTCTTACTGCTATGAAAAAAATTATGCTATGCCTGGCCCTAACCATAGGTGGATTGGGCTTTTCCCAAACACAAGATGCCTGGGTCTTTTTTGCCGATAAAGAAGACGTGGCCAATTCAATTGCAAACCCTCTTACCATCCTGACTCAGGAAGCTATTGATAGAAAAGCACTTCACAACGTGCCTATCGACGAGCGCGACGTTCCTGTGAATGAGAACTACATCACCCAGGTAAAGAATGCCGCTGGAATCACGGTATTCGCCAAGTCGAAGTGGATGAACTGCGTGTACGTTCAGGGAACACAAGCCAATATTGAAAACTTGCTGGGTCTCGCGTTCGTTACCGGTATTGAATGGGCGGACAAAGACTTGAATACCTTTCCTGTAGGACCTCCGTATAACGATAAATTTGCTTTGGAGAACACGCCCGGTCGTATTGTATACGATTACGGTGCCGCTACAAATCAAATTCAACAGATCAATGGTAACTTCCTTCATGAAGAAGACTTTACGGGTGCCGGAATGATAGTCGCGGTAATGGATAGTGGTTTTCCCAATATCGGTACTATTCCTGCTTTTGCCGACATTATCTCCGAAAACCGACTTTTAGGGACCTATAACTTCGTTGAACGACAAACGGATGTAACGGGTACCGGTTCCCATGGAACGCGCACTTTTAGCGACATAGGCGGATTTCTGATGAACCAGTTTGTGGGTACGGCGCCCGAAGCGAGCTTCTATCTGTTCCGTACTGAGTTTTCTCCTACCGAAGTACCGGTGGAAGAAGCCTATTGGGTTGAAGCTGTTGAACGCGCCGACAGCCTTGGTGTTGATGTTATTAATACCTCTCTGGGATATCAGGATTACGACAATCCCAATTACGATCATGCCTATGAAGATCTGGATGGAATGACCACGTTTTCAGCGCGTGGTGCCAATATTGCCTTCGAAAAGGGAATGCTTCTGGTCACATCGGCCGGAAATGATGGAGGCGGATTCAATTTTGTGGCTACTCCGGCGGATTCTCCGGGAATTCTGACCGTTGGTGCCGTGGATTCCAATGGAAATTACGCTCCTTTTAGCTCGGTTGGCCCTACTGTCGATGGACGGGTAAAGCCCGATGTAATGGCTCAGGGCGTGAGTGCAGCGGTTATTAATTCCTCAGGAAACGTTACCACAAGCAGTGGAACTTCTTTCAGTTCTCCGATTATGGCTGGAGCGGTCGCCTGTCTGTGGCAAGTCCGTCCGCAGACGCCGAATGGCGAGGTGATGCAGATTATCCGGGAGTCGGCTCACTTGTTTAACACACCTACCAACCAGATGGGCTATGGCATTCCGGATTTTGAACTGGCTTTCACAGCCATGCAGGCCCTTACCGTAGAAGACGAGCTATTGCAACAACAGTTCGCCATCTATCCAAATCCCGCCTCAGACAAGGTGAATGTGTCCATTCCAACACAATTACAGACGGCTCATGTTCGTATTTTCAACGTACTGGGACGGCAGGTATTGGATACCAGGATTACTCCAGTAAATAATGCCATTGATATCAGCCGACTTAGTTCCGGGGCGTACATTGTGTCCGTCGAAGGAAACAACCAACGAAATAGCTTCAAACTGATCAAACGATAGTGCAAAACCGAATTACCGATCTATTCAAAATTGAGTATCCCATTGTTCAGGCAGGGATGATCTGGAATAGTGGGTGGCGTCTGGCCAGTGCCGTCAGTAACGCCGGAGGCCTCGGACTCATTGGAGCCGGGAGTATGTATCCGGAGGTACTGAGGGAACATATTGTAAAATGCAAAAAAGCAACTGACAAGCCGTTCGGTGTTAACGTTCCGATGCTCTATCCGGATATTGATAAGATCATTGAGATCATCATTGAGGAAGGGGTAAAGATTGTCTTCACATCAGCAGGAAATCCAAAAACATTTACCCAACATTTAAAAAGCCATGGAATTACGGTGGTACACGTTGTGAGCAGTGTGAAGTTTGCGCTCAAGGCTCAGGATGCTGGTGTAGATGCCGTTGTAGCGGAAGGCTTTGAAGCCGGGGGGCACAATGGACGGGATGAAACCACTACATTCACGCTGATTCCTATGGTGAAAGAGCAGATTGACATTCCGCTAATAGCTGCAGGTGGAATCGCCAACGGGCGCGGCATGTTGGCCGCTATGGTCCTGGGTGCGGATGGTGTGCAGGTGGGGAGTCGGTTTGTGGCCAGCGAAGAGTCCAGTTCGCATATCGAATTCAAAAAAATGGTCGTGGAGGCCAAGGAAGGGGATACAATGCTTACCCTAAAGGAACTGGCTCCGGTACGTCTGTTGAAAAATAAATTCTTCAACGATGTTATGGACCTGTATTCCAAAGGTCCGACTGTTGATGAGCTCAAACAACTTTTGGGCAGGGCGAGGGCCAAACGTGGCATGTTTGAAGGCGATCTGGTAGAGGGCGAACTTGAGATTGGCCAGGTAGCCGGTCTGATTCACGACATAAAGCCCGCGGCACAAATCCTCCGGGAGATGGTCGTAGAGTTCGAAGCGGCCAGGAAAGAAGCCGCGAACCTGGGCTAAATACTTTTCAAAAAAGCCACCAGGTTGTCATCCTTGGTGAGTCCGAATTTTTTCCGAATTGATCGCCTGTAGTTGTTTACCGATTGTTCGGCAATGCCCATCTGGGTTGCTATTTGTTTTGATGGAAGGTTAAGCCGCAAATAGGTAGCTACCTGAGTTTCCTTAGGACTTAATTGTACGTCTCCCTGGAACAACTTGTACCTGAAGGACTCCTGGGCCTCTTCCGCTTTTTTGTTCAGGGATACTTTGGCTTTGTGTACTTCCATATGGTTTCCAATGAACATCTGGAGTTCTGATAATTGCTTCTTGATTTCGGAGGATGCTTGTTTCTTTATTTCCCGTATTCTGTCGGTGAAGGTTTCCAGGAGTTTGTTACGTTCACTTATCTGAAGCGCAAAATCGGTAATCTCCGT
>CAZTLE010000191.1:0-7839 GCA_964614415.1 uncultured Aureitalea sp. | reverse complement strand
ATGCCCTTCCTAAGAAAAGGGTGATTTTCTTACATTGTAGGCCGAATTTTAGATTTAAATCTTTCAATCATTCAATAATAAAAAGAATGAAGCAGTATCACGATCTAATGAAGCACGTGCTGGAGCACGGGGTTGAAAAATCAGACCGGACAGGTACCGGAACCAAAAGCGCCTTTGGATATCAGATGCGATTTGATCTGAGTGAAGGGTTCCCCATGGTAACCACCAAAAAGCTCCACCTGAAATCCATTATCTATGAATTATTGTGGTTCCTGAATGGTGACACCAACGTAAAATACCTACAGGAGAACGGGGTGCGTATCTGGAACGAATGGGCCGACGATAATGGAGACCTGGGGCCTGTATACGGATACCAGTGGCGTAACTGGAACGGTGAAGAGATTGATCAGATTACCGAAATTATTGAAACACTTAAAGTAAATCCTGATAGCAGAAGGATGATCGTAAGTGCATGGAACCCCAGTGTTATGCCGGATACCAGCCGACCCTTCAGTGAGAACGTAGCCAACGGAAAGGCTGCGCTACCTCCCTGTCACGCCTTCTTTCAGTTCTATGTGGCCGACGGGAAGTTATCGTGTCAGTTGTACCAGCGAAGCGCCGATGTGTTCCTGGGTGTTCCGTTCAATATTGCATCCTATGCGCTGCTTACCATGATGGTCGCACAGGTATGTGGTTATGAACCAGGCGATTTTGTACATACTTTCGGAGACGTGCATATTTACAACAATCACATGGAGCAGGTGAACCTCCAATTATCCCGCGATCCAAGGCCCCTGCCAAAAATGTTGCTAAATCCAGCAGTAAAAGATATCTTTGGCTTCACTTTTGATGACTTTACACTGGTGGATTATGACCCTCATCCCCATATCAAAGGAGTGGTCGCCGTTTAATTTGATTACAACCAGTCTATGAAAAAGCTATTTTTTGTCCTTTGCCTACTTGCATCTACAACCATGTTCTCCCAGGAAGATTGGGGGGACGTGCAGAAAAATAAAGTAACCCTTAAAGAAGTACCTCCTATTTGGCCCGGATGTGAGAGTCAGGGTTCGAATATCGATGCCTGTTTCAAGCAGAAGCTGGCCCAGCACATTGCTAAAAATTTCAGATATCCTGCCGAAGAATACAAAAAGAACATCCAGGGAAGGGTGGTCGTGGTTTTTGTGATCAACGAACAGGGGCTGCCTGTAATAAAGGATGTAAGCGGCGGAAATGAAGGACTTCAAAAAGAGGCCAAACGCAACATTATGGCCATGCCTAAAATGGTGAAGCCGGGTATGTTGGCCGGTAAGCCACGTGAATTACAGTATACGGTTCCTATTACCTTCAAAACGGGGAAGTAGCTATCAAGCAAAACGATCTTACTTTAGGCGACTTCCTTAACATCTTCACAACATAGTCTCTTTGAAAATATCCGTATCTTTAGAGGGTACCTTAAACGGACAATTACACCCATCTTATGATCGAAACGAAGAATCTGGTTTCCCTGTTTTTGGAGACCCGTGCGCGAACGGAGGCTATTTGCAAACCCCTTGAAATTGAAGACTACGTGGTACAACCCTGTTTGGACGTATCACCCCCCAAATGGCACCTGGGCCATACTACCTGGTTTTATGAAGAGTTTATTCTGAAACACCACAAACCAGGTTACCGGTTATTCCATGACGACTTTGCCTTTGTTTTCAACAGTTATTACGAAGCCCTGGGTAAGCGAGTAGTGCGAAGCGACCGGGGGAACCTGTCACGGCCGGGAGTGGCCAAAGTATACGACTATCGTCATTACGTGACCAGCGAGCTCAAAGAATATCTGTCCACGGGTATTAGTGAGGAGGTGGAGTCATTGCTACTCATAGGAATCCACCACGAAAAACAGCATCAGGAATTGTTGATAACGGACATCAAGTATATTTTGGGGAATAACCCTTTACTCCCTGAGTACGGTGGAGATTTTATCGAGAATCCTAAACAACCGGATGACACGCGCTGGATCACTATTCCGGAAGGCGTGTATGAAATAGGTCATTGTGACCCCGAGTCGTTCTGCTATGACAATGAATTAGGACAACATAAAGTCTACCTGCATGAGTACGAGATATGTACTACCCTGGTTACCAACTCAGAATATCTGGATTTCATTAAAGATGGCGGCTATCAGGACTTCAACCTATGGCATGCCGACGGCTGGGAGTGGGTAAAGCAGCAGGGCATCACGCAACCCATGTACTGGCATGAGATTGACGGTGTTTGGCATCAATACACCCTTGAGGGTTTGAATCCGCTGGATATGGACGCTCCCGTTTCGCATATCTCCTACTATGAAGCCTTTGCCTATGCGCAGTGGAAGGGATATCGCCTACCTACCGAGTTCGAATGGGAAACGGCTTGCAACAAGATTCATTGGGGGTCACGATGGGAGTGGACAGAAAGCGACTATCTTCCTTACCCCGGTTACACAAAAGCACCCGGAGCTATTGGAGAATACAACGGAAAATTCATGGTAAATCAAAAGGTCTTGCGCGGTTCGTCCGTAGCATCACCGGATAACCACATTCGCCATACCTATCGCAATTTTTTTCAGCCTGAATTAAGATGGCAATTCACAGGTTTAAGGTTAGCAAAATAATCCCGACAGATTTACTATGAGTTCGACTATCCGACCCACCCTGGACACTACGTTCAAAAAGGACGTTTTTGAGGGGTTAACACAATTTCCGAAAACCCTTTCCTCTAAATACTTCTACGATCGCGAAGGGGATCGGTTGTTTCAGGAGATCATGGACCTCCCGGAATACTACCTCACCAATTGCGAATTCGAAATACTATCACATCATACCGAAGTCATCGCCTCATATTTTGATTCGGAAGCGGAAGGTTTTGACCTGATCGAATTAGGTGCCGGGGACGGCCGAAAGACCAAAGTGCTGCTGCGCTACCTTGCGAGCCACGGCCATGACTTTGTCTATAAACCAATTGATATTAGTCAGAATGCTATCGACACCCTCACGCAAGACCTTGCCAACGAGTTGCCAGGCGTTGAGGTAGTGCCCGAAAAGGGAGAATATTTCCAGGTATTAGATCGGTTGAAGTCGATAAGCCACCGAAAAAAGATCATCATGGTCCTGGGCTCCAACATTGGAAATCTACCGCACAAGCGGGCGGTTGAATTCCTTAGACAGCTACGGGAAGCCATGAATGACAAGGATGGTCTGTTCATGGGGTTTGATCAGAAGAAAGACCCACAAACTATATTGGACGCTTACAATGACCCTACTGGGGTTACGGCAGCATTCAACAAGAACATATTGACTCGTATAAATCGCGAATTAGGAGGTGACTTCCCGGTGGACAAGTTTGTTCATTGGGAAACGTATAATCCCGAATCGGGTACCGCGAAAAGCTATCTGGTTTCCACTAAGGCACAAACCGTCACTATCGAAGCCCTGGACCTAACGATCAATTTCGATCCGTGGGAGACCATACATACCGAGATCTCCCAGAAATACGACGACAAGATCGTTGAATGGCTGGCCAAAGAATCGGGGCTAACGATCTCAACCTCTTTTGCCGATGAGAATAAATACTATAAGGACTATTTGTTTCGGAAGCACGTTGAAAGCTAAGGGGGATTAGGTGGTTTTAAGGAATCATGAGTCAAGAACCAGGAGTCATGGATCACGACCACAAATCCCAAACTCCAAATTCCAAATAATAACAATGCACAATAAAAATAATCAATATTGACATCGCCATAGAGCACTGAGTGCGGAACGAAGTTCCGTGTATCGAAGGGCGATTAAAGAAAATTCAAACCTCAAACCACAAACCTTAGAACATGAAAGCCATTTGGAACAACACCGTAATTGCAGAAAGCTCCGACACCGTTGTCGTTGAGAACAATCACTATTTCCCGGCCGATTCCATTAATAAAGAATATTTTAAGGAAAGTTCGACTCATACTACCTGCCCCTGGAAAGGGCTGGCGTCATACTATACCCTAGAGGTGGATGGTGCGACCAATCCGGACGCCGTATGGTACTATCCGGAAACCTCTCATGCCGCCAAACCCATCGAAGGATATGTCGCTTTTTGGAAGGGTGTTGAAATAACGGAATAACATCTTTCCACCGGTTTGTCCGTTTCTCGTTTTTAATTATATTTGCCCTCCTCCCAACGGATTTTTAGTATAAAAATCCAAAAGCTATTTACTTAATGTTTTTACTATACGGTGTGCGCATCGTACGAAAGAACTGTTTGTAATGATGAAACCTATTTATTAATATCAACTCTTTTAAAAATGATGAACAAACAATTAACGAGAATTTTCTTTTTTGCTCTGGTCGTGGCCTCAATGGTTTCCGGTTGTAACAACAGTGATGACGACAATCCGCAACCAGCAGACGGCCAATTAACCGTCATGATAGACGGGCAACAATTCACGGCTCAGGGTGAGGATGTGGCAGCCATATTTTTTAATGGTGATTTTAACATTACCGCCAGAAATACCACCACAGGTGAACAACTTACTATAACCGTTCAGGATGCTTCAGTAGGTACTTTCGATTTGGGCGAGAATAATGGCAGTAATGCCTCAGCTTATAATATCAACGGCGACGACGCCTTTATATCTCATGGCGAAGGAGGTTCCGGTCAGATTACGATCACTACCCTCGATGAAGAAAATCTGTTGGCATCAGGAACATTTGAAATGGTACTCACCAGACAGTTCTTTGATACTACCGGTGAGATTGTAACCGAGACTGTAACAATGACGGAGGGTCGATTTCAAAATATTCCATTGGTCATAGATATTGTAGGAGCAGGAAACAGTACACTTTCAGCCGACGTGGATGGCGCTGCGATGAATCCCGATGCGGTTACCGCAATCCAGGTATCCCTGGGCGGTAATACCTCGATTGGAATAAGCGCGACTAACAGTACAACGCTTCAGAATATCGGCATTTCATTACCGGCAGATATCGAAGTGGGCACCTACGATTTTGACTCACTACCTTTACCTGGCTCCATTATTGGTCAGTATTCACCGGAGCTGGGAAGTGGAAGTACCCAATTCGTTTCAATTGATGGAACAATAACTATTAGTGCTTACGACCCTGTTGCAGGAACTATGGAGGGTACGTTCGAATTCACCGCCGGTGATTTCCTCGGACAAGATCCAACGACCTATCAGATTACCAATGGGTCATTTTCAGTGGAAATTGTAGACTAAACAAAGTTGTAAAGTATATCAAAGGCGGCAGTTTGTCGCCTTTGTCATTTTAAGGCCTCAATTAATTTTTCGATATCTTCTTCGGAATTGTAAAAATGGGGGCTCACGCGTATTCCTCCGCCGCGATACGAGCAAATAACACCAGACGCTTTCAGTTTGTCCAGCGTGTTCCTGTTGCCCTTCACATTGAATATCGTACCATGGGACTCTCGTTGTGCAGTGGCCGGTTCCAGCCATCCCAGTTCTGAAAACCTTTTTTTGGTGTAGCCCGACAATTCGCGATTCTTCTGTCCTATCCAATCCATTCCCAATTCTTCGAGGTAGCGCAGTGATTGCTCAAGGCTGCCGTAATTCAGTGTATCCTGATGTCCGGGCTCAAAACAACTTATGAAGTCAATTTCATTACGCTTTGTGTAGGTTGATTCGGCCGAATTGAACCCAACGATTTTAGGAAAGATGCGATCTTTTACGGCCGCTTTCATCATGAAAAACCCATTCCCATAACCGGCCAAAAGCCACTTATAACCACTGGCACCAACGATATCCAAGGGGCTATTTTTGAAATCAAACGGTTCAGTTCCCAGGAATTGGGTGGCGTCACCAATAAGTAGCAGATCCGGATGATCTGTTTTCAGTTGCCGCAAAAACTTCATGTCGATTTTGATGCCGTTCAGGTATTGCACCAGGCTGAATGCAAAGACATCAGGAGCATGTTTGGCAATGGCTTCCGCAATATTGCCTTCCGCGCAGGCATCGATTTTCGCATAGCACACCTCAAAATCCCGCTGCTCTACAGCCCAATTGACAGATGGATAGTCCCTGTCCAGGAGTAATACCTTTTGTTTTTTGGGAAGCCCTTCCAGCAACGCATTAAATCCGAAAGAAAAATTGGGCACAAGTGCCACCTGACCCACTTCTGCTTTGAAGAACCTGGCCACTGTACTTCGCACACTTTCAATATGAGGTTTGTGCTTTTCCCTGAAGACACTGCCGTGTTCTGCAAAATCCGAATCGTGCTCCGTTCTCCACTTCACCAGGGCATTGGAGAGTATGCCCGAAGCTGCCGTATTGAGGTAGGTATATGTATTGAGAACCTGAAATTCTTTTCCAAAATCTTTCATGAACACAAACTGAAAGCATAAAAATAGGTACTTTTACATGGAAAGCACAGCAACCCGTTCATAGATTATTTACTATGTTTTCAAAGAAGTCAAATAAACCCGCAGTAGACCCCGAACAACGGGAACTATACATGCACGCTCACAACCGCATCAAACAAAGGAAGCGATTGATGCGGCACTTCATTGTGTTCCTGGCAGGGTCCGTACTACTTATCATCATTAACCCGGTGTTGGGTTTTGGCAATGAGTTTTTTATCAAAGATTGGTTTATATGGGCTATTTTGATCTGGGCATTCTTATTTTTTATTCATGCTCTAAACGTATTCGTAATGAACCGATTTATGGGTAAAGAATGGGAAACGGCTCAATTGGAAAAATTAAGGGTGAAGCAAGAAAAGCGCATTGCGAAACTTCAGCAAAAAGTGGAAAAAGAAATGCCTCTTCCCCAGTCCCCTCTTGCCGAATCCAAAGACACAGAACCCGGATCCTCCGGTTCTCATGTTGTAGATGATTCCGAAGAAGAAAAAAAAAGCGAGGACCAGAACCCCATACCCCCGGAAATTGCATGATAACAATGATTGCCGCCGCGGGCGAAAACAACGAACTGGGCAAGGACAACGACCTTGTTTGGCACCTCCCGGATGACTTCAAAAGATTCAAACAGCTCACCACCGGCCACCATATCATAATGGGGCGTAAGACGTTCGAGTCGTTCCCAAAGTTGCTTCCCAACAGAACTCATGTTATCATTACACGCAATCCGGAGTATAAGGCAGAGGGTACCATTATCGTACCGAATATCGAAGCTGCATTGGAAGCGGCTTCCACAGACGAACAACCGTTCATAATTGGAGGTGGTGAGATCTATCGCCTGGGTATGAACTATTCGGATAAAATTGAACTCACCCGGGTTCACGGTACTTTCGAGGCGGACACTTTTTTTCCTGAGATTCCCGAAAACGACTGGATACTGGAATCCTCTGTCTTTCACGATAAAGATGAGCGGCACAAGTTTTCCTTCACTTATGAGACCTGGGTAAAGGTCGGTTCTTCAGAAACACAACCTTAGGATCGAATACCGGATATGGCCTCCTCTATTCTTTCTGAACTTGCCGCCTCAATTGGAATTGATCTTGTTGACCATCAATCTCTCACCGGAGGAGATATTAATGATGTATTCCTTCTGAAATCCAAGGCTGAAGAACTTGTTGTAAAGATCAACGATGCCAGCACCTATCCGGGCATGTTCGAAGCCGAAGCCCATGGTTTGAGAAAATTGAGTGAGTCGCAAAGCTTCCGCATTCCGGAAGTCAGAAAAGTAGGAGCGATACGCGGAACTTCCTTTTTATTGATGGAATATATCGTCCCGGGAACTCCCGGTCCCGGATTTTGGGACGCATTTGCCCGGAACCTGGCAAGATTACACAAAATCACATCTACGGCCTTTGGCTTGGAACAGGATAACTACATTGG
>CAZTLE010000190.1:0-7849 GCA_964614415.1 uncultured Aureitalea sp. | reverse complement strand
ATTTTAATATTAGTTCTTCTACGTCTCTGTATGAATCGTAGCTTGATGTTACCACCTTGTCACCGGGATTTAAGCCTTCAAGCACTTCATAATACTCCGTGTTTTGACTCCCAAGTCTTACATCAACTCGGTAAGCTGTTCTTCCATCTTCACTCACTTTAAACATCCAGTTACCCCCGGTTTTTTGAAAGAACCCTCCCTTGGCAACCAGCAACGCTTCCTTCTCTGCACTCAATGCTACACGTATCTGTAGGTTTTGTCCTCTTCTAATGCCTTCCGGTGTTTCACTTTGAAACTCCATATCCACTTGAAATCGACCATTAGTAACTTGTGTGAACACCTTTTTAATGACCAGGGTGTAGGCTTTATTATTAAGCGTAAAGGTTCCTATTTGACCGTTGTAAATTCTTGAGATATAGTGTTCGTCTATATCAACTCTTACCTTGTAGCCGGTGGTCACGTCTACCTGACCTAATCGTGTTCCCTTAGTGATAGATTGACCGATTTCCGCGTCTAATGAAGTTAGCTGACCATCTATAGGAGCCCGTACCACCAAGTCCCCCACTTTTTTACGCATCAGCTCCAGAGCACTTTGAGTTCTGGCGTAGGAATCCCTGGCCTGGCTAATCTCAAGTTTGGAAGAAATGGAATCTTCGGACAACACTTGCTTCGCCAATTTCATACGTTCAACCTGATACTCGTAATTATTCTTTGAAGATTGATAATCCTGTCTGCCAATAGCACCCTTGTCATAAAGCTTTTTATTCAGATCATAAACACGCTTTGCTTCGATAAGGTTATTCTCCACATCCGTGAATTGATTCATTCGATTGATGGTATTCTGGCGTGCCTGATTTTGGGAAATCTGCATTTGAGTTAACAGATTATATACTGAGGTTTCCTGGTTGATGAGACTTAATTCCAGATCGGTGTTTGAAAGTCTTAAAATAGGCTCCCCTTTCTTCATCACTGCCCCGTCTTCTACGAAAATTTCTTCTACGCGGCCGCCTTCTAAAGCATCCAGATAGATGGTTGTAACCGGAAGCACAATTCCGCTTACGGGAATATTCTCCTGAAAAACATCTCTGGAGACTGTATGTATAGATATACGCTCTTTTTCAACATTTAATTTCGAACCTCCGGAAGTCTTAACAACTACGAAGACAATTAAGGCAACGATTAGCGCAATACCTCCGTAGAGACCCAATTTTTGTTTTGAAAACTTTTTCTTTTCAATTGGTACATCCATTTTTCAATTCGTTTTAACATTATATCTATTATGAAATGTGTGCCAAACACATAAATTCCTGATAATCATTAAGTTAATTTGTTTAGGGAGATTTAAAGTGTTCGGTTTTGATACACTTTGTGTTCATTTATGTACACCGGCCGATGTCACAAAGCGTAAACTTTTGAGTCTTTATGACCTAAGCATAAAATCGTAATTTTGTATTATGGTCCTGAAAAATGCCAGCATACTTGTAGTTGACGATGATTCAGATGTCCTCATGGCATTGCGACTATTACTCAAACCTTTGGTAAAGGAGTTGGTCGCGGAGAAAAACCCGAATAATATTACGGCCCTTATTCAACGCAATGCGTTTGATATCGTTATTCTCGATATGAATTTTAGCGGTTTGGTGCATACCGGCAATGAAGGTATTTATTGGCTCAACGCTATTAAAGGATCAAAATCTGAAATAGCCGTCATACTTATGACAGCCTATGCGGATATTGATTTGGCGATCAAAGGACTCAAGGAAGGTGCGGCAGACTTTTTTGTGAAGCCCTGGAAGAATGAAAAATTAATTGAGACAATCACGACCATTCTCTCCAGGAAAAAGTCTAATGACAGAAAGACTCAGGGATTACATTCTTCGGGCACAAAGATCATAGGTGATAGTGCCGTAATGCAAGATGTGTTCCTGAAACTCAATAAAGTAGCACCAACAGACGCCAACGTACTCATCCTGGGTGAAAATGGAACAGGTAAAGACTTGATCGCACGGGCAATCCACGACAGTTCCAATCGAAAAGACAAACCCTTTGTAAAAGTTGATGTTGGAGCGTTAACAGCTTCTCTTTTTGAAAGTGAATTGTTTGGCTACAAGAAAGGCGCTTTTACAGGAGCATCCGAAGATCGGGAAGGTCGCTTTGAAGCTGCAAATGGCGGAACTTTATTTTTAGATGAGATCGGGAATATTTCCCTGGGTCAGCAAGTGAGACTGCTTACTGTTTTACAAAATAGACAAGTGACGCCATTAGGTTCGAATACCGCTATTCCCGTAGATATTAGATTGATTTGTGCTACCAATGTCGCTCCTGAAGTTCTGGCAGACGAGAAAAAATTCCGCAAAGATTTAATTTATAGAATTAATACGGTTGATATTATTGTTCCTCCTCTTAGAGATCGGGGTACGGATATCACCGAATTGACACATCATTTCGTTTCCTTATATGCAGAGAAGTACAACAAAGGAAGTTTTAAGTTTGATTCGGATTTTACCAAAAAATTAAAGAAGCACGATTTTCCGGGAAATGTTAGAGAACTTCAATATGTATTGGAACGCGCAGTTATAATGGCCGATGATAATATATTGAAATCTGAAGATCTGGTATTCTCTTCAATAGAAAGATCCACAAAAACAAAAAGCTTCGAGACTACAAGTTTAAATCTTGATGATATCGAAAAAAATGCGATTCGCACCGTACTTGAAAAGCATAAGGGCAATGTTTCTAAATCTGCGAAAGAATTAGGTATTACACGGGCAGCCTTGTACAGAAGATTAGGCAAATATGAACTATAATGGCTACATCCTAAGGCTCTATTTCAGAATCTTTCTTATTGCAGGTCTGGTACTTCTCTTAAGTTATTGTATTTACATTGATCATACATTGTTCACTATACTGACCGGTGTTTTTTTGTTGTACCTATTGATTACTACGTACACTTATGTTAAACGCCGTTTCGTAGCCATGGACGACTTTTTTGAAGCTGTGAAATACAGGGACTTTTCACGCTGGTTTCCTGAAGACAGAGGTCCAAAAGATATTCGGTTTTTATATACCGGTTTTAATGAAATTAATCGGACTATCAAGGAGATCAATGCTCAAAATCAGGCTCAATATGTGTATTTGCAGAAAATACTGGAGATGGTTGATATAGGCATTATCGCCTATAATCTGGAGTCCGGAAATGTCCTATGGAGCAATGACTCGTTTGGAGATATTCTGGATTTGCCTTCGTTTAAGAACATCCGGTTTGTGGAAAGCAGAAAACCTGAATTATTTAATACTGTTTTTGAAACGTACCACCGGGAACCGGATTCTATGTCGATAGCCTTGCAGGATGAACGTATAAAGATCTTAATTTCGGACACTGTTTTTCAAGTTGATGATGATGCCTTTAAGCTTATTGTAATTCAAAATATCGATGATACCCTAAATAAAAATGAATCTGAATCCTGGAAGAAATTACTAAGTGTTATGACCCATGAGATCATGAACTCTATCACACCTATTTCTTCCCTTGCCGATACACTTCAATCTAGCATCACACATGCCGTTGCCAACCCTGAAAATCAGCCATTGGAATTGAATGACCTGAATGCAGGTATTGGAACAATTAAGAAAAGAAGTGAAGGCCTGTTAAAATTTGCAAAAACGTACCGCAGTTTGAGTAAGGTGACCAAGTTAAATCTGCAAAAGGTACGGGTCACTGAATTGTTTGATAACATTCAGTTATTAATGGCGCCATCAATTGAAGCTAAGAACATTTCTATCGAGTTTAGTGTGTCGGGTTCCCGGCTGGAATTAGATATAGACACTTATCTAATCGAACAAGTGATGATCAACCTGATACTAAATGCGGTTGATGCATGTAAACACAAAGAAGACGCACAAATTAAAGTATTAGCGTCCCAGAATACGAACAGAGGTGTCGTTATAAAAGTCTACGATAACGGTTCCGGTATTCCTCAAGATATTCTGGAAAACATCTTTGTACCATTCTTCACCAGTAAAGCTACAGGCAGCGGAATTGGTCTAAGTCTCTGCAAGCAGATCATGATGCTTCATAAAGGAAGGATACTGGTAAAAAGTATTGAAGGCGAAGGAACTGTGTTTAGTTTGGTATTTTGACAGGCGCTTAATTTTTGCAATGTCCTCGAGTTGGAGTTCTGATATCCCTAATAAAACTGCCTTGTCGTTAAGGCTTTTTTTGTATCCACTATATAGGTCCGTAGCCCGCAACAATTCAGCAAATTAAACAAGATTATACCTCACATGGGTTCGAACCACAATCGAGCCTTAACACTTTCGATAGTGATTGAAAAAGTGCCTTGCTCCCGGGCAGCCGTATATATCAGTCTCACAAATCAAGATTCATTTACCGCTATTATTCCTCAAAGAAGCTAAAACCACACCTCGAGAATCTACGTACATGTAAAGGAGAATTAAGTAATCGCAAATCAAATTTTCCTGTTTTCAGAACATCAATTAGACAAAAAATAATGAGATATTTTGTTCGCATTTTGGCCTTTTTAGCCTTATACAACACATATTCACAAACCCTGAAGGGAACCGTTATCGACGCAGATGGTATTCCATTGGAAGATGTAGGCGTATTCAATAAGACCAACGGAGAGCACAGTCATACCGACGGCAATGGCAGTTTTACACTCTTTCAAACCAGCATCAATGATACGGTCTGGTTTTCGCTCCTGGGACATACCACCCATACCCTGGTGATCTCAGCCAGGAGTTTGGAAACTCCGGTCACAGTAGCGCTGCAACAAGCCTCGATATCACTGGATCAAATAGTACTGGTCTCCAAAGTGAATGCATTAAGTAAAATTGTTGAAGCCGATGTTCTGGTCAACCCGGTAAAATCATCCCAGGAGATCCTGCGAAAAGTCCCGGGCCTGTTTATTGGGCAACATGCCGGCGGCGGTAAAGCCGAGCAAATCTTCTTGCGTGGTTTCGATGTAGACCATGGTACCGATGTAGCCATCAGTGTTGACGGCATGCCGGTGAACATGGTGTCGCATGCCCATGGTCAGGGCTATGCAGATCTCCATTTTGTGATCCCGGAAACCTTGAAGAACATCAATTTTGGTAAAGGCCCGTATTATGCCAATCAAGGAGATTTTAACACGGCCGGATTTGTTGATCTGAGACTCAAAAAGCAGATTGACGATAATCTGATTTCGGCAGAAGTGGGTCAGTTCGGCACACGGCGTTTCGTTGGGATGTTCAATTTGCTGGACAACGAGAACAGTTCGGCCTATATAGCCTCCGAACTTTACTTAACGGATGGCCCATTCGATTCACCTCAAAATTTCAATCGATTCAACCTAATGGGGCGGTACCTTTTCAACATGCCTGGCAATCAAGAGCTATCAATCACTGCTTCTCATTTTCAAAGTAAATGGGATGCGTCCGGACAAATACCGCAACGCGCTGTGGATCAGGGGATCATTGGTCGCTTTGGGGCCATTGATGATACCGAAGGAGGACAGACCGGCCGCACCAATGTGGCTGTGACCCATAATAAGTGGTTCGGTGAGGGACGAACGTTGAAAACATCAGCCTATCTATCACAATATGATTTTGATCTCTTTTCCAACTTCACCTTCTTCCTGGAAGATCCTGAAAACGGTGACCAAATTCGTCAGCTTGAGGAACGACTACTAATAGGTGCTAATACCGTATTCAAAAATGACGATATCTCCCTGGGGCAGCTTGACTTTAGTTATGATGCAGGTATTGGTTTTCGTTACGATGATGTGAACGATAATCAGTTATCCCGGACTTTGAACCGTCAAACTATACTTGAACGTTTGGCTTTCGGAGAAGTCGACCAGGTGAACGCCTATGGTTTCCTAAATGCGAGTTTCAAATCAGGAGATTTTAGCTTCAATCCGGCATTGCGACTTGACTACTTCAAATTCGGCTATGTAAATAAGTTGAGTGAGACTTACAACAATCGCAGTGAGGAGAAGGTTGCCTTTAGTCCCAAGTTCAATACAATTTACAGCCCTTCGCCAGGAACACAGATCTTTCTTAAGGCCGGCGTTGGTTTTCATTCCAATGACGCCAGAGTTGTAACCGCCAACAACGGACAGGAGATACTTCCGGCAGCCTACGGACTCGATCTGGGCACTATCTTGAAGCCTACGGATCGATTGGTTCTCAATGCCACGCTATGGTCTCTGTTTTTGGAGCAAGAGTTTGTCTACGTTGGTGATGCGGGAATTGTAGAGCCCAGTGGGAGGACCCGGCGGTTGGGAATTGAACTGGGAGGACGTTATCAGGCAACAGACCGGCTGTACTTATATGCCGATGCTAATTATACCCATGCCAGAAGCACTGACGCCCCTAATGGAGCAGACTATATCCCTCTGGCTCCCAAATTTACATCGGTTGGCGGCCTTGTGTTTGAAGGTAATAAAGGTCTCTCCGGGGGAATCAATTATCGGTATATCGATGACCGGCCAGCCAATGAGGACAATTCAATCGTGGCCGAGGGCTATTTTGTGACCGATGCCAATCTTAATTATCAACTTAGCAATTGGACGGTGAGTTTAATCGCAGAAAACATTTTTAATACGGAATGGAACGAGACTCAATTTGCTACAGAGAGTCGGTTGTTCAATGAACCCAACCCCGTAGAGGAAATTCACTTCACACCCGGATCACCGTTCTATATTAAAGGGCGTATTACAGTACGGTTTTAATGGACCTTAGTTTGCTATATTTCAGAAAGCTAGCCTAAGGGAATCGGGTCGATAGATTAAGGGCTTTGAGGACAGGAAAGTCCTTTTCTTCTGTAAATTTCCTAACGGGTAAACGTGGCTTCTGTCTTAAAAGTAGTTCTGGTTTCAGCAGTATTAATATTCCATATAAGCCTGTTTAACGAAAGCCGGAGTGTATTATCTGTTAATTCTTCAATAATGGCTACCACGGTGTCCTGACCCGTAACTACGAATAGTTCCTCTCCTACTATATCCCAACTCCCATTTTCCAGAAACCTGAGACCTGTTTCCGTCCAGTCATACGGATCTTCTACATCATTCCCGGAAAAGTGGAAGTCCATGTCGTAGGTGCCATTGGATTGGAGGTCACCGGATTCCAGGAAATTAAGATCAAAATCATGGGCAATCGTAACGCCTTCCACAGTATAATCCCAACATCCGTGAGGTGCGCATGGCGTACTAAACCGTTTCAGATAATCAACATTGGTTCCCGTCCAATTACCAAGTATATTGAGCTCGGTGGCTGTTAAAGCGTCTATCTCCTCCTCCGGAGCATCTGCTTTTTGGCATGAAAAACAAAGTAACAGCATTACTGCCATGACCAAAAATCTGTCTGACTTCATCATTGTTCGGTTTTATTGGTTTTTCATAAATGAAAGTACAAAATTTTTAACTGATTGATTACCAGTATTTTTCAAAACCTAAAAAAGCCATTTTAAAAAATATAACTATCTTAAGTAACTATGTATAGCATGAAGAAGTTATTTGTTATTACTTGTTTTTTGATTTTCGGTTCCTTGGCTCAGGCTCAGGAAGCAGAACTTTTAAGAACCTGGTATTTAACCGAGGTGATAATTGATAATACTTCGTATGTAACTTCAGATTATGGGTTTTATCCAAGAATAACGGTAAAGGAAGATAATAATAATCCATCTGAATATAAGATAGACGTGCCAATAGCTTTTAATGCGTTAAGCGAATCGTCCATTACGGATTTTACCTCAAATCCAAACACATTTACAATACTTCAGGATTGGTTAACTTTTCCGGATGATATTTGCAGTAACACCACCGGGCCATGCTTTACAATATAC
>CAZTLE010000189.1:0-7859 GCA_964614415.1 uncultured Aureitalea sp. | reverse complement strand
TCCTCAAAAATAGGAGCCAGCTCAAACTGATTCGGAGCTACCTCATTGTGTCGGGTTTTCACGGGTACACCCAAATACATACATTCGGTCTCCAGGTCGCGCATGAAGTTTAGTACGCGCGTTGGAATAGAACCAAAGTAGTGATCATCCAGCTGCTGACCCTTGGCTGAAGCATGTCCCAGCAGTGTTCTTCCGGCCAGCATAATATCAGGACGTGAAGAAGCCAATGCCTTGTCAATTAAGAAATACTCTTGCTCCCAACCCAAAGTTGCATTCACTTTGGTTACGTTGCGATCAAAATACTTTGCTACCGCAGTTGCAGCCTGATCTACTACCTGCAAGGAACGCAAAAGCGGGGTTTTGTTATCCAGTGCTTCTCCGGTGTACGCCACAAACACAGTTGGAATACACAAGGTCGTTCCGTAAATAAACGCCGGAGACGTAGGATCCCAGGCCGTGTATCCACGTGCTTCAAAAGTGTTTCGGATTCCACCGTTCGGGAAACTCGAAGCGTCCGGTTCCTGTTGTACCAATTGTCCTCCTCCGAATTTCTCAATAGTATGACCGTTACCGGTAGTTTCAAAAAAGGCGTCGTGCTTCTCGGCCGTAGAGCCGGTTAAAGGTTGAAACCAGTGCGTATAGTGAGTTGCTCCTTTGGAGATAGCCCACTCTTTCATTCCCGTGGAAATTTGATCTGCCATGTTGCGATCGATCTTCGATCCGTTCTCAACGGCGTCTAATACACTCTTGTATGACTCTTTGGTGAGATACTGACGCATGGCGTTATCGTTAAACACATTTTCACCGAAAATGGAGGAACGTCTTTCCGGTTCGTCCACGCTTATGGGCTTCCGGCTAAAGGTCTCTGCAATTGCATCAAAACGAATGGTTGACATTTAAATAGTACTTTAAAATTGTTATACTGAATTGAACAGCGCAAAAATAGACCTATTTTATAAATACCCCCTAATTTTTATGCGCTACTTATTAAAAAAATTACATTTTTATCAACACACCCCCTATTTTGAGCCCAACAATATAAAAACAAGCCGTTTTAAAAACAACACCCCATGTGCTACGCGCATCGCGTTAACGGCGGTTCTACCAAACTTTTAGTATCTTGAGAGTGTTTTAAGCTTCCCCGCTCTTTCCTGGCGCATTTTGCTCCCCAATGGTTCTAATTGATTCAGAATGAACAAGATTGTTTATCTGCTGTTCTTTTTTGCCTGTCTGGTGCAGTCCCAGGAAGATCGTTTTATTATATCCTCCGGGAGTGTTGGCGGTAATTATTACAAAACCGGCAGACTCATTTCTCAGTATGTCAATGAGGCGATCGATTCGATTGAAGGCACACGATTCTCTAATATTCCAAGTAACGGCTCGAACGAAAACCTGGCAAACCTGAAAAATCACTTTTCGGACCTGGCCCTGGTACAGCGAAATATCTTGCTGGACAATATGTACTCCCAAATAGAAGGTGTTAAGAACATTGAGGTGGTCATGCCTCTGTTTCAGGAACAGTTGCTTCTATACCATAAAAAGTCCGAGAGCGATGAAAGTATGGCAGGGCTCATAAGGCAAATCGAGCAAAAGGAAATAGACACCATTGGATTCACCAGTGACGAGAGCTATTCATACCGTTTGTTTCAGAACATCGCACAGCTGCTTAGAATCCCAATGGATGATGTGGTATTCAAATTTGAAAACTACAGAAAACTCATTTCCGATTTCGATGAGGGTAAAGTAGATGTGCTGGTTACCTTCTCCCTGGAACTCGAAGAACTGGAGGCGGAAGGCACAGGGTCTTTTTATTTCACGGAAGAGGAAGTGGATCTCATAACCTCACGGATCATGCATACGTCCAAAGTCGAGGTGGCCCCGGGACACTATACAATTGGCACCTATACCTTTTTGGTCGGATTGTCCGATAAGATTTCCGAATTCGAAAATGAATATAATGTAAGATTAAGTGAGCTGATCATTGAGAGCTTCGAAAAGGATACCTCTTTTATAGGATCAAAGATCAACACGACCATTGATTCGTTCTCGCAACCTTCCCATCACAGGTTCCTGGACGGCCTTCCCCTTACTCCTTCCTTAAAAGGAAAGGCAAACATGCGAAGTGGAATGGGATTCTTCAGGATAGCGGGCTTCCTAATCCTTGCAATTGCACTCGTCCTTTTCTTTTTGAGAAGGAAAATTCCGGAGCTTAAGATGCTTCGTACCTACTGGTTGCGACACAATCATGTGGTAATCGGAGTGTTGCTTCTTGTTGGGCTTTATATATTCTGTATACAGGTCATGATCTGGGCTGAACAGGATCTGTATGATAAAATTCAAATAAAGAGTCCGATCCTTAATATGTCGGGCGGGGATCTGCACCTTTGGGTCTTCGTGAGTAACATGGTTGGCGACAGCAATGGAATTATCCCCTTTTCTACCCTGGGCAAACTCATGTTCTCGGTATCCTTCTATACCACCTGGCTGGGAGGATTTTGCATTATTGTAGTTGGATATCTCAAGGCCCTGGCCTATAAAAAAAGAAAGAAAGGAATGAAAAAACTAGACATTAAGAACCATGTGGTTCTATCCGGTTGGAATTCTTCTTCCAAAGATTTTGTGATCAATTATTTTGAATCATCCGAAAGTCCGAAACAAGACAAGATCGTTGTAATTATTAGTAATCCTGAAGTCATTCTGAATGAGCATCCGGAGATCTCCCATTATCACAGTACGCGAAAATTAGAGTTCATAAAGGGAGATGCCCGCGAGGAAGGCGCCCTGGGAGCGTCTAATGTTCAGGATGCCAAAACGGTTGTGCTCTTTGCGGAAAACAGCGATGAATCTTCGGACGAGAAAACCTTGCTCCGGGCGTTATCGATCTCCCGGTATTGCCGCTCAAAGTCACTTGAGATGAACGCAGCATCGGAATCCCGGGGTAAATTCAAGCGATATTCAGTGAACCAATACATTGACGCGATCTATATCATTGCCGAGATCAATCACGAAAAATACAAATCCGACCTGCTGGCGGCTGATGTCAACGAAGTTATCTGTACCTCCCACTACAGCCGAAATATAGTTACCCAATCCATTAGGAACCACGGATTGTCCAGATTGCTGGATCAGTTGCTTACCTATGACAGCAGTAACGAGTTCTATACAATTCCTTTGAAGGACGAACAGAACAAATTGTTCGTTCATAAAACCTACGACGAACTCAACCTGTTGCTTCGCAAAGTATATGTACAATTAGTAGGTATAAAAGTGGTATATCACGACGATCAGAATCGACAGATCATTGACGATACGGAAATCTCCCGACTCCTAAGGGAAGACGGATTGGACCACGATCTTATCGTAAACCCGATTTCCGAAGGAGAAGTAAAGCGTCCCGTAGATCACGATGACGTTTTGATCGTTCTTTGCGAAAGCGAGAAGGAGCTTAGGCAACGAATTTCCGAACTGCGAAAGATGGCCAGTTAATCGAACTTAGCTTGCGAAGGCGAGACTCACGAAAACGGCATAGGCGATTACTATAAGCAATCCCTTGGTACGGCCAATGGAAAATTTTCGGGGAAGGAAAGCCAGTGGAATAAGAATAGCGGCAAAGCCCAACATCCAAAAAATATCACTTGAAAGCAGTTGATCACTTTTCACGGGAATCGGCTGAATAATTGCCGTAAGTCCCAATACAGAGGCGATGTTGAATATATTAGAACCGATCAGGTTCCCCAGGGAAATAGCTTTTTCACGCCGAAGAGCTGCGATAATTGAAGCTGCCAACTCCGGAACGCTAGTCCCAACAGCTACCATGGTGACCGCAATGACACGCTGACTTACTCCCATGGACTCCGCAAGATCTACGGCACCCATCACAAGAAGTTTACTACCGCCCCACAGTGCCACACCACCAATTAAAAGCCATACTACGATCTTAAAATAGGAAGTCTTCGACAAGGCATCGTTCACCGCCTCATCGTCTGCGGCTTTCTGAGCCTTGCGGGAGCGGCGGATCAAAAGCCACAAATAAATACACAACACTATGAAGAGTCCAAGGCCTTCAAGGCGATCCATTTCCATGCCGCTCTTTAACAAGAAATAGAGGACTACGGACAACATCATCATCACCGGCCAGTTGAACTTGTAGAAATCCTTGTCGATCGCCAATGGAGCGATCACTGCTGTGATACCCAGGACCAGCCCTATATTGGCTATGTTGGATCCCATGACATTCCCAAGGGCTATATCGGATGCCCCTTTCATGGCTGCCTGTAAACTCACGAGCAACTCCGGTGCCGATGTAGCAAACGAAACCACCGTAAGGCCTATAACCATTTTGGAAAGCTTCAGTTTGAAAGAGAGCGCTACCGAAGAGCGTACCAGGAACTCACCCCCTACTACAAGTAAGGTAAAACCCAGCAGAATAAACAGGATACTCATAGAAGAAATTTACGCTGCGAAGATACTATAAAGTTTTGCGATTTTGACCGAGTATATTTGCCTGAAAATCAACAGTCATTTTGTATAAAACTAAAAAAATAGTTAAATAACTATAAAAATAGTTGTGAAACTGTTTTTTTCGTTATATGTTTGCTTCGAGAGGTTCGATATGTATAATATTTGGATTGCTAATCAATAGATAATGAAGAAAGCCGCTTACACACTTTTAGTACTGTTTTTGGTACTTGCCTGCAAAGAACAGAGCAGCCAAACGAAGGAGGAAAATGATGTTTTTACAGAAACAGCCTCCTATCTCGGTGCAATAGAAGAGCAGGGATTTTCAGGTAGTGTCCTGGTTGATTACAAAGGAGAAGTATTTCAGAGTGCTTATGGAATGAGTGACCGGAACAATGAGGTCGCTAATACGGTCAACACGGTTTTTGACATCGGTTCTATCGCCAAGCAATTCACGGCTGCCGGAATTCTGAAACTGGAAATGATGGGCAAGCTATCCGTCGATGATCTCATCTCAGATTATTTTAATGATGTACCGGAAGATAAGCAGGGTATCACCTTGCATCATATGCTAACGCATTCCGCAGGATTTCCGGGAGGCATCGGAGACGATTACGAAGCCATCACCGAATCAGATTTTGTAGACCGGGCCTTTGAAATCAAATTACTGACTCCGCCGGGAGAACAATACCACTATTCAAATGTTGGCTATAGCTTATTGGCCATTATTATAGAAAAAGTATCAGGCGTCTCCTATGAAGCCTTTCTTTCCGAGCACCTCTTTGCCCCTTCCGGAATGCGCGAAACCGGGTACACAAAGCCGGATTGGAGCACTAATAATATTGCCATAGGATACGACGGCGATTCTGCCTGGGGCCGGCCCAATGAAAAACCATGGAGTCCCGATGGCCCGTATTTGCACCTTAAAGGGAATGGCGGGATTTTATCAACCGTTGGCGACATGCATCGTTGGCACAACGCCTTAAAAGGGAATGAAGTGTTGAACGGCGCGGCCAAAGAAAAATACTACGGCACTCACATAGCCGAGAACGAAGAAGGCAGCTCTCACTATGGCTACGGATGGGCCATCTACCCTACTCCAAGGGATACGCAATTGATCACTCATAATGGCGGTAACGGAATATTCTTCGCGGATTTTCTCCGCTATCTTAGTGAGGATCTAACGATCATCATGCTGTCCAACAAAGCCAACAGGTATACCGAAGGTGTCGCCTGGCGCCTTGCCGGTCTCATGCTTGTCGATGACTACGCGCCTTCCATGCCGAATGATGCCGAAAATATGGCTGCGGATGCAGAGATACCGGACGATCATGTCATCTATGTCGTGGAAACCATTCGGGATGGTAATCCGGAAGTATGGCAACCCTTCATTGAAGAACACGGCTCGTTGGACTTTCAGGGAATGGTTCCTATGGAAGAGCACTTTACCCTTTTTGGTGAATTTCAGAAACAACTGGCGGGAGGTGAAGTCGAAGGAATTATAATTGACGAGGACGAGGTGTTTGCCATGGTCAAAACCCCTGAAAAAGATTTGAAACTTACCATTTTTATAGCCCTGGACGATGCCGACCAGATTAAAATAGACGGTTTAAAACTTGAATAACAATTCATGGAAAAATTAACAAACAAAGAAGAAGAGATCATGCAGGTGCTCTGGAACCTGGAAAAGGCCTTCGTAAAAGAAGTTGTCGCCAAACTACCGGAAGGAAACCATTACAATACCGTTTCCACAGTGATACGCAACCTGGAGGAAAAGGGCTTTGTGTCTCATACGGCCTTTGGCAAGACCCATCAGTATTATCCGGTGGTCAGCAAAACAGAGTACACGCATAAGTTCATGAACCTGGCTATGAAACGGTACTTCAACAACAGCTATAAGAACATGGTTTCTTTCTTTGCCAAAGAAGAGAAGATAAGTGCCGAGGAACTCCGGGAGATCCTCGATATCATAGAAAAAAAGAAATAGTATGGAAACATTGATCTATCTCATCAAGTCGGCTAGCATCCTCACTATTTTCTATTTAGTGTATATAGCCGTATTACGGAAGGACACTTTCTTTACAGCCAACCGACACTACCTTGCCCTGGGTATCCTGGCGGCGATCGTATTGCCGTTACTGGAGTATACTCGAAGCATTGTTGTGGAAGTTCCGGCAACTCCCCTTGTGGATACGTCCGCAAGCACTATGTACTTTACGCCTGCGGAGGCCATTTCGCAGGAAACTTCCGGATTTGAAGTAAACTGGTGGTATGTGGCCGGGGTTACCTATGCCGTAGGTGTTGTAATTATGGGATCGCGTTTCCTGTTCCAGCTTTTTTCTCTCCTGAGCCTGTTCAGGAAGTTTGCCTATCGTAGAGAGAATGGTTATAAGTACGTGCAAGTTCCCAAGGACATTACTCCATTTTCATTTTTTAAGTACATCGTTTACAACCCTGAAAACCACGATTCCCAGGAGTTGGAGATGATCCTTAAGCACGAGCGCGTACATGCCTCTCAATGGCATTCGCTGGATATTCTTTTGGCTAATTTCCTGCTCGCGGCACAGTGGATCAATCCCGTGGCCTGGCTTTATTCGAGACGAGTCGAAGAAAACCTGGAATTCATCGCCGACAGTCAAACGGCCCAACAAGTATCATCTAAAAAAGAATATCAGCTAGCCCTGCTAAAGGCCTCTTCGGGCACGTTAACACCGGCCCTGACAAATAATTTTTATCAATCATTCATCAAAAAACGAATCGTTATGCTAAACAAGAGCACGTCCCACCAAAGAAATGCGTGGAAATTAATTCTGGTCCTCCCGTTGCTGGCCATCTTCCTTTGGAGCTTTAATGTGAAAGAGGAAATTATCTACAAAGAAGTTGAAAACGAGATAGCTACAGATATGGACAGTTCCGAAGAACTGATCACGGAGGTCGGGATCAACGAAAGAGAAAATAACCCGACAGGTACATTGGCCGAAGAAGCGAGTACTTATAATTCGGATAACTCTTTTACTACTGAAGACAAAGACAAAGATTCCGCTGCAGCTGAAGAAAACTTCGAAGTCGAAGAAGAGGTTGAACAAATCATTACTATCGAGGGAGCTGAATACACGCTTCTGGAGGCCATTCCATCACGGGTGGCAGTAAAGGTCCCGGAAAACAAACAAAATCTGTTTACCTCCTCGGGACAAGCCACAGGCAGCAGCCTGTTCCAAAGTAATTCGAATCGCAGTACCGTGTCCAGCTATCGCTACTCGAACGGGGTTGGTAACAATAAGTTTGAAAACTATCGAAGCGACAAGGGCGAAGACAACAGCGTATCATTCACCATTACCAAAAAATCGACAGATGCCGAACTGGATAAGATCAAACGAATTTTTGAGGACAACTATGATGTT
>CAZTLE010000188.1:0-7936 GCA_964614415.1 uncultured Aureitalea sp. | reverse complement strand
ATTGGTCCTGGAAGTCAATTCCACCCCGGGACTGGAAGGTATTGAGACCACAACCGGTGAGAATATCTCACGACGGATCATCAATTACATAGAACGCAACAAACGAAGGTAAGTGAAGCGGAAAATAGGAAGAATAGACCGGGCCGATTTCCCGCTCCTGGATTTTCAGGACGTGGAAGTTAAGATCGATACAGGCGCCTTTACATCATCCATGCATTGTTCTCAGGTCCGCATTGAAGACAATTATCTGAAATGCCGTTTTTGGGATGAGGAGAACCCACAATACCACAACCGGGAGATTGTATTTGACGAATACGACGTAAAGGTGATTCGAAGTAGTAACGGACAGACCGAAGCCCGATACCGGATCTTAACACATATCGCCCTCTTCGGAAAGATCTACCCCATATATCTTACTTTAAGCGACCGGGAGGAAATGAAATTCCCTGTATTACTTGGTCGTAAATTCCTGACGCGTAAATTTGTGGTCGACATTAACAGAACCAACCTTTCTTATCGCCATAAACAGAAAATGGCCAGGAAAGAACAACAAACGAAGAACGCCTGATGGCCGATGTACTCAATATACTGGGAGAAACAGTAGCACTTGGTGAAAGCAAGACCATCGATTTCAGCATCGCCAAGCTCTATACGTCTACCAAGGTCGAAATTCCTATCATCGTAGAACGCGCCTCCGAACCCGGTCCCACCATCTTAATGACCGCCGGCATCCATGGTGATGAGATCAATGGTGTGGAGATCGTTCGCCAGGTGATCGCAAGGGGAATTAACGTACCCAAAAAAGGCAGCATTATTTGTATCCCCATCCTAAATGTTTTCGGATTTTTGAACGCCGAACGCCAGTTTCCCGACGGTCGTGATTTGAATCGCGTATTCCCGGGATCAAGATCAGGCTCTCTGGCAAGTCGTTTTGCGTATCATTTTACGCGCAAGATCCTTCCGCTGGCCGATTATTGTCTTGATTTTCATACGGGAGGCGCCAGCCGATTCAACGCATCACAGATTCGCGTGCGCCCGGGTAGCAATTCCTTGCTCAAGCTGGCACGCATCTTCAACGCCCCGTTTACTGTATACTCGAACAACCTTGACAAATCACTGCGGCAAACCTGCGAAAAAATGAAGATCCCCATTCTACTCTTTGAGGGAGGGAAGTCGTTGGATAGTAACAAATATATCGTCAAGGATGGCGTCGACGGAGTGATGCGCTTTCTCGGACATCTTGAGATGCTGAATGGCGATTTTAAAGCCCCGGCCGCTGAACGAGATACTGTACTCATTAAAAAAAGCCGTTGGATCCGTGCTCAGAAAAGCGGACTGCTTCACGTAAAAATCGATTGTAATAAGTATGTTGAAAAAGATGAGTTCCTTGCGACCATTACGGATCCCTATGGACAAATGCGCTTCAAGGTGCTTTCGCCTAATGCGGGCTACATCATTAATATAAATCACGCTCCCATCGTACACCAGGGAGATGCCATCTTCCATATTTCAACCAACGCCGTAAGTGACTAAGGAAGAGATCAGAGAACAGTACCGAAAACGACGGGAGGCTTTGTCGGTGGAGCAGGTCGATTCTCTTAGCCTGGATATAGCCAATCAAGCGCTTGGCCTTCCCATTTGGGACCATACCTACTACCACATTTTCCTCTCTATAGCCGAAAAGAAAGAAGTGAACACCGAATTCCTGCTTCACATTCTTCAGGGGCGGGATAAGAGCATAGTGGTTCCCAAAACGTCCTTTTCTCCAAAAAAACTGACCCATATCCTGTTACAGGAGAATACGGTGCTAAAACTGTCAAAATATGGCATTCCCGAGCCTGAATCCGGGATCGAAATACCAGCCGCACAATTAGACGTCATTTTCGTTCCCCTGCTAACGTACGACACATCCGGAAATCGCATAGGATATGGTGGCGGATTTTATGATCAATTCCTTGAAAATTGCTCTGAAAACACTCTGTTTATAGGACTTTCCTTCTTCGAACCGGAAGCGAATTTACTACCTGTAGCACAAAACGATATTTCCCTTCACTATTGCATTACTCCCAACAACATATATACCTTTTCCCGCTGAAAAAAGGAGCGAAAAACGCAAACGATTGATTTGTAGGAAATTACGCACTCTATCATATTTTTTGTTATATTGCGGCACGCAAAATTTGTGTAGATGAAGCTTTTAGCACAAAAGCGAAAAAAGATCTTTTTAGAACAAAACGCCCCCAAAACCTCTGATAGTAGTCCGTTTGACAATTTCTACTATAAAGAAATCGCACGACTGACTGCCTCCGGTGGCTGGTGGGTGAATTTTGTAGCAAAAAAGAGTTTCCTGGATCCGGAAGCGCGTAAAATACTGCGCACCCCGGACGATTATCGCCTTTCCTTACGAAATGCTCTCGAGTTTTATGCCCCGGGATACAAAGAACAAGCTACGCGAATCTTCATGGAATGTGCGGAAGGGCAATCGTTCTCCACGACCATAAAAATGCTCACTTACGATAAAAAGGAGTTTTGGGCTGAAGCCACAGGCAAACCTGTTTTCGACGATGACGGTTCTATTGTAGGGATCCAGGGCGTATTTCGGGACATTACTGCCGTAAAGATCAGGGAGTACAATTTGAACCAGTCGGTAACGATGCTGGAATCTCAGAATACACGACTGGTCAATTTTGCGCATGTTATATCGCACAAATTGCGCTCGGACATTAGTAATCTTCAGCTTTCCATGGAATTGTTGGAAGATTTGGACAGTCCTAAGGAGGAAAAGGAACTCTGCGAGAGCGTGAAGCAGATCTCTGCCAATCTTGGCGAAACCATGGAGCACCTTAATGAGTTGGTTTCGGCACATTCAAAATCGCAAGAAGAACACAGACCGGTACTTTTCGAGGAATTGATATCCAACGTAAAGCTCAAGATAAACCGGTGTCCCAGTGTGGAAGGCAGTTATGAATTATATACGGATTTTTCCGAAGTCCCTCAAATCGATTATATCCCCTCCTATTTGGAGAGCATTTTACTGAATCTCATTACCAACTCAATTAAATACAGGCATCCCGACCGGACTCCGGTAATAGACATTTTTACGTATAGCGACGATGACGGACATTGTTATCTAATGGTAAAAGACAACGGAAGGGGTATAGACCTCGAAACACATGGAGATCGCCTTTTCCAGATGTATGAAACCTTTCACGATCATCCGGATGCCGTTGGAATAGGGCTATTTATTATTAAGAGTCAGGTTGACGCTATGCGCGGTACAATCGACGTATCAAGCGAGTTAGACAGGGGAACTACTTTCTCGATAAGGCTTACTTCGCAACCTATGGTTCCCTCTTCTTAGGCCTGGGCCACCTCTCCTTTCTTAGGAAAAAATTTCTTACTGAAGATCATTGAGGTCAGAAGCAAAATCACCCCAATGGTAATTGCTGAGTCGGCTACGTTGAACACAGGTTCGAAAAAGATAAACTGATCCCCTCCCCAAAAGGGAAACCACTCGGGAAATTGCCCCTTAAACAATGGAAACTGAAACATATCCACCACTTTCCCGTGAAACCAGGTGCCGTAACCACCACCCTCGGGAAACGCCGTAGCCACCTGACTTACGCTGTCCTCGAAAATCACCCCGTAGAAGACCGAATCAATAACGTTCCCAAAGGCCCCTGCAAAAATAAGAGCCACTGCCGTTATGAGTATCCGTGGATTGTTCTTTCGGATCACATCCCACAACCAGTATCCAATACCTACTATCGCCACAAGCCGGAACGTAGTGAGTATCAATTTTCCATAGCTCCCGGGAATCTTAGCACCCCAGGCCATCCCTTCGTTCTCAACGAAAACAATACGGAACCACTCGAATACCTCGATCTCTTCATGCAGCACAAAATGGGTCTTGATATATATTTTGGAGATTTGATCTATCAATAAGATCAGAACGATTAAAATGGTAGCTTTCTTAAGCGACATATACTTCTTCTGTTTTATAAGTGCCCTCCTTCACTAAAGTTTCGGAGGGCAGGCAAAAATAGCAATATTATTTGGTTGGAAGCAGGCTAATTGCACCGTCTACGCTCTCTGCCACAACACGGTAGGCACCAACTCCCGGTAAATTATTGACAACGGTTCCCCGTTTGGACACCGCCGTTCCACGTACCCCTGGAAGGGCCCGCACATTAATAGCCCCTTGCCGCGTATGTAACGCAGCATTTCCCAGAAAATTGGCGATATCACAATTCCCGTCTTCCAGACCTACTCTAAGCTCTTTAAAAACACCGGACGCGCTGACCGAAGCGATAGCCGATCGCACCTCCACCGACATCCCTTCAGGCACCTCGATGATCATGTCTATTGCCAGTACTTTGTGGGCTGCGAGTTTGTCATCCTTTTTGTTGAAGTAGGGAGAATAGGCCGTTCGAATGGTCCGGGTGTTTCCCTTTTCGGCAACCCGCAAAACCACACTTTCGTAGGTCTCTCCTTCTACACTGGTATACACTCTGATCTTCTGTGTTTTGGAGGCTGTAATATCAATGGTAAACACCTCATCGGAATCTATGATCAGGGTAGTAACATCTGCCTGGTCCCACTCTTTTTGCAATACTTTCTGCGCATGCGTGGAGTGCAGGCAACCTAAACCAATGAATATGATGAGATACTTCAGCATAAAAAAGCCCCGCAGAACGGGGCTATATTTAAAATTATTGTTTGATTACTTCTGCATGTTCTTGGCCTCAATGCTCAAGGTAGCATGCGGTACCAACTTAAGACGCTCCTTATTGATGAGCTTTCCGGTCACCCGGCAGATCCCGTAGGTCTTATTCTCGATCCGGATAAGGGCGTTCTTTAGGTCACGAATGAACTTCTCCTGACGGATAGCCAACTGAGAATTCGCTTCTTTGCTCATTACTTCGCTTCCTTCGTCAAATGCTTTAAAGGTAGGAGATGTATCATCCGTACCATTATTGCTATCGTTCTTGTAGGCACTCTGTATAAGTTCCAGTTGCTCTTGCGCCTTTTCGATTTTCTCCTGGATTAGCTGTCTGAATTCCTCCAGTTCCTTATCGCTAAACCTCGTTTTTGCCTCCTGTGCCATAGTTAGTATTTTTTTATTTGTAATAGGGTTGCAATATCATCAAACGCTACTTCCGTACCACTGTTCAATTGCTCTTCAAATTGCAACACTTCGGTTAAGGTTTCTCTTTTTATGTATTCCAGGTTCTCGTCAACTGCCAACTTGAGCCTGTCATGGTCTTTGATGGTAATTTCTACACGATCCGTCACTTCAAACCCGGAATCCTTACGGATATTCTGAATGCGATTCACCAATTCCCTGGCGATTCCTTCGTTCTTAAGTTCGGGTGTTATGGTTACATCCAATGCTACCGTTAGCCCTTCGGTATTGGCAACCAACCATCCTTCAATATCCTGTGATGAAATCAGGACGTCATCGCGGCCCAAAATAGTATTTTTTTCGTTAACCGTGATGGAAATTTCACCCTCTTTTTCCAATACTGAAATTTCCTCCTGTCCAAAGGCATTCACAGCGGCAGCCACCTGTTTCATGTCTTTTCCAAAACGAGGACCCAGTTTCTTGAAATCGGGCTTGATCTGCTTGACCAAAATGCCTGATCCATCATCGATCAATTCGATCTCTTTTACGTTCACTTCCGAAGTGATCAGATCGGCAACGGCCAGGATCTCTTTACGCTCTTCTTCATCCAGTACAGGGATCATGATCTTCTGCAGTGGCTGGCGTACTTTGATCTTCTCTCGCTGTCGTAACGACAATACCAAAGAGGATATTGTTTGGGCCTTCTTCATTTTCCGCTCCAGGCCATTGTCTATGTAGGACGCGTCAGAAACCGGAAAGTTACTCAGGTGTACTGATTCCTCATGTTCTCCCACTACACCGGCAGTAAGATCCTTGTACAAACGGTCCATAAAGAACGGAGCAATAGGAGCCCCTAATTGCGCCACCGTCACCAAACAGGTATAGAGGGTTTGGTATGCCGATATCTTATCCTCCCCGTAACTGCCTTTCCAGTAACGTCTTCGACTTAAACGTACAAACCAGTTACTCAGGTTTTCCTGAACAAATTCAGAAATAACCCGTGCCGCCTTGGTAGGCTCGTAATCGCTGTAAAAGGAATCCACCTTCGCGATGAGGGTGTGCAATTCCGAAAGTATCCAACGGTCGATCTCCGGACGCTGCTCCAACGGAATATCTGCCTCCTTATAATCGAAATCGTCCAGGTTGGCATACAAACTGAAAAAACTATATGTATTGTAGAGCGTTCCAAAGAACTTATTGCGCACCTCGGCAATTCCTTCACTGTCGAATTTCAGGTTATCCCATGGGTTGGCATTGCTGATCATGTACCAACGGGTCGCATCCGGTCCATAGGTATCGAGCGTGGTAAACGGATCCACGGCATTTCCAAGACGCTTGGACATCTTTTGCCCGTTCTTGTCCAGTACCAGTCCGTTGGACACCACATTCTTATAGGCCACATCATTAAAGATCATGGTCCCGATGGCATGAAGCGTATAGAACCAACCACGGGTTTGATCCACTCCTTCGGCAATGAAATCGGCTTTGCGCCAGGTTTCTTCTACTTTTTCCTTATTCTCGAACGGATAGTGCCACTGGGCGTAGGGCATACTACCACTGTCGAACCAAACGTCGATGAGGTCTGCTTCACGCTTCATAGGCTGCCCGCTGTCTGATACCAACACAATGGCATCTACAATGTTCTTATGCAGGTCTACGGAGGCATAGTTGGCTTCGGAAAGATCTCCTACTACAAAATCTGAGAATATGTCTTTTTCCATGAATCCGGCAGCCACCGACTTTGCCATTTCCGCTTTCAGTTCTTCCACCGATCCGATGGCTTTTTCTTCGGAACCGTCCTCCGTACGCCAGATAGGTAGCGGCACACCCCAATAACGGGAACGCGACAGGTTCCAGTCATTCGCACTGGCCAGCCAGTTTCCAAAACGCCCTTCTCCGGTTGCCTTGGGCTTCCAGTTAATGCCCAAATTCAGTTCATACATCCGATCTCTGAAATCGGTCACCTTGATGAACCAGGAATCCAACGGGTAATACAGGATAGGTTTATCGGTACGCCAGCAATGCGGATAGTTGTGTACGTACTTCTCGACCTTAAAGGCCTTGTTTTCGGTCTTAAGCTTGATGGCGAGCTCCACATCCACCGATTTCTCGGGAGCGTCTCCTGCCGTATAATATTCGTTCTTTACGTACTTCCCGCCCAGTTCCTTCATCTCAGGTCGAAAACGACCCTGAAGATCTACCAGGGGCACCAGGTTTCCATTCTCGTCTTCAACGAGCATGGGAGGTACTTCGGGCGTGGCTTCTTTAGCTACTTTGGCATCATCGGCACCAAAAGTAGGTGCTGTATGCACGATACCGGTACCGTCTTCGGTAGTCACAAAATCCCCGGAGATCACCCGGAAGGCATTTTCAGGATTATCAAAAGGCAGGGTATATGGTAACAATTGCTCATAGCGCGCCTCAACCAGATCTTTCCCTTTGAATTCCTGTACGATGGCATACGGAATCTTCTTGTCTCCCTCGTTGTAGGCATCAAGATCAGATGCACTTTCGGCCTTTTCGTACTTGCTCGTAAACTGCTTTTCTACCAGATTCTTTGCCAGTATCACATGGATAGGCTCGAACGTATACTGGTTGAACGACTTCACCAACACATAGTCGATCTTAGGTCCTATGGTAAGTGCTGTGTTTGACGGAAGTGTCCATGGTGTGGTCGTCCATGCCAGGAAATGGATGTCTCCGTCCACATCTTTCAGGAAATCCGGAAGGGTATCCGCAACAGCTTTAAACTGCGCTACTACGGTGGTATCCGTAACATCCTGATAGGTGCCCGGCTGATTTAACTCATGC
>CAZTLE010000187.1:0-7972 GCA_964614415.1 uncultured Aureitalea sp. | reverse complement strand
GATTCATCAATTAATAGACGCAAAAAACCAAATCTAATGTGTAAAAACCTCATGCTGTTGTTCGGCCTGCTGTTGAGCTATCAGGGCATCTTCTCCCAGCAAACAGCGGCCTACACAACCGATCTTACACAGTACAACAAGGCAATTGAGCTGTATGAAAACGACCAGTTTTTGGCGGCGCAGACCTTATTTGCACGGGTTAAAGACAAAACGGACGACAAGGCGCTGGAAGGCGATTGCGCGTACTACGTGGCAGAATGTGCGATTCGACTCAATCAGGAGAATGGCGATGTACTCATGGAGAAATTCGTGGAAGAGTATCCTACCAGTGTGAAGCGCAACGAGGCCTTTATCAATGTGGGAAACTACTATTTCGAAAATGGTAAGTACACCAAAGCACGAAAATGGTATGGTAAGGTGGCCGAAAAAAGCCTGTCGCGAAAAGAGCGGGAAAAATTCTACTTCAACAACGGATATGCCCTCTTTAAGGGAGGAAGCAATAACGCAGCAAAAAAATACCTTTCTAAAGTTGAGGGCTCGAAGAAATATGGGGCACAAGCTAAATACTACCTGGGTTTTATAGCCTATGCGGAAGATGATTATGAAACCGCTTCAGCACTATTCGAAGAAGTGAAAGGTGATGAACGCTATGCTCAGGGATTACCCTATTACCAGGCCGATATGAATTTCAAACTGGGGAATTTTCAGTTGGCCATAGACATGGGTAAGGAAATCTTTGAAACCTCCGAGCCCAAAGAGAAAAGCGAATTGGCGAAGATTATAGGTGAGAGCTATTTCAACTTAGGACAGTATGCCGAGGCCATTCCGTATCTCAAAGAATACAAAGGAAAAAGAGGACGGTGGAACAATACCGACTACTACCTCCTGGGCTATGCCTATTACAAGCAGGGGCAGTATGAAGATGCTATTAACGAGTTCAACAAGATCGTGGATGGACGCGACCATGTAGCTCAGAATGCCTTCTATCACCTGGCTGAGTCCTACCTGCGTCTGGATCGAAAGCCAGAGGCCCTCAATGCCTTTAAAAATGCTTCGGAAATGGATTTCAGCGCCGAGATTCAGCAGGACGCCTGGCTCAATTATGCAAAACTCAGCTATGAGATTGGGAACAGCTATCAGAGTGTTCCCGAAGTACTGTTATCCTTTATTGAAAGGTATCCGGACGATCCCAATAATGAGGAGTTAAAGGACCTGCTTATCGACTCCTACATAAGCTCCAGAAACTTTGGAGCGGCACTGGATCTCATGGAAAATAACAGATCGTTCGAAAACAAACAGGCCTATCAGTTGGTGGCATTTTTCCGTGGTATCGAACTCTATGTAGAAGGAAATTACCAAGAGGCAATCACCTATTTCGATAAATCGTTAAAAGAACCTCTGGATCCGGAATATACGGCACGTGCTGTGTACTGGAAGGCCGAAAGTGATTTCCAATTGTCCAATTTCGGAGAGGCCCTGGTTGGATACAAACAGTTCCGGCAACTACCCGAAGCTCAGAAAACCCAGGAGTATAAGAACTTCAACTACAATCTGGCTTATAATTACTTCAACATGAAGAATTATGATGAGGCCATCACTTACTTCGGAAATTACGTATCCTCAACGAATGCGGAGGCAGCGCGAAAGCGGGATGCCTATCTGCGGTTAGGAGACAGTTACTTTGTAACCAGCAAGTACTGGCCCGCTATGGACAACTACAATCAGGCGATTGAACTGGGGACTGCCGATCTGGATTACGCCTTGTTCCGAAAGGCATTGAGTTATGGATTCGTGGACAGGCCTACGTCAAAAATAGACGGCCTGAAAGACATAGTTAACGGATATCCGAAGTCTGTGTACCGCGACGACGCTTTATATGAGCTGGGGAACACCTACCTCGCTCAGGATAGGACCAATGAAGCGATTGGGGCGTACGATCAGTTAATTACTGAGATTCCCGGTAGCACATTTGTCGCTCAGGCACTGCTAAAGAAAGCACTTATACTGGATAATACCGGAAAAAGCAATGAAGCGCTGTCGCTGTTCAAGCGTGTAGCCAATGACTACCCATCAAGACCGGAGGCACTCCAGGCGGTGTCGTCGGCAAAGATTATTTATATAGATCAGGGGCGTGTCGATGAATACGCCAATTGGGTGAATGCCCTGGATTTTGTGGAGGTGGAGGATGCCGAATTGGACGACGCTACCTACCAGGCAGCCGAACAACCGTATTTGCAGAACAATGCTTCGGTAGCCATAGAGCGTTTTGAAGAGTACGTGAGACAATTCCCGAACGGACGCCACGCCTTACACGCCAACTTTTACCTCTCGCAATTGTACTTCGGTGCAGGCGAAAAGGAGAAAGCCATTCCCGGATATGAGTATGTCGTGTCCCAGGAGCGCAGTGAATTTACAGAACAATCGCTTTCCCGGGTAGCCGAACTATATTTGACCAAAGAGGATTATCGAAATGCCCTGACGTATCTGAAACGTCTGGAAGTCGAGGCCGATTTTCCTCAGAATGTGGTTTTCGCTCAGACGAATAGTATGAAGGCCAGCTACGAGCTGAAACAATATGAAGAGGCGGTAGATTATGCCGAAAAGGTGCTTGAGAACCCCAAGGTGGACAATGCTATTAAAAGCGACGCCCAGATTATCATAGCGCGTTCAGCCATAGAGACCGGAAACGAATCGAAAGCACGGAATGCCTATGCCGAAGTCTCGAAAATCGCCACAGGGGAATTGGCGGCAGAGGCGCTCTATTACAATGCCTATTTTAAGCACAAGGACGGGGATCACAAGGGCTCAAATGTGCTCATTCAGAAACTGGCGAAGAACTATTCCGGCTATAAGTACTACGGCGCCAAAGGCTTGGTACTCATGGCAAAGAACTTTTATGAATTGAAAGATGCCTATCAGGCTACCTATATTCTGGAAAGCGTGATTAAAAATTTTGCTGACTATCCCGAAATAGTCGAAGAAGCACAAACCGAACTATCTTCCATTAAAGCCGCCGTAGCAAAAACCAACGCTTCGGTAGAAACAAACGAAAATTAACAGCCCCGCTTTTGGGAAAAAACTCTCTTAATCTCTTTAGTATGTCAAGCAAATCTCTGGTACTTAGTGCTATTGTCATGTTATTTGTCAACGTTTCGCTCTTTGCACAGGATGACGATAATTTGGGCACCGAAGTTATCGATGTAGTCAAACCCTACACACCGTCCATTTCAGACGCATTCAAGGTGAAAGAAACCCCCGAACTTACCGATTCGATCACGACCACCAAGAAAGGAGTTAAGTACAATATTTTTTCGGTACCCGTAGCCTCAACGTTTACCCCGGCCAAGGGAAGTGCCGCCGATGTGGAGAAGTCAAAACCACCCACATTATTTGAGAATTACGCAACCCTGGGCTTTGGAACGTTTACATCGGCATTGGCTGAACTCTACAGCAATATTGAAGTGAGCCGCACCGATAATTTTGGTGTCTTTCTACGTCACAACTCCTCTCAGGGCGGGATAAGTGATTTGCTTATTGAAAATAAATTTTACGATACCTCCCTGGACCTTAACTATGCCAGCAGACAGGAGGAGGTTGCCTTTTGGGGCGATGTGGGCGTGAAACACCAGTTGTTCAATTGGTACGGACTGAACCCAATTTTTAATATGGATGCTACGCCCGGATTTCTCGCCGGAATAGATCCGGAGCAAAATTATACGAGTTTCTATGTGGGTGGTGGCGTTGAGCCGGAGGACTTGTTTATTAAGAAAGCCGCTGCCAAGATTCAGTTTTTAAGTGATTCTTTTTCTTCTTCTGAAGTCAATATAACGGCGGTGCCGGAGTTCTCATTTCCTGTCAATAATCTGGACGTTACGGTTAAAGGAGACCTCAACTACGTCTCCGGAAATTTTGCCAGGGATTACTTCAATGTGATGGAGATCAAATACAGTCATTTTAATATCGGGGTTGCTCCGGCGATACAATATGAGGACAGAGAATTAACGTTATCCCTGGGAGTAGCGACCTATCTCAACGTTGACTCGGAGAACAGCGATACCAACTTCTTTATTTATCCGGTGATTAACGGTTCCTACCGACTTGTAGATGAGCTACTTATTGCCTACGGAGGTGTTGAAGGAGGTTTACAACAGAACACTTATTACGATTTTAAGGAAGAAAATCCGTTTGTTTCGCCTACCAATATGATCCTACCCACCAATCAGGTATTTAATGCCTTTGGCGGTGTTAAAGGAAGACTGTCCAACTCAGTGGGATATAACGTACGGGCGTCCTACGGAAAGGAAGAGAACAAAGCGCTGTTTGTGTTGAACCCTTATCGTGGCATGATCTCCGATGCCCAGGGATATGAACTTGGAAATTCATTCGGTGTTGTATACGATGAAGTAAATGTATTTCAACTTTTCGGTGAACTTAAAGTCGAGATATCAGAGAATTTCTCTTTGGGAGTGAATGGTAGTTACAACAGTTACGACACGACCGATCAGGCGCAGGCCTGGAACCTCCCCGATGTGAAGGCTTCGGTGTTTTCAAACTTCACTGTGGCCGAAAAGTTCTTCGGAGGAGCTTCAATCTTCATAGTTGGTCAAAGGCAGGCATTGTTTACGGATATGGTAGGCCCTACTACCACTCAGGAGATCACGTTAGACAGCTATATAGATGCTAACCTACATTTGGGATATCGCTTTACCGATCGGCTTAACTTCTTCGTAAAAGGAAGTAATCTGCTGGATGACGGTTATCAGAAGTGGCAAAACTTTCCGGTGCAGGGAATTCAGGCGTTGCTCGGTGCGACCTATCAGTTTGACTGGTAGGGTTTGTAGAATCGTGATTTTCTCGTAAGTTGAGGATTCTTAACTCATGTGCTAAGAATCAACTATGAAATACAATTGGAAAGACTTCACCGGTTGGATCACCGAGAACGATTACAATTTCGAAGCCGCCTATCACAAGGATATCATAGGTGCAAGGGAATTTTCCCGTTTTTCCCGCCAGGGACTCATGATCCAGGAAGAGGGTTTTCGGGAGTTATTCAGAAGCCGTCCTAAGAAAATGGATCCCTGCCTGTTTGTTTCCCACCGTCGGGACGATGAAAAGGAAGCGCTGCGGGTTGCCAAAATAGCAACGGATCTTGGCTACGATATTTTCCTGGATGTCCTTGATCATAAGTTGCAACAAATGACCGATAGCCATCTTATTGCGAATCGCATTGAAATTGCGCTCTTAAACAGTACCCATGTCATTGCATTGATCACACCTAACACCGAGGGGTCAATGTGGGTTCCCTACGAGTATGGGCGGGTAAAAGAATATCAGGTGGTATCATCGGCCGCCGGTTGCTGGATACATCCGGATTTACCCCATCCCTACAACAAGGCAGAGTATTTGCAATTGGGTGTGATGAATTATTCTGAACAGGAGATCAAACGTTGGTTGCGAAAGGAATTACGACCGTATCAGCCTGTCTTTCCCGGAACGTGGACCAACGGTACTACAACACCACTTCCCACCTAGGGAATACCGTCTCCTTTTCTTATTTTTACCGAAAACCGCCAAAATCATGATTAAATTCTTTCCCCTTTCACTAGTAGTCTTTTCTGTACTTTTTGTGTCGTGTACTTCTGAAAAGACTTCGGCAGACTTATTGGTCAAGAATGCGAATGTCTACACTGTGGACGAAGCGTTCTCAACAGCCGAAGCGTTTGTCATTACCGATGGTACTATTGTGGAAGTGGGAACCTCTTCGGAATTGGAGGCAAAATATAACGCTACGGATGTTATGGACGCCGGGGGGAAAACCATCCTACCGGGCCTTATTGATGCCCATGCGCATCTCTATAATCTGGGAGTTTCACTTCAGAATGTAGATCTGGTAGGTACAACAAGTTATCAGGAAGTACTGGACAGGGTAGTGGCCTTTCAAAAAGAAAAGAACCTGAATTATATCACCGGAAGGGGCTGGGACCAGAATGATTGGGACGTCAAGGAGTTTCCCACAAAGAAAGAACTGGATGAGCTATTTCCCGATACGCCGGTAGCACTCACCCGAATTGACGGTCATGCTATGATCACCAATTCCAAAGCCCTCGAAATGGCCGGCATTACTCCGGACACAAAAATGGACGGAGGCGAAGTAATCGTTCAGGATGGAGAACTCACGGGAATTCTTATTGATACTCCTATGCGCCTTGTGGGAGCTACAATGCCCGATCTTACCACGGCACAGGCTGCTACTGCCCTGAAGGAAGCACAGGACAAATGTATTTCCCTGGGATTGACAACTGTGAACGACGCCGGATTGAACAGGGCCGTCATTGAACTAATCGATAGTTTGCAACAGGCCGGTGCAATAGATCTCAGGGTATATGCGATGGTGAGTAATTCGGAGGATAACCTGAATTACTTTCTGAACAAAGGAATCGTAAAAACCGATCGACTGAATGTGCGATCCGTGAAAGTGTACGGCGATGGGGCACTTGGATCACGTGGGGCCGCTATGCGTGCTCCGTATAGTGATCAGCCGGGACATTACGGTGCTATGATCACCACGGAGGAGCAATTACAAGCGCTGGCGGAACGCATTGCGGCTGCCGGATATCAAATGAATACCCATGCGATTGGTGACTCTGCCAATGTTGCGGTACTTCGGGTGTATGACAAGGTCCTTGCGGACAAGCCGGACAGACGCTGGAAAGTGGAACACGCTCAGGTCGTCTCATTGCCGGATTTCGACTGTTTCTCAAAAAATATTATTCCTTCCGTGCAATCCACACATGCGACGAGTGACATGTATTGGGCCGAGGACCGCGTAGGACCCCACCGCATTGAAGGGGCCTATGCCTATAAATCACTTTTGGACCAGGCAGGTATCGTCGCCCTGGGAACCGATTTTCCGGTGGAAAAGGTGAATCCTATGCACACATTTTATGCCTCTGTGGCCAGAAAAGATCTGGAAAACTATCCGGAGGGAGGATATCGGATTGAGGAAGCGCTCACACGCGAAGAGACACTGCGGGGGATGACCATCTGGGCTGCCTATTCCAATTTTGAAGAAAACGAAAAGGGCAGTATTGAAGCGGGTAAGGTGGCCGATTTTGTGCTACTGGATCAGGATGTGATGACCATTCCGGAGAACGATATTCCCAACGTAAAAGTACTCGCGACCTATATTAACGGCGAAAAGGTTTATAGTAGTGAGTAGTGAGTATTGAGTATTGAGATGGGGGATAAGAAACAAGATACAGGAACCAGGACTGCGAACTGCTACTGCTTACTAATATTGTTACAGGTTAAAGGTTATAGGTTTGAGTGTTGAGGACGAAAACAGGATGTCTTTATTCTCTATTCTTATTTCTATTCTCTAAATTTTCATCATTCGACATTCGTCGTCACTGAGGATTGAGACAAGAAACAAGATACAGGAACCAGGACTGCGAACCCCTACTGTCTACTAATATTGTTACAGGTTACAGGTTACAGGTTTGAGTGTTGAGGACGAAAACAGGATGTCTTTATTCTCTATTCTTATTTCTATTCTCTAAATTTTCATCATTCGACATTCGTCGTCACTGAGGATTGAGACAAGAAACAAGATACAAGAACCAGCACTGCGAACTGCTACTGCCTACTGTGATTGTTACAAGTTGCAGGTTCCGGGCTTGAATATTGTCTATTGAAATTTATTTGGAATTTGTGATTTAAGATTTGGAATTTTACACAACCGGTTACTTTCCACCTTTAGCTTGCAAGTCCTGGATGCAAAGATCGGTATCAAAAACGGGAACCGTACTTCGCATCATCATAGCCCTGGCAGCGCTGCGGGTAGCGAACGAAGCATTGAAGTACATCAGACATTCTTCTACGACACAATGTTTCGGGTGGAATTCGTCTTCGTGATTTACATGGATGTCGTCATTCAAAATATTTACAAGTCCGAAAATATGCCCGAATTCAT
>CAZTLE010000186.1:0-7973 GCA_964614415.1 uncultured Aureitalea sp. | reverse complement strand
ACTATCGCAGAGTACTTCCGTGATGGTGCCGGTGACGGACAAGGGAAAGACGTACTGTTCTTCGTTGATAACATTTTCCGTTTCACCCAGGCCGGATCTGAGGTATCTGCCCTTCTGGGACGTATGCCATCAGCGGTAGGATATCAACCAACACTGGCCACCGAGATGGGAGCCATGCAGGAGCGAATTACTTCGACCAAGAAAGGTTCCATTACTTCGGTACAGGCAGTATATGTACCTGCGGATGACTTGACTGACCCCGCACCGGCGACTACGTTTGCCCACCTTGATGCAACTACCGTATTGTCTCGTAAGATTGCCGAGCTTGGAATTTATCCTGCGGTGGATCCGCTTGATTCTACCTCTCGAATCCTTACAGCCGATATCCTTGGTGATGAGCACTACGACTGTGCACAGCGTGTAAAGGAGCTACTACAGCGATACAAAGAACTTCAGGATATTATTGCGATCCTGGGTATGGAAGAACTTTCCGAGGAAGATAAGATGGCCGTAGGTCGTGCACGTCGTGTACAACGATTCCTTTCTCAGCCGTTCCACGTAGCCGAGCAGTTTACAGGAATCCCCGGAGTATTGGTAGACATTAAGGATACCATCAAAGGATTCAACATGATCATGGACGGTGAGTTGGATCACCTGCCGGAAGCAGCCTTCAACCTGAAAGGGACCATCGAAGATGCGATAGAAGCCGGTGAGAAGATGTTGGCTGAAGCTTAATAAGATGTTAGATATGAGATATGAGTATTGAGATCAGGCAAAGTAAATCTCACTACTCAAATCTAAATACTCAATACTATGTATCTAGAAATAGTAACCCCGGAAGCATCCCTCGTATCAGGAGAAGTGAATTCAGTAACGGTTCCAGGTGTCAATGGAGAATTCCAAATGCTGAATAACCACGCCGCTATCGTTTCGCTTTTAGGAAAAGGTAAAGTGAGGTTTGACGGAGATCCGGAGATTGCCGAAGGGTTCGAAAATAAGTTCAACAAAGAAGCCGATGGTAAGTGGTCTATGGAGATCACCAGCGGAACGGTGGAAATGAACGACAATAAAGTGATCGTATTAGCCGATTAAATTGATTTGAGATAAATGCATAGAAGAGCCTCTGTAATGGAGGCTTTTTTATTTCCCGGTTTTCCGTAATTTTCCCTTGCTAACAGGAGACAAACGATGAAAGAGCTCAGAACGATCACACTGGGAGATAGATCAGCGCTGCAACTGGAGGTACTCAATTACGGAGCTACGCTTACATCATTGAAGGTGCCGGACCACAATGGTAAACAGGTGGATGTTGTTGTTGGCCTGGCTGAGCCAGGCAACTATTTGGATCGGACCTATTTGGACAGGAAGATCTATCTGGGTAGCACTATTGGCCGCTACGCAGGGAGAATAGCCGGAGGGATGTTTTCTGTGAATGGTGAAGAATACAAACTGCATCAATTTGATGGAGCCCATTTGCACGGCGGAAAGGAAGGTCTGGATAAGAAGTTTTGGAATATTGAAACGCTCTACGAGGGAAAAGATCCCTATGTGACATTATCTTGTACCAGTCCGCATATGGAGGAAGGATATCCGGGCAACGTGAAGGTTTGGGCCACGTATCAGGTCAAAGGCGGGAATACACTTTGCATCTCCTACAAAGCCATAACGGATGCGCAGACACCTCTCAACATAACGAATCATGCCTATTTTAATTTGAACGGACAGGGATCCGTGAAAGGGCATTTTATGAAGGTGGCCAGTGACCGGTATTTGGAGAAGGACCATGTTAAAGTTCCCACGGGTCGTATTAACGCTTCCGGGGGCACACGGTTTGATTATCGCGAACTTTCAGGTCTTGAAGCCATTGAGGCTGATGGATTGGATGACACATTTATCCTGTCTTCCGGACGCCGAATTGAAGACGCTTTGCTCTACGCCCCGGAAAGCGGAATTACGATGAAGATAATAACGAACCAACCTGCCTTTGTGATTTATACTCCACCACAGCTTAACGGATTAGAACTAAAGGGAACATATTCAAACTTCCCGGCCATTTGCTTTGAAGCCCAGAACTATCCCAATGCTCCGAATGAGTCCTCGTTTCCATCGCCCTGGTTGCATCCCGGGGAGCGTTATGAGAACACTACATCATTTGTATTCAGTAATTCAAAATTGTAAGACTACTTCAGAATAATCAATTCCCAGTCCCGACCGTCCGCATAGTACCGGTGTAACAACCTGAACCCTACGGCATGGTGCGCATAGAGTGAACGGACATTGCGCGTATCCACCTCGGTGATAATGGCTTCGAATTCGGGATTCACATGCTCTTTCATGGCCTCGTACAACTTTCTGAAGATTCCCTGTTTTCGGTACGCCTTATCAATACATATCTGCCCCATAATGACATAAGAAACATCTGTCGGCAGATGATCCCTGATTTGTTTGAACATGGGTCGCAGGACTTCGATCTCATCTCCGAACTTAGGATGCATGCTCAAGGCATATCCTACCACTTTCTCACCATCTTTGGCAAGGGTGTGCGCACAGGCCTCGTTCATTCGTTTCAAAATATCGAAATCGTGGTGTACGGTAACAAATCCCTCTGCTTGCTGTTCCTCCTTCGATACAGCCATTGGCAGGTTGGCCTTCTGCAACGCCAGGATCTGTTCAAGCTCGTTTTGGGAGGTTGCTGTTTTAAACGAGATCATGAGTGTTGGTTTTCTTAAAGATACCTAAATTTGACGCATGGGTGAATTGCCGGGAAAACTCCGTGAAAAATTAGAAAAGCGCAAAGAAGATGATGCGTTACGGGAGCTTCCTGTCGACAATGATCTCATCGACTTTTCTTCCAATGATTATCTGGGTCTGGGGCGCTCAAAAGAGATATACCATAGGGCTTCCGAAATTCTCGAGGAATGCAATCTCGTTTTTAATGGAGCCGGTGGTTCCCGCTTGCTTACCGGAAATCATGACCTCTATGCAATGGCGGAAAAGCCCTTGGCGGAATTCCACAACAGCGAGACGGCCCTGATTTTCAATAGCGGTTACGATGCCAATATGGGCTTTTTCAGTAGTGTTCCACAACGCGGAGACCTCATTTTTTATGATGAACTGATTCACGCATCCATCCGACACGGAATAACCACCTGCCACGCAAGAAGCTACAGGTTCAAACACAATGACTCTGAAGATCTGAAGCGGAAAGTTGAGATGTTTTTCGATATGAAGCCCAGGGATGGCGCCGAGGTGTACGTCGTGACCGAATCGGTGTTCTCCATGGACGGAGACTCTCCGGACCTTCAGGCATTCGCCACCATCTGTAAAATGCACGACCTCCGGCTTGTTGTGGACGAAGCGCATGCCACAGGTGTTATCGGATATATGGGACGCGGGCTGGTTCAATATCAAAGTGCAGAGCACGATGTCTTTGCGCGCCTGGTGACCTTTGGCAAGGCAATTGGATGTCATGGCGCGGCCATTTTGTGTGACAATTCACTAAGGCAGTATCTTATCAATTTTGCCAGGCCTTTTATTTACACTACGGCCTTACCCCCACATACGGTGGCAACGATCATCGCGGCCTACGAGTATTTGGCTTCCGCAGAGGAGGAGCAGGGTAAACTGCAGGCCAATATTACGCACTTCAAGTCACTATGCCGCGAGAAAGGACTCAAGGACTATTTCATCGAGAGTGATTCGGCTATTCATTGTTGCCTCATCAAAGGGAATGAAAATGTTAAGGAAGTATCTCGGAATTTAAGAGATGCAGGATTTGACGTTTTACCTATTCTTTCACCTACGGTATCAGAGGGAAGTGAACGATTGCGATTCTGTTTACATAGTTTCAACAAACAGGATGAGATCGAAAAGGTTGTCGAACTTATGTCTAAATTTATACTATGAAAAATATACTTGCCATATTTTTTTTAATCCTTGCTGTTTGTAGTTGTTCGAGTCCTGAACATGACAAACTTGCCGGAAAGAATCTGGATTTCCAAACGACATGCGATAGCTTGAAGACCGGACTGTGCAATTGGAAGGTGTCCTGGGGAAAAGATGAATACTGTAATGCCGGTGTTGAAGGCGATAACCAATATCTGTCACTATATGGTCCTGCAGAGAGCAACGTAACTTTTGTAGAGCAGGCAATTGCGATAACCGCATGGGAGGATATTAGATTACTAAAGGTTTCGGCCAAAGTGCGTGCCAAAGAGGTAATAGGTAGGGGTACAGGTCTTAACGTGGCAGCTTACAATGCGGCGAACGAACTCCTTGTGAGTAAGGACATGGGTGGAGTTTACTCTGAAAAGTGGCTTAAAGGTGATGTTCCGTGGGAGACCCAAAGCATTGAGATCATTTGCCCCCCTGATGCTGTTGAAATAAGATTAGGAGCTATACTATATGGAGGGGGAACAGCTGATTTTGACGACTATGAGATTGAACTGGAAACGCTTCAGGGTAGAGAGCCAAGTGAACTGGCACGCTCCTATGTTTCCCAGGCCATTAAAATTATTGAGGAAAACTCTGTAGTCAGAGATTCGATTGATACCGGCCCTTTGGAAGAAAAAGCATTGCAGGTAGCTGGAAATGCTGAGAATTATGAAGACTGTCGTCTTGCAATTGAATTCATTGTGGCTACTTTGAACAGCTATGATCACCATTCGTTTTATACGCCTGCGGAAGATGTCAGGAGTTGGGCAAATAATTCAGATGCCGAAAGTCAGATCGAATATGCAGAGGTTCGAAAATTAAATGATGTAGGGTACATCAATGTTCCCGGATTTCACTCCGGTAATCCGGAACTCATGGTTTCCTTTGCCGATAGCCTGCAGGTCAGCTTGCAAGAGATGTATTCGAAAGGAGTGCAAGGATGGATAGTTGATTTGCGGCAAAATGATGGTGGAAATATGGAACCTATGATAACGGGCCTTGGACCTTTGCTGGATGATGGAGACATTGGTTCGCTATTGGATGTGAATGGAGGTAAGGAGCATTGGTATTACAAAGAGGGCACTTATTTCTGGGAACAGGAGGCGGGAACCTCTTTACAAGATCCATATGTAATACCCGAAAAATTACCAATTGCTGTTTTAATTGGGCCGGCCACCGGTAGTTCGGGTGAAATTGTCGTAATCTCCTTCGTAGGGAATACTTTGACCCGTTCTTTTGGCGAACCCACATGGGGGCTTACAACAGGTAATGGCGAGTTTGATCTTCCGGACGGTGCAAGAATGTGGGTGTCGTCAACATACATGGTGGATAGAAACGGAACGGTTTATAATGGTAGTATTGAGCCTGATGAGTTGATTTCAAACGAGGAGAACAATGAAGAAGACAAGGTCTTAGATGCCGCTTTAAGATGGATTGCGAAGACAAGAAGTGAATGAGTTCGACTAGCTATTTTATAACCGGAATTGGTACGGAAGTCGGAAAGACGGTTGTCGCGGCCATAGTAACTGAAGCATTGGAGGCCGACTATTGGAAACCCGTTCAGGCGGGCGATTTGGACAATACCGATACGCACAAGCTGAAGCGTTGGGTGAGCAATTCCAAAACCCGTTTTTTTGATAATGCCTTTGCACTCACCGAGCCTATGAGTCCGCATGCTGCGGCCGAAATCGATGGAGTATCCATTTCAGTAAAAGATATTAAAAGGCCCAATACAAAAAATCACCTCGTAGTGGAAGGAGCCGGAGGATTGTTAGTTCCACTGAATGACACTGAAACCATTGCCGACCTTATTAGACCTACCGACAAAGTAGTGGTGGTGTCGCGACATTACCTGGGAAGCATCAATCATACCTTACTCACCATTGAAGCCCTTAAGCAGCGGAAGCTGGATATTCTGGGAATTATTTTTAACGGCAATGAACATCCAACCACCGAAAGTATCATTTTGAAAAGCACCGGGCTTTCTATGCTGGGACGCGTTGAAGATGAACCCTATATCGATGCACGGGTGATAAGCTATTATGCTGATAAACTTAGGGACGCCCTGAAATAAGAATGACTATGGACCTGTTACGGGACGACAACAAATACATTTGGCACCCGCTTACGCAGCATCAAACAAGTGCAGATCCAATTCCCTTGGTAAAGGCCAAAGGAGCCGTATTGTGTGATGCGCAAGGAAAAGAATACATCGACGGGATCGCCTCCTGGTATACGGCTATGTACGGTCATTGTAATGACTACATCGTAGAGGCCGCCCACCGGCAAATGCAAACGATGGATCAGGTAGTATTCTCCGGGTTCACGCATGAGCCGGCCGTTCGCCTGTCAAAGATGCTTTTGGAGCTGTTGCCTTCCAATCAGCAAAAGGTCTTTTTCAACGACAACGGCTCTACTTCGGTGGAAGCTGCGCTCAAAATGGCGCTACAGTACTATCACAACCGTGGAGAAAAAAGAACTACGTTCATCGCGCTTGAAGAAGGATTTCATGGAGATACCTTTGGAGCAATGAGCACCTCGGGACTTTCGGTCTACAACGGACCCTTTGAAGATGTTTTTGTAGATGTGAAGCGCATCCCCGTGCCTTCTGAGGATAATCTTGAAAAGGTGCAAGCGCAATTACTACGTATAATTCAGGAGCATGCATGTGCCGCATTTATCTACGAACCGCTCGTTCAGGGTGCCGCCGGAATGACGATGCACCAACCGGAACATCTTGAGGTCTTGCTGAACATTTGCAGTGAAAATGATGTGCTTACAATTGCCGATGAGGTAATGACCGGCTTCGGAAAAACGGGAAAACACTTTGCTTCGTTGCATCTCAACACCTTTCCGGATATCATTTGTTTGAGTAAATCACTTACCGCCGGAATGGTTCCCATGGGGATCACATCCTGCTCACAAAAGATATTCGATGCGTTTTTGGATGAGGAAATTGCCAAGGGCTTCTTTCATGCACATACGTACAGTGCCAACCCTATTGCCTGCGCATGCGCCATAGCTGGGATGGAGTTGTTGACTTCAGAAGCAATTCAAAATGATATTGCCCGGATCAGTATGCGGCATCGTGAATTTAAGCAAACTATTGTGGATCACCCGAAAGTAGCTTCCGTACGCCATATGGGGGTTATTTTGGCCGTGGATATCAAACTGGAAATGGCCCGTTACGGCGATATGCGCAACAGGATATTCAACTACTGCATGGATCAGGGAGTTTTCCTGAGACCCCTTGGAAATACACTATATACCTTACCACCGTTCATTACGAACGATGAACAACTGGCACATATTTACAGCACTATTGAGGGAGCAATTTCGCTTATCTAGTCAGGAGGCAGGGCCGGAAGGAGTTTGATGGTTTCATTGTCTTCAGAAATAACCACCTCAAGCCGCTGATAGGTCCAGGTATCACCCCTTCGTTCACCAACTACGTAAAGTACACCATCGCCTTTAGGTCCTTTAACCGGAATAGAAAGGTCTGCCTCTCCCGTATTTCCGCTGGTATTGATATTTCCGGACATCATCCCGGAGGTCTCAATAGGCTCTCCAAGTGCTTCTTTGGCGGCCTCGCTCTCATTGAGCAAAACAATAGCCTCCTGGTACGGTGTGGAATTCTTGATGATGGAGGTCACCCCCACAAATAAGGAGCCGGCAAAGACAACCAATAGTATGATAATAACCAGGCAACCCCCTGTAGGAACCACCCAGGGCCAGTTGCGAGCGAACCAACTTCTTTTATCGTTCTCGTAACTCATTTTAATTTGGTTTTTAGTTACCCGATAAGACGCGGAAACTTTATTTTTGTTTCAAATTACAAAAACTTGCAGACACCCCTATCAATTACCGGATTGGCCTCCATCTCTGCACTGGGCGCCGACGAACAAGAAGTATGGAAAAATTATCAAAGTGGCATCCCGCTGTTCTCGCAACGGCAGATTTCGGGAGAGGCAGTATGGGTATCAGCACTTTCTGAGGAAACCCAGCGCGAATTAACAGCCCTGGCCGATGAGAATTCTTCG
>CAZTLE010000185.1:0-8000 GCA_964614415.1 uncultured Aureitalea sp. | reverse complement strand
GTATGGGCATTACCCAGATTGCTGCTGTTATGGGAAGTTGTGTGGCCGGAGGAGCCTATCTACCCATTATGAGTGATGAAGCTCTCATCGTAGATAAAACCGGAAGTATCTTTCTGGCAGGAAGTTATTTGGTAAAGGCAGCCATAGGTGAGACTATTGATAATGAAACTCTTGGAGGAGCTACAACCCATTGCGAAATAAGCGGAGTTACTGATTACAAAGCCAAAGACGATAAGGACGCCCTCGATACGATCAAGAACATTGTTAACAAGATAGGCGACTACGAGAAGGCCGGCTATAATCGAATTGAAAGTAAAAAGCCCGCGGAGAATCCCGAAGACATTTACGGCCTCCTTCCCAAATCGCGGGCGGACCAGTACGACATGCGGGAAGTGGTAAAGCGCCTGGTGGATAATTCGGAGTTCGAAGAGTACAAAGAGGGTTACGGAAAGACCATTCTCACCGGTTACGCGCGCATCGATGGTTGGGCTGTGGGTATTGTTGCCAATCAAAGGAAGCTCGTAAAAACCAAAAAAGGTGAAATGCAGTTTGGTGGTGTGATATACAGTGACAGTGCCGATAAAGCGACCCGCTTTATTGCGAATTGTAATCAGAAAAAGATACCGTTGGTCTTTTTGCAGGACGTGACCGGATTCATGGTAGGTAGTAAAAGCGAGCATGGCGGAATCATTAAAGACGGCGCTAAAATGGTGAATGCGGTGAGCAACTCGGTGGTCCCGAAGTTCACGGTGGTCATCGGTAATTCCTACGGGGCCGGTAACTATGCCATGTGCGGAAAGGCTTATGATCCCAGGCTCATTGTGGCCTGGCCAAGTGCTGAACTCGCCGTGATGAGCGGTAACAGTGCTGCCAAAGTATTGCTTCAGATCGAAACCGCCTCCCTCAAAAAGGAGGGCAAAGAGATCACTCCGGAAGTTGAAAAAGAGCTGTTCGATAAGATCAAATCACGATACGACAATCAGATCTCACCCTATTACGCCGCGGCCCGACTGTGGACGGATGCCGTGATCGATCCTATGGATACCCGAACCTGGATCTCCATGGGTATCGAAGCGGCCAATCACGCTCCCATTGAGAAGCCTTTTAACCTGGGGGTGATTCAGACATAATTTCATTATGTAATTAAAAATGAGTAACTTATAGCTGAATAACGCTAAAATTTTCAGCTATGGGAACTATTAAGTCGCTCAACAAATGGGCCAACGCCCATACCTATTACCCACTGGATCTGTTACGGATTGCTCTTGGCGTATTCCTGTTCATCAAGGGGATCAATTTCATGTCCAATGTGGAAATCCTGGTGGAACTCATCAAGCCCTTGCAAAGTCTGGCCGGGGATATGATGGCCGTTCACTACGTGGCTCCGGCGCACTTTGTTGGTGGAATCTTAATCGCATTCGGATTGTTGACACGTTGGGCCGTGGTGGCGCAGCTTCCTATTCTTATAGGTGCTGTCCTGATCAACTTCCTCGGTGAAATGAACACGCAAAACCTTATCATGTCTTCAGTGGTGCTGTTGCTTTGTTTGTTCTTCCTGCTCTACGGATCCGGTAAGCATTCGGTGGACTATTACCTCAAAATGCAGAAATAGAGTTAGCCGAAACGCGCATAATTGGAATTTAAAAAGATAAACCCTAGCTTGCTCATGCAATTGTCCATATGAGCGAAACAAGTAGGGTTAAACAGCCTTTTTACATACTTCTTTTATTGATACTGGCCGGAGAGGCTGTTTTCATTTTGCCTTTTGTATTGGTGCGTGTTTTTGGTATCACATTCCTGGAAGCCTTCGAAATTGATCATGCTCAAATTGGGGTAGCTCAAGGAATTTATGGGATCGTTGCCTTTGCAGCTTATTTTTTTGGTGGTCCTTTGGCAGACAAACACGAACCCAGAAAGCTAATGGCAATATCGCTTTGGGCCACAGCGGTAGGTGGTGTTTTTATGGCTAGTTACCCTTCTTTTTTCTGGCTTAAGGTACTTTTTGGATACTGGGGACTTACCACTATATTTTTATTTTGGGCAGCCATGATCAAAGCCACACGTATATGGGGCGGCAATACCAGTCAGGGGAAAGCCTTTGGGATTTTAGATGGTGGACGTGGGTTGGTTGGAGCTCTTTTTGCGTCCTTGGGGATTTTAATTTTAGCGCTATTCACATCGGCCGAGGACGTTAGTCAGATTAGCCTTCAAGAAAGACAGGAAGTCTTCTCTTATGTGATTTACACAACCAGTGCTATTGTAGTCCTGGTGGGTATTTTAGTTTGGTTTTTCTTAAAGACTTCCACCACGGATAGCCATTCCGTGGTTAACAAAATAAGCTGGAAAGAGATAAGATCCGTACTAAAGATTCCACAGGTATGGCTGCTTATGATCATCATTTTATCTGCCTATGTGGGTTACAAGTTAACAGGAGTGTTTTCCCGATACGCGGCAGAAGTCATGGGATATAGTGAGGTTGATTCAGCAAAAACCGGTGCTATGCTGCTCTACGTGCGCCCCATTGTTGGTGTAATTATTGGCTTTTTGGCAGATCGAAGTAAAATTACTGGCTGGCTCATTGTGAGTTTTATATTGAGTATTTCCGGGTCGTTACTGTACATTACAGGTATTATCAATGCGGACACCACCTTTTTCTTTGTGATGGGTGTGCTTCTAACGGCCACCGGTATCTATGGTGCCAGAGCACTGTATTTCGCGACACTTAAGGAGAGTAAAGTGCCCATAGCGGTAACAGGAACGGCAGTTGGATTAATTTCGCTTGTTGGATACACCCCAGATATTTTTGCCGGCCCTATAATGGGCAAACTATTGGTCACCTGGCCGGGAGAAACCGGATATAAATATGTCTTTTTGATGTTGGCTGGATTTGCGCTTGTAGGCTTGCTTGCGTCGGTGCTGCTCTACCGATTAAACAGACGATAGCCCTCAAATTATTTGTGTATCTTTTATCGCAAAATCAACCACCATCGTATGAAATCACCACTTGCTATTCCGGCTGTTTGGCTTATCTGTTTGTTTTGTTGTACAACCCTATTGGCACAGAGCCAGGGGGACGGGCCTTATTCGCAACTCATTATAAGAGGCGTTACCGTCATTAATGGGGACGGTGCTCCTCCCGTAGGTCCCATCGACGTTGTCGTTGAGAACAACATCATCACCAATATCCGATCGGTAGGATATCCCGGAGTTCCCATTGATCCCAAGCGACGCCCTGTATTGAAACCGGGTGGCAAAGAACTCAATGCCGAAGGCATGTACTTGCTACCGGGGTTTGTGGATATGCACGGACATATAGGCGGTGTCGCCCAGGGAGCCGACTGGGACTATGTGTTTAAACTCTGGATGGCGCATGGTATTACCAGCGTCCGGGAGCCTTCGGGTCGCGGTATTGATTATACCCTCGATTTGAAAAAAAGAAGCGCTAAGAACGAGATCGTCGCACCGCGTATTTTTGCTTATACAGGATTTGGACAGGGTAGTAAAACACCGATAAGTACAACTGAACAGGCTCGCGAATGGGTGCGCAACAATGCTGCCAAGGGAGCAGACGGGATCAAGTTCTTCGGAGCCGAGCCGCATATTATGAAAGCAGCCCTGGACGAAAATAAAAAGCTGGGATTGCGATCCTGTATGCACCACGCTCAATTAAGCGTGGCCCGCTGGAATGTGCTGCACTCAGCCCGGGCGGGATTAACATCCATGGAACACTGGTACGGGCTGCCCGAAGCCTTATTTGCAGATCGCACAGTTCAGCACTATCCATTGAACTACAATTACAACAATGAACAACACCGCTTTGGGGAAGCAGGCCGTTTGTGGAAGCAGGCAGCTCCTCCCTACTCCGATCACTGGAACAATGTAATGAACGAACTGCTGGAGTTGGACTTTACACTGGACCCAACCTTCAATATTTACGAAGCAAGTCGTGATCTTCACAGAGCCCGTAGGGCCGAATGGCATGAAGACTATACCCTTCCCTCGCTCTGGCGCTTTTACCAGCCAACCAAGATCAGTCATGGCTCCTACTGGCACTTCTGGGGTACCGAGGAAGAAGTGGACTGGAGGGAAAACTACCGCCTTTGGATGACCTTTATCAATGAGTATAAGAATCGCGGAGGCAGGGTAACTGCCGGATCCGATTCAGGTTTTATTTTTCAACTCTACGGATTTGCGTATGTTCGCGAACTGGAACTCCTTAGAGAGGCTGGATTTCATCCGCTGGAAGTGATACGCGCTGCTACCCTTAACGGTGCGGAAGCGTTAGGAATGGATGACAAAATAGGCTCTATTCAGGTTGGAAAGTATGCCGATTTTGTACTCATTGAAGAAAATCCGCTGCAAAACCTGAAGGTTCTTTACGGAACGGGTGCCATTAAGCTTACCGAAGACAATGAAGTAATTCGCGCCGGCGGTGTTAAGTATACCATTAAGGATGGCATCATATACGACGCGAAGCAACTGCTCCGGGAAGTAAAGGATATGGTAGATGCCGCAAAGGCCAAAGAGGGATTCGAACTAAAACAACCGGGAATTAAAAACTAGAAAACCCAAATCTGTATGTACACTAAATCGATCTTTATCCTATGCATGCTGGCGCTGATCGCCTGTAGAAATCCATCCACGGATGCGGCCATTTCCGATGAGGAAGTTGCCGCTGCGAAAGCGGTCATTCCGGGAACTCATATCTATCTGCAAAAACCTGATTCGTTTGAGTTCTCTAAAGAATTCATAGGACTTGAGAAGGGCGAATCGGTCATACAGTTTTTTGACCTCTTCGGTGGAGATTACTACGCCAATGCCGATAGCTTTACCAGGGAAAATTTTGAAGCCAGGGGAATTGAAGTATTGGATTTTGAAGAACTTATGATCGATAGTTTCCCGGCCAAAATGGTCCTGATCTCCGGGCAGGAGGATGCAAAAAGCCTACAAGTGGTTTTTGGAGACAACGATTTTTCGGCTATGGGAGTGGCCATAATTCCGAACACCGAACTCGAGAATGTCGATGTGATACGTGAGACCTTTTTTTCCATGGAATATGATAAAGGCAGAGATATCGACCCCTTTGAGACTGCCTTTTTTGAACTGGACGATTCGAACAACACTTTCCGGTTCGCTAATGCAATTTCAAATATGTACATATATGCCGAAAATGGCGAGCGCAAGGAAAGCTATGAGGGTGATAACATTTACATGATTGCTCAATTCCCAACCGACCCGACCCAGGCTTTTCCTCAGGCCCTGTTTGTCGCCAATTTAAACGGTCTTGTTGGCCGCGGACTGGAAGTGGAAAGCCGAACCGAAACGGACCGAAAAGAACTAAACGGACTACCTTGTTACGAGGAACTCATCGTCGGTACACTTAACAACTCCGAAACGCAAATGCTTATAACCTCCGTGGTAGACGGCGGTAAGTCCCTTTTGATAACAGGTACAGCTAAAAGTAACTTCGAAGAGACGCTGGTCAGCTTTAAAAGTCTAACGGATAAGATTCGCATGAAATAGCCCCTTTTTCAGAATTACAATTCAGTAGTATATAAACGCACTTCATACCTAAGTCGCGACAGTCCGGTACGTTAGTTTTCGAGAATAGCTTCTATTGAAGGATATTTAGCGTGCTAAATTGTTGGTATGCAGAATCTCGTTGGAGACACTACAGGTCTCATACATCTTATCGCCTCTTGTCTCGCTCTTGTTTTCGGAACTGTGGTTCTCCTTATGAAAAAGGGTACACGTCGTCATGTTCAAATGGGATATGGATATGTGGTCAGCATGTTTATTCTTCTTGTGACCTCGTTCATGTTGTATCGATTGTTCGGTGGGTTCGGTATTTTTCACATTGCATCCATAGCAAGTCTGATTACCCTTGCCGGAGGAATGATACCCATCTGGCGAAAAAAACCCGCCGGAAAATGGAAATTCTATCACTTTAATTTCATGTATTGGTCTGTCATTGGCCTGTATATGGCTTTTGTTTCGGAGGTGCTTACCCGGATTCCTAAGACTCCTTTCTTTGGAATGATAGGTATTGCCATTTTTGTGGTTGCCATGTTTGCCAACTACTATTTCAGAAAGAACAAAGCACTGTGGGCCAAACAAATGGGGGCTTAGCTTAGTCGGGCAACCTTTTTTTCGTTTTTTCCGTCTATTTCAGTACAATCAAAAAACGAAATCATGACCTCACCCAAACACGTGCGGCTCCATTACATCGATTGGATCCGCGTTCTGGCCTTTCTATTGCTTATTATTTTTCACTGTGCGGTTCCATTCACCAAATTTCCCTGGGAAATAAAGAATGAGACCTCCTCTCCTATCTTCGATACGGTTATTATGTGGCTGCATCAATGGCGACTACCGCTTATATTTTTCATCGCAGGGGTTGGAGTGCGTTTCTCTTTGCGAAAGCGTTCCATGCTGGCATTTATGGGAGAGCGTTTCGTGCGCTTGTTCATCCCGTTGGCATTTGCCATGTTCTTCCTCACACCAATACAGGTGTATTTTGAATGGCTCCAGGAAGGGACAATGACCGAAAGTTATTGGCAATTCTATCCATCGGTCTACGAATTTGTACCGTATCCTGAAGGTACGTTGACATGGAGCCACATGTGGTTTGTGGCCTATCTATTTGTATTTACGATATTACTCCTTCCGGTTTTCGCTACTTCGAAGGTTCGCGCCATAGGCGCGCTGAAACAAAAATTGAACCGTCTGTTCAGAAGCCCATGGGTTCTGGTACTCCTATCCGCTCCATTTATCTATTATTATTTTGCATTCTACGTAGAGTGGCCGGAACAGGGAAGCCTGGTAGACGACTGGTTCGTATTCAATTCGTCTATCACCTATTACTTCTTCGGATTTTTCCTCGGAAATGTTCCCACGTTTTGGGAAACCTGCAAAAAATACCGACGGTACTTCCTGTTTGCCACCCTGCTATTAGCCGGAGCATTACTTTGGAAATACTATACCCCGGTAGCTTTGCCCAAAGAGCAGGATAATTATTTGTATGCCTATGGCGTTCTGGACGGGCTTCACATCTGGATGATCATACTCACGGCTATTGGCTATTGTATGCGATACCTGAATTTTTCGAACAAGTACCTCACCTATCTCAATGAAGGTGTCTATCCATTCTATATCTTACACCAGACCATTATTGTAGCTTCCGGATATTATGTTACTCAATGGAATGCTCCTATTCTGGTGAAGTTCCTTGTTCTCGTGATCATCTGTGGTCTTGGGATTTGGAGTCTGTATCACTTTATCATCCGAAAGATGAAGCTGACGCGGGTGCTGTTCGGATTACGACTTAAAAAGAGACAGCGCGCAGAGGGCCTCTGATTTACCAGGAAACCGGTTTGATCGCCTCCTGTCGCCCGTTCACATAACGGAAGCCCTGCTCACCCCAGAAGCCGGCTTCTTCGAGCATGATTCTAATATCCTTGCTCCATTCGGGAATGGTAACCGTTGTATTTAACTCGATGGCATATACGGTATTGGGATACAGCGGATAATCGCCATTACCAGGCACACCGCCCTGTGAATCCCACATCCCGATAGTAGGGCCTGCGCTGTGACCATAGGTGCCCAGCGGATGTGTGTAAATGGATGGACGTAGTCCTTCAGCCTTTCCTTCGGAAAGCGATTTCAGCAGAATCTCATTACCGGTGCGGCCTGTTTTAAAATTGGCCGTAAAGATATCCTGCACCCGGTTTCCATCGGCAAAGGCACTCTTCAGAAACTCGGGGACATCGGTCTCGCCTTCCTTCAACACATAAGCATGTTGCTGGCAGTCGGTATTGAGCCCTATATAGGTAATTCCAAAATCACAGTGCAACAGATCCCCCGGCAAAATGACCTTATCCTTTTCTCCTTTGCTGAAAGAATAGATATGACTCTTCAGTACTTCGTCACTTCTTTTAGCATCTATGTTTGGATGCAACCAGGTTTCAAGTCCCATGTCAGCCACCTCTGTCCGCACCCAC
>CAZTLE010000184.1:0-8000 GCA_964614415.1 uncultured Aureitalea sp. | reverse complement strand
CTTCGCGCACCGGTTCTCACTAAGATATTATAATTTTATGGTATGGCGGTAGACTTCCCCATCCGAAAGATCATTCATGTGGATATGGACGCTTTTTACGCTTCCGTAGAGCAGCATGATAATCCCGAGCTTCAAGGCAAGCCCATTGCCGTGGGTGGTGGAGGTACGAGGGGCGTTGTGAGCGCCGCGAGTTATGAAGCGCGTAAATTCGGAGTTCGATCGGCCATGAGTGGTGTACTGGCCCGAAAGCTTTGCGATGAACTCATCTTTGTGAAACCCAGATATGACAGGTATTCGGAGGTTTCTAAGAAGATTCGAAAGATATTTTTCGAGTATACCGATCTGGTAGAGCCACTCTCTCTGGACGAGGCCTATTTGGACGTCACAGAGAACAAAAAAGGGCACCCCAGTGCTACGCTCATCGCCTCCGAGATCCGTCAAAGGATCAAAGAAGTAACAGGCCTTAATGCTTCGGCAGGTATTTCAGTAAATAAGTTTATCGCCAAAGTGGCCAGTGATATCAATAAGCCCAATGGGCAAAAGACCATAGCTCCGGAAGAGGTTATCGAGTTCATGGAAGCTCTGGATATCAAAAAATTCTTCGGGGTGGGAAAAGTGACCAAAGAGAAAATGTACCGCCTTGGCATTTTCACAGGTAAAGATTTAAAGGAGCGTTCGCTGGAGTTCCTGGAAGAACATTTTGGGAAAAGCGGCTCCTATTATTACCACGTAGTTCGAGGACTGCATAGCAGTGCAGTTAAGCCTTCCCGTACACAAAAATCCCTGGCGGCCGAACGCACTTTTTCTGAAAATATCTCTTCTGAAGTATTCATGATGGATCGCCTCGAAGATATTGCCGCCGAGGTTGAAAGGCGTCTGTCGAAAAGTAAACTTGCAGGAAAAACGGTCACGCTTAAAATTAAATACAGTGATTTTACGTTACAAACAAGGAGCAAAACACTACCCCACTATATTTCCAGCCAATCCCTTATTCTTGAAACTGTTAAAGATTTGTTATTTCAGGAAAAAATGAAAGAGTCGGTACGGTTGTTGGGAATTTCCATATCAAACTTGAATAACGAGCCCGAAAAAGAGAAGGGCCAGATCAAGAAGGAACCACCTGACAAATCAATAGACGTGCAACTCAAATTCGATTTCTGATTTTATGAAATAAAGCTACTTGAACTAATTATTAACTAAAACCTTTTACGTTATGAAGACAGTAGCTTATTCCATCGTCGCAGTGGCACTATCCACACTAGTTCTTTCCTGCAAGAACGATGTTACCACAACAGAGAATTCTGAGACCCAAACAGTGCAAACGGACACCGAAATGGATCTGGCCATAGCCAATCCCGATTCGGAAACTCCAAACGCCGAAGAAACGGACTTTATGTATGTAATCGCAGCTACAGGGCTAAGCCTGCGGGAATACAACAACTTACAGAGCGAAAAACTCGCCATTATGCCTTACGGTACCAAAGTACATGTTCTTACGCCGGAAGCCAACAACACGATGACCGTGGCCGGTATTAAAGGAGGCATGAACGAGGTTGAGTTTAATCATAAAAAGGGATATGCCTTTAACGGGTATCTTTCGAAATACTTCCCCCCCGAGAGAGATATCACGCCAAAAGGCTATTCCCTGGATCTAAAGGACGCGTTCCCGGAAGTTACCTATGTGGAAACTACGGGCGGCACGGCCAGCAATCCAAGCAATACAGAGACCCTTACCCTTCCGGATGCCGAGTGGCATGAAGCTTTTTTCATCGCCCAGAAGTTATTCGATATCCCTGGAGAATTTACCTTTCCAAAGCCCAGAGGAAAGCAAAACCAGGTAGAGCAGGATAGCAAACTCAAAAAGGGCGTTTGGGTGAGTGAATTGCAAACGACCCGAAACGACAATGAACTTCAGAAGATAGAATATGTATACAAATCGGAGAAGTTTGACAGCAATGTTGTTGTAACTGTTGTGGACGGGGTCGCCACAATTTCGAAGACGGAAGTGATCAAATAATCATTGCGCTGATTCCGAGGAATCACATCGAAGCCGGGTTCATTTTTTAATGCGCCCGGCTTTTTAGATTATCTAAACTGAATTGTTTTAGGTAGGATATTGTCGGTTATAACGGTCTGCTTCAATGCCAAATCGTACGTCAAAAAAGCCACTGCTCCTTTGCTTACTCCATTCTCATTGAAAGCAAAAGTTGCAATGATCGTTTCAGACTCCAGATCGGCATCCAGACCAATAAGATCAAAAGCTTGTAATCCGGTAATTGTTCCTAACTCAAGTAAAATTTCCAGTGCGTCAAAAGTGTTCTTCTCTCCCGTGGAAAAATCATAGATTGCAGGATTGGTTAGAGGGCCTGCAGGTGAAGCCGCAAGATTTTGGAAAAGCATTTTGTCACCATAAAACCTGGCCGGGCTGATAATATTTGGAATACATATGGCCTGCTGAAGTGTAGCAGAGCCGGTTATCTGAAATGTGTTCAAATCAAAAATCTCATAATCACTCACACAGCCCGTAGTATTTAGAAATAAATACAGCTCATCTGTTAGATGATTATGCATTGCGGCATAGTAAATTGAAAAGTCGAATGGAATGATGGCATGATTACCATTGGATGCATCAAAAATATGCAGCTCATAGTCATCACTAAAATTGTCCTCAAAAACAACAAAAGCATAGTCCTCTGTAATTCGAACGTTGAGTCCGTTGATGGAAACACTATCTAGAGGGAACTCGCGTGATTCCCCAGTATTCACATTAAACGTATGGTAATAGCTTTGCTCTAAACCGTTATCGCTGTCCAGATAAAATACATGAATATAATCCTCATTCGCAAGCCTGAATAGGTTAACCGGTGTTGCGGACGGATTAAAGTATTCGTCCTGAGGATACGTCTGAAATATGGCGGTATCTATATCATATTTGTAAAAAGCAGGTTGAGCGGAGCCTTGCTGTCGAATATAAAAGCTCCCGGGAGATTCTATTGAAGTAGGATAAATTTCAGGATTCACTGCGTTAAGATCTGATGCTATATCGGTTATAGAGCTTGTTTGGTACTCGTCATCCCAGGTGATCAAAAACAAACTCGACGGATCATCTTTATCTTCACCAACAATGGCAATCCGAGGAAGTTGGACGGTTCCCCCACCAGTGTCACCTCCTGTATCACCACCATTGCCGTCCTGGTTGGTGTCTCCTCCCTGATCTCCGTTCCCTCCCGGTGATGAAGGCTCCGGATCGGTTGAACAAGCTATTGCAAGTACTGAAAAGCAAATGACCTTAATAAAATTCCCCCATTTCATAGTGTAGTAATTAAACCTTTAAAACAAAGCAGTCCAAATATAGGCAATAACGATCAGGATAAACACTCAACATTATTCCCATTTGTGCAGTACTATTCACCGTTCATGAAATGAAACCATCCATTTATTACATGGCGGTTGCATAAATAGTTGTGCCTCAGCTATTTTTGGCATGAAATTAGTTATGTAATTATCAGGATGAAACATACAGTAAGTATCTGCGAACAAGATGCCTCTAAAAAGAAACATCCAACTCGGTTAGACACATAACCTTATTTGAATTAGCCACAGGAAATTGGTTAGTTTTTAAGTACGTTATCAGAGCAAAAGAAACACTACTTAACCTGCACGCAACGAGCATTAACCATTCCTATTTCAGCCGTATGTGCTGAACAAATTATCGCCTTTGACCTCTGGCCGAAGGCGATCTTTATTTTGTATGTCAGGCAGCTATTTGATATGCGACACCCGTAAGGTATTCACCATCCCCTTGTCAACTATCGGCATGGCCGCCAGATTGATCAGGTAGTCTCCTTTGGTAACAAAGCCCCTGTCGTGAGCGATCTTATTCACATCCTCGACCGTTTCATCGGTACTCACATACTTATCATAGTAAAACGCGCGAACTCCCCAAAGCAGATTGAGTCTGGAGAGAATGCGGTGATTGGAAGTAAATACCAAAATGTGGGCGTCCGGCCTCCAGGCCGATATCTGGAATGCTGTATATCCGCTATTGGTCAGGGTACAAATAGCACGGGCCTCTATCTCATTAGCCATAAGAGCAGCGTGATAGCACACTGCTTTGGTAATGTAACGGTTGGTGCGAACATGGGGTGGTTCCTGAGGTACGGTAATCAACGGGGAATTCTCAACACTCTTTAAGATGTTCGACATGGTTTTGATAACTTCCACCGGGTACTTCCCAACAGAAGTTTCTCCTGAGAGCATCACGGCATCGGCACCATCCATTACCGAATTAGCCACATCATTTACCTCAGCCCGGGTGGGGGTAAGCGAGGTGATCATTGTTTCCATCATTTGGGTGGCAATGATCACAGGGATCCGTGCACGCTTCGCCACGCGCACTAATTCCTTCTGAATAAGCGGTACCTCCTGGGCAGGAATCTCTACTCCCAGATCGCCTCGTGCCACCATCAAACCGTCGCAATAGGCAATAATGCGATCGATATTCTGTACTGCTTCCGGCTTCTCGATCTTGGCTATAATTGGAATCTTATACTCACTATGCGCTTCGATCAACGCCTGTAGTTCCTTTAAATCATCGGCATGACGCACAAAAGAAAGCGCAATCCAGTCAAATTCGTTCTGAACCGCAAAGACCGCATCTTCCCGGTCTTTCTGAGTGAGGGCCGGCAGCGATATGTTGGTATTGGGCAGGTTAACCCCTTTCTTTGAGCGAAGCGGGCCTCCCTGTATTACCTTTGCCCGAACCGTGTCTTTTCCATTGGTCTCCTCTATTTCGAAGATCAGTTTTCCGTCATCGAGCAATATCTTCTCTCCCGGATTTACATCCCTGGGAAAGTTATCATAGTTCATGTACACCCGGTCCCTGGTTCCTTCAAACTCCTCTCCGGTGCAAAACTCAAGGGTGTCGCCGGGGTTTAAAACAACTTCTTCGCGCATGAGTCCAACGCGAAGCTTGGGACCTTGCAAATCGGCCAAAATCGCGGTTGTGCTTCCCAGTTCTTTTCCCAGTTCCCTGATCACGGTTATCCGCTCCTTGACATCGTCATAACTGGCATGCGAAAAGTTCACACGGAATACGTTTACCCCGGCGAGCATCATTTCTTTAATGATTTTTTTACTCGAGGTCGCAGGACCCAGGGTAGCAACAATCTTGGTTCGTTTTTGGTTAGGCATTAGTCAAATATTAGGTTCGTTTTAGATCGTATATTATCGGCATCCAGAGGATAGGCAGAGATGACCTCTTGTATTTCATTGATATCGGCTGTAAGTCCTCGCAGCGGGACATTTTCCCGGTCGCAGTCTATCTTCAGAAGGAAATCTACATTCCTGAATTCGGGCAACAAATAGGTCCAAACCACCTTTTCGTCTTCCTGCTCATCAAAAAGTCCTCCCGAACTCTGCAGCTGGGCCGAAATCGACCGGCATTTATTGGCCACAAGATAGTAGGTTGAATATTTGAATTCGTTGGTATACTCAAAAATAGGAAAGGTCACTTCAAGCCCCTCGTTGGAATAGTCGAGGTCCACCGGCTTTCTCTCAAGCCGAAGCTGTAAAAACCGATTCAGTAAATAGGCCATTTTGTACGCTTCTTCACTACAGTGTATGGCTATGACGGCAAGATCTTCGGAAAGATCATCATCAAGCACAAGTTTGTGAAACGCCATGGTCTATTTTTCCATAAAAATACACCTTAGGATTCGATTAAAAAACTCAAGCTGTGATTTCGCCTTCGATTTTTTCCTGTAGCTTGTAATAGGCTCGTTTGGCAGCACGCTCTTCGGCCTTTTTCTTAGACGTTGCCCGTGCTTTTGCCACGGTTTTTCCATCTAGCTCCAAACGAATTGCGAAGTGTTTCAAGGCATCATTTCCCGTGTCTTCATAGACAAAGAAGCGGAACATTTTCTTGTTCTTTTGACACCATTCTATGAACAGGCTCTTATAGCTAATGATCTTCCCTTCCAGCTTCTCGATATCCACATACGGCTTGATGACACGCTTGTGAATAAACTTCTCACAATAGCGATAGCCGCGATCCAGGTAAATGGCCCCTACAAGGGCTTCAAACACATTTCCGTGAATATTTCCTCCGAATTGCTGTGTAGGAATGGTCGTTTTTACAAATTGGATGAGGTCCAGATCCCGTCCCAACTCATTCAGGTGCTCACGGCTAACCACTTTAGAACGCATCTTGGTTAGATAGCCTTCGTTTCCTCCCGGCACTTTCTTAAACAAGTGAGCTGCGATCACAGCACCAAGCATGGCATCACCCAGGAATTCAAGTCGTTCGTAGTTCTGTGGTTGACCATCACTATTGGTAGTATTCATGGAACGATGGGTGAAAGCTTCTTCATAAATAGAAATATCCTTGGGGTTAAACCCCAGGATCTTCTTCACTTTCATATAAAACTCGTCGTCCCGCTCAGGTCGAGATCCAAATATGTTCTTTATCGATGTCATGCAAGACGGTTAGGCGTCCAGCTTCTTGAAAAGTATACAAGCATTATGACCGCCAAACCCGAAGGTGTTGCTCATTGCAACATTAATAGTTCGTTCCTGTGCCTTGTTAAGGGTAAGGTTAAGCGTCGGATCAATATTCTCATCCACCGTTGTGTGATTGATCGTTGGAGGAACCAGGCCGTTTTCCATTGCGAGAATGGAGGCAATGGCTTCGATCGCGCCGGCAGCACCCAGAAGGTGACCGGTCATCGACTTGGTAGAATTGATATTAATATCCCTGGTATGTGCTCCAAATACATTGGAGATCGCTTTAAGCTCTGCCACATCGCCCAGTGGGGTAGAAGTTCCATGTGTATTGATGGCATCAACTTCGTCCGGTGACATTCCGGCGTCATTCAGACAATTGAGCATCACACGCTCCACTCCAATCCCATCGGGATGAGGTGCCGTCATGTGGTAGGCATCACTCGACATTCCGCCACCCACAACTTCGGCATATATTTTCGCACCACGCTTTTTAGCGTGTTCGTATTCTTCTAAAATCAAAGCTCCCGCTCCTTCTCCCAAAACAAATCCGTCACGCGTGGCGTCAAACGGGCGGGATGCCGTCTCAGGGCTTTCATTACGGGTTGAAAGAGCATGCATGGCATTGAACCCTCCCATTCCGGCTTGTGTTACAGCCGCTTCACTACCTCCGGTCACAACAATATCACAGTGCCCGAGGCGTATATAATTGAGTGCATCAATAAGTGCATTGGCGGAGGAAGCACAGGCAGAGACCGTCGTGTAATTAGGTCCCATGAAGCCGTGCTTGATCGAGATATTACCGGGAGCAATATCGGCGATCATTTTTGGAATAAAGAAGGGGTTGAAACGTGGTGTTCCATCCCCTCCTGCAAAATTTATTACCTCATCCTGAAAGGTCTGAAGCCCTCCAATACCGGCACCCCAAATAACCCCTACGCGAAACTTATCGACCTCTTCCAGGCTAAATCCGGAATCCCGAATGGCCTCGTCGGAGGAGACAAGCGCGTACTGGGCAAAACGGTCCAGTTTTCGAGCTTCTTTCCTGTCAAAATGATCTTGTGGATTGTAATCCTTTATCTCACAAGCGAATTTTGTTTTGAACTTTTCGGTGTCAAAATAGGTAATAGGGGCACAACCGCTTTTCCCGTTCTTAAGTCCTTCCCAGTACTCAGGGATGGAATTTCCGATAGGGGTAAGTGCACCCAGACCTGTAACAACAACTCGCTTTAACTCCATAGAGAAGTAGAATTATTTGTTGTCCTCTATATATGAAATGGCTTGACCTACAGTAGCAATGTTTTCAGCTTGATCGTCTGGAATCTGAATGTCGAATTCTTTCTCAAACTCCATGATAAGTTCTACTGTATCAAGGGAATCGGCTCCCAAATCATTCGTGAAGCTTGCTTCATTTACAACTTCATTTTCATCAACACCCAACTTATCCACGATAATTGCTTTTACTCTTGATGCAATGTCTGACATAATTATTGATTTTT
>CAZTLE010000183.1:0-8002 GCA_964614415.1 uncultured Aureitalea sp. | reverse complement strand
TCAGTACTTTGTGCTTCCGCGGATTCTAATGTTCGTGGTGAAGTACGACCTGTAATATTTGATCTTAATCAAAGTTTTTTGGGTCAAAGGGATGCTATTAAAACAGCGTCCTTTTTTATTGATAATCAGGACAATACCTTATTCTCTCCCGGAAAAATCCGGTAATAAATTCAGGGTATTGACTCTTTGAAAGTTTGTTGTTTGGTGGTAATATTAACCTGGCAATGACGTGATTACTATTGTTTAACTTCTAAGTATTGAATCATGAAATGCACTACTACCTTACACCAACTAAAAAGCAACGTCAAATTTCTTTTCTTCGGACTATGTGTTTGCCTTTTACCAATAGGTTGCGATAGCGGACCAAAAGATGATCCTGTCGATATGTCGGTGGAGATTTATCCGGAAGCAAATACCGAGCTTTGGGGGTACCAGATGATCAGTATCGACTATGACGTACGTCGGGAACTGTCCATCAAGAACATAACGATCACAAGTGAGCTGGGCCAACAAGACCTGATCACCGAGAACAATCCTTTGAATGAAGGATCCGGTATGTTTGAAGCTGTTCTTTGTGCGGAATGCATGGAAACCAATCAAATTCAGCTTACTGTTGAATTCAATGAAGAACAGGAACCTATTTCGGTCAATTACAGTATCAATAAGATGGCACAGGTCGAGGTAATTGGGGAACAAAACAACAATATGGTCTTCCTCGACGCCTCACAATCTACAGATCCTGAGGGCGTAGACTTGAGCTATAGATGGTTTCTTACCGATACCATAGTGGCCGATCCCAGGTTGACGATTCCCCTGGACTCACTGGTGCAAAACCCTGTCTTACTTGAGGTTACCGACGGTGTAACCGTAGTAAACGACGTTGTTACGTACGATCCGATTACGGGAACACCCACTTTTACTCCCGAGAGACTTAAATGCACAGCCATGTCTGTGGTAAGTACCAATAAGTCCGTTTTGAACCCAGAGCTGGATCTTGGAGCTTTTCCACCCGTTGGAACACAGTTACCACTTACGGGGACTAAGCTTTCCAGGTCCTACAGGCTTGGGTTTGCCTTTGAAGTAAGGGCCACAATAGTGCCTCATACGGCTGTTCTGGATGAAGGGCATGATATCGCAGCAAGTTATAGTTTGGAGGCAAGTGACAACACAAAGAAACAAGATTGGAGAGGCAGGAGGCGAAAGGAACCTAACCGAAGTGATTATGAGCCCGGACAGAAAACCGCCGGTTTTCCGAATCCTTTACCTGCAGCAGGGACGCATCCTCCCTTTGTAGCCGATGACTATGATCATCATCCGACTACGGGTTTTTCCGACAAGAATACTGCAACAGGAATACAGCGGTTCTCTATAAAAGCCAAGGGTCTTTACAAAGATGGAGCCAACACTAAAATGGCATGGTACGATCAGCCCGGCCTGGTTCTTAGAGCAAATACCGACGTCAGTAAAGGATTATATTACAAAGCGTATTTCAGAGCCTGGATGAAGCCGACCATCCCACCATGTCAAAAATACTATATCGTTGAGATTGTTGTGGACAATACAGGTAAAGTGACTAAAAATAGTATAACGGCGCGATAAACAGAAGCGCTACGTTAAATTCAACTATGGTACAGAGATGTCAAAAATTGATGTCTCTGTACTTTTTTGTTTAAATTTATAAAGCAAATTGCCTGGTATGCGAAAGATTGTCACTGGAATTGTCATTGGACTCTTCATCGTCTTTGGATTTCGATATTGCGAGTTCAAGAAAGATGAAAAGGAATCCCTGGTCGTTAGTACCAATCTCATCGAAAAGCAACTTCAAAATGTGGGGAAGCTAATCGTCACCGAGGGTACCTATGGGCAGGTACATACTTTTGAAGACACAGAAAGGTATATGCGCGGTGTGAATTCAACAAAGAAAGCCCTGGTTATTTCCAACGCCAAAGCCACGGTGGCCTATGATCTGAAGCAGATCGTGACCGAAATTGACAAAGACAATAAAACGGTGACCATCACACAAATCCCGGAACCCATATTGTCCATTGACCCCAACATAGAGTATTTTGATATTGAAAACGGGATTATCAATAGGTTCGACGCCGAAGATCACAATGAGATTCTTCGACAAATAGAAGACTCACTACGAACAACCATTGGGAATTCAGACCTCATGGCGAACGCTCAGAACCGTCTCATTTCCGAACTTCAAAAACTGTACATTCTTACCAATTCGATGGGTTGGACCTTGCGCTATCAGGAACAGGAAATTAAGGAAGAGCAGGACTTACAGACGATTAAACTGTAATCAGGTCGAGGCCATTGTCGATGAGGTGCGCCACTTCGGGACGCGCTGTTTTTAGCTGATTTAAATGATTCAGAACGCTATCGGAACTTCCGTGGTGACATCCGGTCATCAATTCATAGATCTCCAACGGTAAGAGCCAGTCATCGGGAAACTCCGACGAAACCCTTGTGAAAAGATCATCCAGTTTTTCAGTGAGCAAATTGGCCGAACCACTTTCCCGTAGACTCCGAACGTCCTGATAAAGATCATTGAGTTTTTTGTCTTCTTCGGAAAGCTCAACACGAATGGTTTCGGTGGAACTGGGCTTTTGTGTAATCGGGAAGGACAGGTAATCGGCAGCTCCGGCAAAGGCTGAAACGATCTCTTTTCCCACGACCATATCAAAGTCACCCATTTCCGGAGTGAAAAGTACCTCGTCTTTGTACGTCACCGTACAATCGGTAAACTGAATGAGCATCAGTTCTCCTTTCACATTACGCATTCCGGTGACGTTCAAACCATTCACGGTGATACCACTTTCAAACTCAAAGGAAATAGGCTTGCCGTCATAAAAATCATAAGCCTGAAGATCGCGAGGCCCCATATTTTCAATGAACAGGTTAATCCCCTTAAGCTTGCCCAATGGTGAACGGAATCCGTTACGATGGCGGCTAATACCATGTCCAATGACCTCCTTCTCCCGGTAAGACAGAGCAGTCTCACCCTCCGTTTCGAAGTAGACCACCTCATTGTCCTCATTTTGGATCATGCGTGTAAAGATCCCTGAAATCTGTAATCCGGTACTCAATTCGATAGTGCCTATCTGTTTGGAACCGATGAGCTTTTTAAGTCCTCGCCAGCCTCCTTTCCGAACGGCCATGGTATTGGCAAACTCTTCCAGAACTTCCTGCAGGTAAGCGAAATCCGGTGTGACATACAGCTGTGGCTGCGGTTGTGTGATGTCAAACTCCTGGTAGGCCGCGTCAATAGAATATGGGATCTTTTTTACTTCGTCCTGCATGCACCACTCACTTTCTCCAATGGAGGAGAGTAACCCCGCTCCATATATTCTTGGATCTTCTACGGTTCCAATGAGTCCGTATTCTACGGTCCACCAGTGGAGATTTCGGATCAGTGAGATTTCGGAGGGATCTACCTTTTTATTCTGAAGTTCATTGACCTTCTCTTCGGCAGCATCGATGCGCTCTTGCGAAATACCTTCTGCTTCTTTTAAAATCGACAGCTCCCGAACGGCTTCATACAGGTCCATGTCGTGTGCACTGGAAATTGCCTTAGCTCCAATTTCTCCGAAACGTCGCAGGTATTCGGCATAGTCCGGACTGGCAATTATGGGGGAATGGCCCGCACCCTCATGAATTATGTCGGGTGCCGGAGTATATTCGATGTTCTCAAGTTGCCGGATGTCACTGGCAATAACTAACACCTTATACGCCTGAAACTCCATGAAGGCATTAGGCGGAATGAATCCGTCCACGGCTACGGCCGCCCATCCTATTTCTTTCAGGATACGGTTCATACCGTACATGGAAGGGATCTCTTCAATGGAAATCCCTGTTCTTCTCAGCCCATCCACATAACTCTCATGCGCTACTTTGCTCAGGTAGTCTACATTTTTCCGCATCACATAGCGCCACACAGCCTGATTAACAGGTGTGTATTGCTCGTAGTTCTGTGGTTTGATGTATTGCTTCAGATGTGGTGGTAACCGATCCAGCAACTCATTCGTTTCAATGCGCATTTCCATAGACTGCCAAAAATACTAAGTTTACCAATAGAATGTATCGTTTCGCGCGATAAGTACGGATATCCACAACAAAAACGAATTTTGAAATTACTTATCTTGCAGCTAGATGAAGACTTTGTCCCGAAAACAGGAGATCATTACAGTAGCTTCCCTACTTTTTAAAGAAAAAGGGTACAAGGCCGTTTCGGTCCGTGACATAGCCGAAGCTATGGGAATCAAGGCGGCCAGTCTTTACAATCACATTACCAGTAAGCAGGAGATCCTTTCAACACTTATAATGGATCTTGCGGTAGAGTTTACACAAGGGATGGAGGAAGTATTTGCCGCAGATAGCACCCCGCTTGAGAAGATCGAAAAGGTCATTGAACTGCATATAGATATCACGGTGAATCAACCGGAGGCCCTGGCATTGCTCAATAACGACTGGATGCACCTGGAAGGATCCGATTTTCATGATTTTGTGCGCATGCGTGAGGATTATGAAGAGAATTTCAGAACCATTATAAAAAAGGGCATAGCCATCGGGGAACTGCAACCCCGGCATCCTGAAGTGATCCTGTTCTCAATACTTTCCACCCTCAGAACCCTCTATATCTGGTACCAAAAACGTGGAAAACTGGACGTCAATATTCTGAAAAAGGATATGGTAGCCGTGCTCATTAAGGGTATAGTTTAGTATTGTTTTAACGGAAAGCCTTTCGCTTCTATTTGTGAATCTAACTAACAAGTGTTAGTTTTGTATGTTTTTCGGAAAAAACCATGGCCCAATTCCACGATATACCCGTAAAGGACGTGCACAAGGAAACAAGTGATTGTGCGGTAGTTACCTTTGATGTTCCCAAAGAACTTTATGATGAATTTGCCTTTCGACAGGGACAGCATCTCACCCTGAGAGCCATATTGAATGGCGAAGATGTGCGCAGAACATACAGCCTTTGTTCCAGCCCATTCGCAGCGGAGTGGAAGGTGGCTGTGAAGCAAATCCCGGAAGGAAAGTTTTCTACTTTTGTGAACACGAAACTCCAGTCCGGTGACGTACTGGAAGTGATGGCCCCTAGTGGTACTTTTGGAGTGGATATCTCGGAAACCCCAAAGACCTATGTGGCTTTTGCCGCGGGTAGCGGGATTACCCCTGTGCTTTCCATGATCAAAGCGCATCTTGAGAAAGAGCCCGATTCCAGTTTCAAGTTGTTCTACTTGAACCGCACCGTGAAATCCATTATCTTTAAAGAAGAGATTGAACAGCTTCGTAATCAGTATTTTGGGCGGTTCGAGATTTTTTATTTCCTAACCAAAGAACGCCGGGATATTGAATTGCTGAACGGAAGATTTACCAGCGAAAAGCTACAGGAAATTTTCGGCAAGCTGTTGTATGTTCCTGGCATTGATGAGGCTTTTATTTGTGGGCCGGAAGAAATGATCTTTCTCATTAAGGATGAATTGATCGCGGCCGGCATGCCGGAAGACAGTGTTCACTATGAATTGTTTGTCTCAGGTCTTTCAGAAGAAGACAAGAGACGGGCCGAACGCCTTGCACAGCAGAAAGTGGAGGGAGTGGAAGTTACCATCGTGGACGGTGGGAAGGACTTTCATTTCACGATGACCAATGAGTATGATAACATATTGGATGCCGCACTGGGTGCAGGCGCTGATCTGCCATTTGCTTGTAAAGGCGGCGTATGCAGTACCTGTAAGTGCAGGTTGGTGGAAGGAACGGTGGAAATGAAGGTGAACTATGCCCTGGAAACAGAAGAAGTGGAGCAGGATTTTGTATTGAGTTGTCAGTCTGTTCCAACGAGTGAAAAAGTAAAAGTCGACTTTGACGTTTAAAGAAATAGACCATGAGTGATAAGGAAGTAAAAGACCTGGAAGCTATCTTCGAAGCGCGTATTGCACGAGATGAGAAGATCGAGCCCAAAGACTGGATGCCGGAGAAATACCGTAAGACCCATATCCGACAGATCTCCCAGCACGCCCATTCGGAAATCGTTGGGATGTTGCCCGAGGGCAATTGGATTACACGGGCTCCCACGCTTCGTAGAAAGGCTGCGTTGCTCGCCAAAGTGCAGGATGAAGCCGGCCACGGACTTTATCTGTACTCCGCCTGTGAGACCCTTGGTATTTCGCGTGATGAATTGTACGATCAGTTACACTCCGGAAAGGCTAAGTATTCCTCCATTTTTAACTATCCTACGGTGACCTGGGCCGATATTGGTGCCATTGGCTGGTTGGTTGATGGAGCTGCAATTATCAATCAGGTGCCGCTGTGTAATACCTCTTTTGGTCCGTATGCCCGTGCGATGGTTCGCGTGTGTAAGGAAGAAAGTTTCCATCAGCGCCAGGGATATGAGATCATGCTAACGCTTTGCCAGGGAACCCCTGAGCAAAAAGCGATGGCTCAGGATGCCCTGAACCGATGGTGGTGGCCTTCCCTTATGATGTTTGGTCCTACCGATGCGGAATCTACACATACCGAGCAGTCCATGAAGTGGAAGTTGAAAAGAAAGACAAATGACGAGTTGAGGCAACAGTTCATAGATCAAACGGCACCGCAAGCCGATATCCTGGGTATTACAATTCCTGATCCCGATTTGAAGTGGAATGAAGAGCGGGGTCATTATGATTTTGGCGAGATTGACTGGGATGAGTTCTGGCAGGTCGTAAAAGGACACGGCCCCTGCAATAAAGAGCGCATGGCTGCCCGGGTAGGAGCATGGGAACGCGGAGCCTGGGTTCGTGACGCTGCCATGAGCTATGCCGAAAAGCAAGCTAAAAAGAAAGTCGCAAAAGCGAGTTAAAGTAGTACTGAGAATTCAGTAGTGGGTATTGAGATGATAGTATTGAGAATCTCACTACTCAATACTCACTACTAAAATCTAATTGATAATGGAAAAAAACTGGCCCCTTTGGGAAGTGTTCGTACGAAGTAAGAATGGTTTGGAGCACCGGCACTTTGGAAGTCTTCACGCCGCTGATGCAGAAATGGCGCTGGAAAACGCCAGGGATGTATATACCCGTCGTAATGAAGGTGTAAGTATTTGGGTGGTGGAGAGCAAGCATATCACCGCTTCCAATCCCGAGAACAATGGCGAAATGTTTGAGCCTGCTCAGGATAAAGTGTATCGTCATCCTACTTTTTACAATTTGCCGGACGAGGTAAAACACATGTGACGAAGTCAGGATTAGCCCCAGGACTGTCACACCGAGCCTGCCTTTCGGCAGACAGGCGCAGTCGAAGTGCAGTCCAAGGGAAAATAACAAAGTATGGAAAATCAAAATTTGTATCAATATATTCTGGGTATTGCAGATAACTCGCTGATCCTCGGTCAGCGGTTGGGAGAACTTTGTGGACATGGCCCCAGCCTGGAAACCGATATTGCCCTTACCAATATCGCACTGGATCTTTTCGGACAAACGCGAAGCTACTATCAGTATGCAGCCCGTTTAGCAGGTGAAGGTAAAACGGAAGATGATGTCGCCTTCCTTCGCCAGGAACGTGAGTACAGGAATGTACTTTTGGTAGAACAACCTAATACGCATTTTGGATATGTGGTGGGACGTCAATTCCTGTTCGATACCTTTCACCTGGAATTAATGAAAGGGCTTCAACTTTCTGCCGATGAAACGCTAGCCGCCATTGCCGCCAAAGGGGTGAAAGAAGTGAGTTACCATTGGCGCTTCTCTTCGGACTGGGTAAAACGTTTGGGAGATGGTACGGAAGAAAGCCACGCCAAAATGCAGGAAGCCATAGATGACCTTTGGACTTACACGGACGAACTCTTTCATGTTACCGGGTCCGACGAGGAAATGATCGCAAAAGGTATTGGAGTAGATGTTGAAAAGATCAGGGAAGGATACTATGAAAAAGTGCAGGAAGTACTTTCGGAAGCTACCTTGACGATACCCGAGAATTCGTACTTCCAAAAGGGAGGAAAGCTTGGTACGCATAC
>CAZTLE010000182.1:0-8028 GCA_964614415.1 uncultured Aureitalea sp. | reverse complement strand
GAGATACCAGGGTCTTATACCCTGTAATGATCCCAGCGTCCTCCATTTTCTGGATTCGTTCGGCAACAGCCGGAGAGCTAATGCCCACGGTACGACCTATTTGTGCATTGGACTGACGGGCGTTAGTCTGCAAGCACTTCAGGATTTTCCAATTCAGCGAATCCATAAAAATTAATAATTAGCAGAACTAAATACTTAATATTTAAAGTAAATATACGATTTTACCTTAAAATCAATAGAATGGAGTCGTAATTTGTCACTAAATTTGGGTGAATTGCTATAAGACCTGTTTACGTCGTCATGTTACCAAATATTCCATCGCATTTGCCGGAATCTCCACTGTATAAAAAGGCATTGGAGATCTTTAGGCTGTCGCACCATATTTCCTGCTACATGGCTGATGATCTGGCCCCTTTGGAGTCCAATGGTAAAGAAAATCCGTATATCTATTTTACGGGAGATATCGTTCAGCAGTCCGTGTCGCTGGCTCCTGAGATCGTAAAAGCGGAAACCCAGGTATTCTCCGAAGAAAAGCATCGTCATGCTGCCTCCGTGGAACGTCTGACCAATCGCCTGTACAAAAATTGTGAGCGACTGGAACGTTCCAACAGTAACGGACGGGAATTTCTGCAACTCCTTCGCAACGAACTCAAAAAGTTTCGGAAACTACAGCGAAACTGGATGATGACTCTTTAGTCGATTGGTTGATTTGAAGATGATTTCGATTTGATAATTGATCAATTAGTTAATCTTCAAATTATCTAACCCCGCATTACCTTCCTGTATCGTCTTAGCTCTGCAATCACCTTCTTGCGCAACAGGAATAGTCCGATCATATTCGGCACCATCATCGCAAAGATCATCGCATCGCTAAAATCGGTCACCGCACCCAAAGTAGCCGCGGCACCTATAATGGTGAAAATGCAGAAGAGTACTTTATAGGTATACTCTGTACGACGACCCCTTCCGAAGAGATAACTCCACGCCTGAAATCCGTAGTACGACCAGGAGATCATTGAGGAGAACGCAAACAGGACCACTGCAACCGTGAGCACGTACGGGAACCACGAGATACCACTTTCCAATGCTGACGAGGTAAGCAGCACCCCCTGTTCAAAACTGATCTCCTCTCCTACCGTCACTTGCCCGGTAATGATCAGCGCCAAAGCTGTCATCGTACATACCAGAACCGTATCGATAAAGGGCTCCAACAATGCCACCAAACCTTCACTGGCAGGATATTTCGTTTTAACGGCACTATGCGCAATGGAGGCACTTCCCACTCCGGCTTCATTACTGAACGCACCCCGCTTAAACCCTTGAATAAGTACTCCGACGAAGCCACCTACGACTCCCTCCGGACTAAAAGCCCCGTCCCAAATAGCTCCAAAAGCGGAAGGGATTGATTCAAAGTTGATCCCCAAAATGATAAGCACTGCCAGGATGTACGTAACAACCATAACAGGGACCACCTTATCAGTCACCTGGGCGATCTTTTTAATCCCTCCTATAATGACAATTCCGACGAAAATAGCCATCACCAGACCAAACACCCAGCCATTTCCGTAGATAAAACTGTTCTCTGCACCGGTAACATGCTCAAAGAGCTTGAACGCCTGATTCACCTGGAACATATTCCCGCCACCAAAGGACCCTCCAACACACATAATGGCAAATACAATTGCCAGTATTTTTCCAAGCCGTGAAAACCCCTTTTCGCGCAAACCCTTACTCAAATAATACATGGGCCCACCGAATATGGTGCCTTCTGCGTTTACCTCACGGTATTTAACCCCGAGTGTGCATTCCACGAATTTGGAGGACATCCCAAGCAAACCCACAAGGATCATCCAGAATGTGGCACCCGGACCTCCAATGGCTAACGCAATAGCCACCCCGGCTATGTTACCGAGACCAACAGTTGCAGACACGGCAGCAGTGAGCGCCTGAAAATGACTTACCTCGCCTTCACCTTCGACACGGGCTGTTTTAAGAGCATCCCCATCTGTAGTAGCTATGGAGTCGGAAACCTCTACGTGACCGGACTCTTCCAGGTGGTCGTACTTTCCGCGCACTACCCGAATGGCAGTAAAGAAATCCCTGAAGTTTATGAACCGGAAATAGAAGGTAAAATAACCCGCACCGGCCATTAGAATAATTAGCACCCAGGGTATTCCGACATTCGCCGTAAGCGGAATTTCCGCGAACACGGCATCCACAAACCAACCCGTGGCATTATCGAAATGGGCATTAATGATCTCATCGGTCGATTGGACCTCGTCTTGAATAAAAACAGGCATAACTTTCGAATTTGGCCGCAAATTGGCCTAAATCGAAGTGTGGCAAAAGGTTACGTACTGTTGAAATTTAACCAGGAGGAATACGTAACCATTGGTTAACCATCCTCTTTGAGTGTAGCGTATTTGAGAAGCCCTTCCTGCCGGGCATAGGCGATAAGCTGTTCTTTTCCACCGGAACCACTTACGTTGAGAATCTTCTTTATCTGATGAATGTGGGTTTGAAAGCCGTCGGGACTAATGTGCATGGCTTCCGCGATCTCATTGTACGACTTATCCGAACCAAAATAAGCGAGATTGCCCAGGACTTCCTTTTGACGGTCAGAAAGGACCACTTCATTGATCTTCCGCAACGAATCCAGTTCATTCTTCAGCGATTTGATGGTATCCAAATGGCTTTCATTGGCCAGTTCGGTCTGTTCCAGTCGGTGCTTCAGTTTCGCATTCTCATCGGAAAGCGATTCTGCCAGAGTTTGCTGTTGTTCTTTTTCAGACAGGAACTTCCAACTGTACAGCAATATGGAGAACAATAAGATGAACAGGAATTTAAACGATATGGCCGTGATGCTTCCCGCAACAGCCCAGAACTCCTGATCTATATACTGAATGACCCGGTCCTGCGGAATAATACGATGAGAAACAGCAACGAGTATGAGCAGGAACAGGGTGAACGTAGGCAAGTACATAAACCGCATGTTCCTCACTTTAAAGGCTCGATTGAGCTCATATAGCAGTGAAAGCGCCACCACAATGGAAATTGGGATGTCGATCAACCAAATAAAGTTGTTGCTTATGCTTTCATTGTTCCAGGAACTGGCAATAAACACGAAGGCGATCATTCCCAACACGCCGGAATACAGTCCTATAAATTCCCGGGTTGTGAAGCGTTCGACCAGGCGCACCAAAATGCCCCGGCTGTCCTGATGTTCGATCGAAGGAAGTGATAATACGATGAACATCGAATTCGCCAGGGAAATGAACACTCCCCAGTAGATTATGAACTTATGGGTAGGGCTCCACTGAAATCCGGATACCAGCACATAATTGACCAGGGAACCGATGCCCCAGGCAAAAATGGCCAACCCGAACCATTTGATTCCTTCAATGGCCTTTGTACCGGTTCCTTTAGACCGTTCCTTGACATAAATACGCTGGATAACTACTGCCGAGATGAGGCAGACAATGGCGGTGACCGTATATTCAATAGATAAGAGCATCGCTGTGCAATGAACTCTTAAATATATTGAATTCTTTTCGGAAGAAACTCAGGGTCCGGCTACATATTCCGGCGGTACTGTCCTCCTACCTCAAACAGAGCCGATGTAATTTGCCCCAGCGAGCATACCTTGGTAGCTTCCATGAGTTGCTCAAACATATTCTCGTTTTGGATAGCGGCATGCTTCACCTTATCTATGGCTGCTTCAGCCACGTCCTTTTGAGTAGTGTGAAGACTTTCAAGCGTTTGAATCTGTGCTTCTTTCTCTTCTTCGGTGGCGCGTATTACCTCGGCAGGAAGTATGGTGGGTGAACCTTTACTACTCAAGAAAGTATTCACTCCTATGATCGGGAACTCCCCTGTGTGTTTCAGGGTTTCATAATACAGACTTTCCTCCTGGATCTTGCTGCGCTGGTACATGGTTTCCATGGCTCCCAATACCCCTCCTCGTTCGGTAAGGCGATCGAACTCTGCCAGTACGGCCTCCTCAACGAGATCGGTTAGTTCTTCGATAATAAACGATCCCTGGATCGGGTTTTCGTTCTTGGCCAGTCCCAGTTCCTTATTGATGATCAGCTGAATGGCCATTGCCCTGCGCACGCTTTCCTCGGTTGGTGTTGTAATAGCCTCGTCGTAGGCATTGGTATGCAAGGAGTTACAGTTGTCATAGATTGCATACAACGCCTGAAGTGTGGTTCGGATATCGTTGAAATCGATCTCCTGAGCGTGTAGCGATCTTCCTGAAGTCTGAATGTGATACTTCAGCATTTGCGCCCTTGGATTGGCACCGTATTTATCTTTCAACGCCTTGGCCCAGATACGTCGTGCTACACGACCAATAACAGAATATTCGGGATCAATACCATTGCTGAAGAAAAAGGACAGGTTTGGACCAAATTTATTGATGTCCATATCCCGCGACAGGTAGTACTCCACATAGGTGAATCCATTGGCCAGTGTGAAGGCCAACTGAGTGATAGGATTGGCACCGGCTTCAGCAATATGATATCCCGAAATAGAAACGGAATAAAAGTTTCGAACCTGCTGCTGAATGAAATATTGCTGAACATCTCCCATGAGTCGTAGGGCAAATTCCGTAGAAAAAATACAGGTATTCTGCGCCTGATCCTCTTTCAAAATATCAGCCTGTACCGTACCACGAACCTGGGTTAGTGTTTCAGCTTTGATTTTGTCATATACTTCAGCCGGAAGCACCTGGTCGCCTGTCACACCCAGCAACATAAGGCCAAGTCCGTCATTTCCTTCAGGCAGTTCTCCCAGATATTGAGGTCGTTCTGTTCCTTTGTCAGCATATATCTTCTCAATCTTCGCCTCTACCTTTTTCTCAAGTCCGTTCTCCTTGATGTATTTTTCGCAATTCTGATCGATCGCAGCATTCATAAAGAATCCCAACAGCATGGGTGCCGGACCATTGATCGTCATACTCACCGAGGTCATCGGATCACTAAGATCGAATCCTGAATATAGTTTCTTAGCATCATCCAAACAACAAATGGAGACACCGGCATTACCAATCTTTCCATAAATATCAGGTCGATAATCCGGGTCGTTTCCGTAGAGCGTCACACTATCGAAGGCAGTAGAAAGCCGCTTCGCAGGCATGCCCAGACTCACATAATGGAAACGTCTATTGGTGCGCTCGGGGCCGCCTTCTCCCGCAAACATCCGGGTAGGATCCTCACCGGTTCGCTTAAACGGATACAATCCGGACGTATAGGGAAATTCTCCCGGAACATTCTCCTGGAGCGTCCAGCGAAGTATATCTCCCCAGGCCTCATAGCGGGGTAATGACACTTTGGGTATTTGGGTGTGTGATAAGGATTCGGTATGGGTATCGATCTTGATCTCCTTATCCCGAACCTTGAAGGAATAGACAGGCGCCTTGTAGCGAGCCACTTTGTCCTTCCATCCCAGGATCGTCTCCCAGTGGAACGGATCCAGATTCATTTTAACCCGATCGAATTCCTTCTTCAGTAAATCGGCAAATTCCCCATTCTCGTCATTGCGAAGGTTCTCAATATCGGCCTCGTCCAATCCGTGTTGGCCTAGCCCTACGGTTCCATCGAGAACCGATTCGAGGGTGGTGTGAATTCCGTATAGTTTTTGTGCGACCGCCACCTGAGTATCGGCTTTGGCATCATAAGCTCTATTGTTCTCGGCAATTTCGGAAAGATAGCGCGTTCGGGCCGGTGGGATGACAAATATCTTTTCGGACATCTCATCCGTAATCGCATAACTGCTTTTCAGATCGGCTCCTGCCTTTTCAACCAGAGTATCCATCACCTTCTTGTAGAGGGTATTCATACCGGGATCGTTGAACTGACTGGCAATAGTACCGAATACAGGAAGTTCTTCCTGGGGTGTATCCCAAAGCTGATGGTTACGAACGTATTGCTTCTTCACATCCCGAAGGGCGTCTTGTGCTCCGCGCTTGTCAAATTTGTTGATGGCTACCAAATCGGCAAAATCCAGCATGTCTATCTTTTCCAACTGTGTAGCAGCACCGAATTCGGGGGTCATTACATACAGGGACACATCGCTGTGGTCCAGTATTTCCGTGTCGCTTTGTCCGATACCGGACGTTTCCAGGACGATAAGATCGTAGCCGGCTGCTTTCAATACTTCAATAGCTTCGGAAACATGTTTCGATAAAGCGAGATTACTTTGGCGTGTTGCCAGGCTACGCATGTACACGCGGGGCGAGTTGATGGCATTCATCCGGATACGATCTCCAAGCAGTGCCCCACCAGTCTTTCGTTTGGACGGATCCACCGAGATGAGTCCAATGGTCTTGTCCGGGAAATCAACCAGAAAACGACGTACCAGTTCGTCTACCAATGACGATTCACCGGAACCACCCGTACCTGTGATTCCCAGTACCGGAGTCGTTATGGTTTTGTTGTTTTTATGGATTTGCTCTAACACTTCGGAAGCGACTTCCGGAAAGTTCTCGGCAGCTGAGATCATACGCGCTACATCACCGGGATGCCTGTCCTGAAGACGATCTATCTCTCCGTTGAGCTGATCTCCCACCGGAAAATCCGATTGTTCCACCAGATCATTGATCATCCCCTGTAACCCCATTTCGCGGCCGTCATCCGGCGAGTAAATCCGGGTAATTCCGTAGTTCATGAGATCCTCAATTTCCGAAGGCAGGATCACTCCACCTCCACCACCAAAAATCTTGATATGGCCGGCTCCTTTTTCCTGCAGCAGATCGTACATATATTTGAAGTACTCGTTGTGACCACCCTGATATGAAGTCATAGCAATCGCATTCGCATCTTCCTGGATGGCCGTATTAACAACCTCTTCCACACTGCGGTCGTGGCCCAGGTGAATCACCTCAACCCCGGTAGACTGAATGATACGCCGCATAATATTGATTGCGGCATCATGTCCGTCAAACAGCGATGCTGCGGTAACGATTCGTACTTTGTTTTTTGGCGTATAAGGCGCTGATTGCTGCATAAAATTTAGCTTGTTTTAGCGCTGCAAATTTACGAAAAACGGCTCAAAATCCGGTGCTTTAACATTGGTTTGCTGCTGTTGGTCGAAATTCGCCATACAACAGGTGTCATTCCTCTAATTTTTGTGATGCTGAGCCGTTCTCATTGCCTCCGCTTTGTTATCTTTAAGAACTAAAATTCTCATTATGTATTTCAAGAAGCTCTCAATCTTTTTCATGTCCTTCGTCCTGTTTTCCTGTGCCGAATTACAACAGGTGGTAAGCACCTTGCCTGGAGGTGGCACTACAGATCCCACGATGATAGCCAATGGTCTGCGCCAGGCCCTGGATTTTGGAATTAACAATCAGGTGAGTAAGCTCACCCAAAAAGATGGCTTCTACAAGAATGAGTTAGTGAAGATCTTGCTCCCCCAGGAGCTTCAGAAAGTAGATCGTACGCTTAGGGACATAGGACTGAGCAGCCTGGCAGATGAAGGGTTGAAAATACTGAATCGCGCAGCAGAAGATGCCGTTAAGGAGGCTACTCCAATTTTTGTGGATGCCGTAAAAGGAATAACCTTCACAGATGCCAAGAACATCCTGGTAGGTGCCGATAATGCCGCTACGTCCTACCTCGAAGGAAAAACAAGTCAGGCCTTGTACAACAAATTCAATCCGGTGATCCAGAATTCGTTTGCCAAGGTTGGTGCCGATCAGATCTGGGAGAATATCATCACTCAATACAATTCAATTCCCCTGGTAAACAAAGTGAATCCGGATCTCACCGATTATGTAACCAATGAAGCGCTTGATGGAGTTTATACCATGATCGCCATTGAGGAGAAAAAGATCCGAAACAATATCTCCGCCCGAACCACACAGTTACTACGCCAGGTGTTTGCGTTGCAGGATTAGAGGTTAGATGTTAGTAGTGAGTAGTGAGATTTGAGTAATGAGATTAGACGTAGGACCCCAAGCTTGCCGAGGGGTGGAATTTGGAACCTGCCTGCCACAGGCAGGCAAATAAGCAAATAAACGATTTGAGG
>CAZTLE010000181.1:0-8045 GCA_964614415.1 uncultured Aureitalea sp. | reverse complement strand
AACTCCTACCATATAAAAGACAAATCTCGGTGTAACCGGAGCATCACCACTCGCATAGGAGTGCAAACCGGTCAGGTAAAAATTCACTCCAAAATAGGTCATCATAATGGATGCAAAGGCAATAGTGGCTCCGAAATTAAACGTCCAACGGCCTCTCAAACCGGGTACCAATCGCATATGGATCACAAAGGCATAGATCATAATACTGATGAGTGCCCAGGTCTCTTTAGGATCCCAGCCCCAGTATCGGCCCCAACTTTCGTTCGCCCACATACCGCCCAGGAAATTACCAATCGTAAGCATTACGATACCGATGGTGAGCGCCATTTCGGTTATAATCGCCAGTTCTTTTAGGTTCAAATCCATCTTGGCTTTGTTCCGCTTTGTCGTAAGAAGTATCAAAATGAGCGATACGGTTCCTAAGATCCAGCCCAGGGTAAAAGGTCCGTAGCTCGCCACGATAACCGAAACATGAATCATTAACCAATATCCCTGCAATACAGGCTGCAGGTTAGCAATAGCCGGATCCAACCAGTTTTGATGTGCCACCCAGAGAATGATTCCGGCGACAAAGGCCGTAGCTGCAACTGTCAGATCACTCTTTCGTCCAAGTGTCAATCCGAAGAAAACAGTGGCCCAACCAACATAAACCACCGATTCATAGGCGTCGCTCCAGGGAGCGTGTCCGCTGATATACCATCGCGCGGCCAAACCGAAGATCATAAGGATGAACATGGCCCAGATCAATATTTTACAACCTTTTATAAGTACCCTGAAGAATCTGGTATCATTAAAGATCTGAAAGATGATGAACGCAAGCATGAGAACACCGAAAACCGTGAAGTACTTGTACAGACGGTTGAAGATATCGGCTCGATTGTAGGCAATCTCAACATTGATCTTGTTTTTAGAAGGCAGTACGTCACTCCCGTACTTCTGCTGAAACTCATCGATCTTATCTAATAAGGTATTGGCATCGGAATAGTCGCCGCTCTCACGTGCTTTCCTAAGCGTAAGGAAATAAGCGGGCAACACATTCCTGGTAAAGATGGTATCCTCGCCCTTGAACTGCGCCTCGTTCAACTCCGGATACGAAACCCAGGTATTATTGTCATCATCGGGAATCGGGAATATTCGTAGAATGGCCCCACTTAACGCCTGACTCAACAGGTAATAATTCTCATGAGCCTTAATGAAGTCCTTTTCAAACTGGTTGGGTGTATTGGTGCGGGTGGCCTCTTCAAGGTAGGGCTCAAGTTTGTAGTTACCCCGATCGTCAAACAGATCCAGCAATGCGATATACTTTGAATCCCTGGGAACATCCGCAACATCCCGAATACTGTCATTGCCCCGTTTCAATGCGATAATAGGTACTTCAAACCACCACTGTGGAAACTCGGACATCGAGAGGAATACCTGATTGGCATCCAGTCCCTGGTATTCGTTTCGCTTGCTTATTTTCCGAAGCAGCTCACTGGCAAACGTATTTACCGGTTTCATTCGTCCGTTATCCTGAATTACCAGTTTGGCGAATCGCGCTGCATGTTCTTTGGAAACGGCATTGGTATGGATCAATGAGTCGATCTCTTCAGGGGAGTTAGCACGGATATGGCTTCCGTCCTGTGAAAATGCCGCAGTTGACAGCAGTAAGAATGCGATCACGGTAAGATTGGCTTTCTTCTCTTTGACCTTATTCAGCAGCTTTTTCAGATCTGCAAAACGGGTATTGCGATCAAAAAGAATAGCCATTAAACCGAAGTACAACAGGAAATAACCGGCATAAGTGATCCAGGTACCCCAGCGATCGTGGTTTACAGAAAGTATGGTTCCCTTTTCATCCGGATCAAAAGAAGCCTGAAAGAAGCGATACCCTTTGTGATCCAACACGTGGTTCATATAAATGTCGTAGTCGAAGAACGAGCCGTCCGGATCATTTATGGTTACTTTACTCTCAAAGGAGGAATAGCTATTCTCGGTGCCGGGATATTTGTCTGCAATAAAATCGTTCAGGGTAATGCTGAAGGGAAGTTTGTATTCCTTGGAGCCATATGACAAATAGATCTTCAGTCCGGCGACCTCCACAAGAGTCGGATTGGGACGTGATCCCTTGCCTCCCAGTAACTCAACTGTTTTTGACTCCCCATTTGAAGTCACCTCGAGTATGAGTGCATCCTGATTGGACGGATTGTCGGCAGATGCCTTTACCAGCCCATAATCTCCGGTCACCAGCGTTTCCGGGATAACGAACGCCATATCGCCAATCTGATAGAGCGAACGGAACATCAAAGGTTGCACGCTGTCCCTAACCACCTGCCCCTGCATTCGATCGGACATCCGCATAAAACCACCGTCAAAAGGGCTGCTGAGAGTATACTCCCCATCTTCCGAAAAGGTTATATTGATTGCCCCCGCAGTTGGTTTGTTCACGGAGAACAACATATTGTGGATGTTGACAACCTCCCCTACTTTTAACCAGTGATCATGGCGGCTTCCGTCTCCGGCCTCCACAATTTTGAGGTACTGCTCGCCTTCCTCGGATTCAATAAGTCCGAATTCCGCCCCCGAAATAAAATTCGAATACCGAATGGAGATCGGTTGCTCGTTGTAATCGGTAGTAATGCTAAAGTCGTTATTCAGTCTTTCTGAAAGCCGCAAACGCTTCGGAGGAATATTTCGAGCTTGTTGTACGCCGTTGATTTCATAGTCGCCTACGATATAAGTATTCAGATAGACATCTTCTGAAAGCATCACACTTTCGGTAGCCCCTTCCCGAATTCCGATCACACCCTCATATCCTATATACCGCGTTACGAAAGCCCCGACGAGGATCAGAATAAATGCCAGGTGCAGCGTTAACGTCGCCCATTTTTCTTTGCGCAATAACCGAAACCGAAAGATATTCCCGACAAAATTGATCACAAAGAATATCATGATCGCTTCAAACCACCAGGCGTTGTAGATGAGTTCCCGGGTGAATGGCGTAGGTGATGTCTCAGAACTGGCATCGAGAAATGTACCTACTGCCATAGCAGCAGCGAAAACAAGAAATAAAACAGCGGTAAGTCGGGTTGAAAAAAGAAAGGAAGCCAGCTTCTTTTGCATTAGGCGAATTTTGGTGCAAATTTAGGTAATAGACGGCACAATTTCATACTAAAATCAGGTGTATTTATATCGCTTAAAGAATGTTAGCTCCTGGCCTTAAAGATAGCGAGATGAATGTAAGTTCCCATATTGCGAGCTCTGTTTTTGGCAATGGTAGCGCGCTCACCCTCAAATAACTCATCAACCGTTTGAAACCACAAATTCAACCACACTCCAAAATGCATCTCGTTGATCGAGCCGCCATGAGCCCGATCCACCTCAATGTGTTTTTTCATGGGATCTCCGGCGTATTTCTTCCGAAAGAACAAATTGCTTTCCCAGAAATCAGTAAGGTGCTCAAAATGCTCTTCCCAATCGGAAATAACGGAGTTGAAGATCGGTCCCAAAAGATCGTCTTTACGAACGCGGCCATAAAATGTGCGAACTAGTTGGTGCACATCGTCGCGCGTACTGATATCCGTCTTCGCCATAATCGAGAAAATTGAATTTTGACCTATTGTCCCTCTGCAAATTTACAACGAACCGATCAAAGACCATATCTATTTGTAGTGCGTCAAAGTTCTACTCCCGGGATATCAAGTTGTTTCTTTTTAAAAACGCTATTAGCTCGATCTGTACCTGAGGAGAGATTCTAAAAAACCGCCAATAGGAGTGCTTATCGCTCAGTTCTACGTAGTCCTCTTTCACCTCTGTGCCGTGTTCAGCATTTCTAATTACCTCCGTATGCAGAAATTCACTACGGTCTCCTTTAAAAAGAGATTCAAGCTGGCGTATATTCTCTTTATATGGTACAATCCAATCAATCTCGCCATACAATGCCAGGTATGGATTTGAGAATTGGGCCAGGCTGTTCTTAGGATCAAAATCATGCCTTCTCACCCAGAGATCAGCTATTCCTTCCGGACTCGAAGGAATGTCTGTGTCATCCAGCAATTCCTTCCAACCGATAGATTCCGCTTCCTTGATTAATGCGTTGAAACGGTCGTAATTGCGTTGGTTGGGCTTTGCGTCAAACATCAAATTCGTGTATTCAAGAATTTGATCCTTTGCCGACTCCGGAAGCTTATAAAAATCGAGGCCATATTCCATGGACTGTAATTGCTGCTCACGAACGGAAGTCGCTGGCCCTACAACGCTGATTAAAAAACTGAAGTCGGTCATTTCTGCAGCGCGAAGCATTACCCATCCACCTGCACTACTTCCCAGGACGCCAATCTTTTCGTATTCATTTTTGTGATTGGCAAGGAACTCCCGACACGCCTTTAGGTCGGAAGCGAGGTCATCAATTGTCGCTTCATTACAATCTCCGGTCGATCCTCCCGTGCCCCTCTTATTGTAAGACAGTACGCTAATTCCATATTTGCGGAACAGTTTGGCATACAAATCATATTTCGTGCTACCGGCATAGCATCCGCGTCCTCCAACAATTACAATGGCGTTTTTCGTGCGGGGCGCATTGGGTACATGCAAGTGGCCTTTTAACATTATCGCGCCATTTGTCATACTCACTTCTTCCGTATTATAATCCGGAGCGGGTGGTTGTGGTACTTTTTTAAGATGCACATATATTGTCGGCACAAGTCCTTCCAACTCCCCGATCATTTCAAGAGAAGTTTTGTCAACTCGCATCACTGCCTTACCAAGACCGGTATTGAATCGAATCAGGCCCAATGAATCGATTTCGACAGGTAAAACAAACTCTCCAAATTGTGGGTGCCATTCTTCCATCACCTGCATTGAAAGAAGTTTTTCTTCCTCTTTGTAGAATCGTACGTCGAACTTCTGATAGCTGTTGTTCTTGAGAAAGGCCCCTTCCCAGTACCCTTCCATAGATTCAAAAACTTCATCCTGCCTTGATTGTCCGGATAACGTTAGAGACCACAGGAACCAGCTAAAAAATATTAGACTTCTTACCATTCGACTTCTATTTTATTAAGCGGTATTGACCGCAAATTACCATTTCTCACAAACACAAATTCCTTGTCTGTCGTAATGCTTGCACCCCATGCATATTCAATTGGTAATCTCTTGATTCGTTGCCACTCATCATTTACCTTTTCGTAGTAATACATGCCCATTTCTCCCCGATCAGGATACTTCTCCGTGCTGTATGCCTGGGTGATGATGAGTTTATTCTCCTCCGGATGCATGAGTATGTCGAACGAATCACTACCCTCCAGACTCACATTATCGCTCAGCCAGACTGCTTCGATATAGGAACCGTTGCCATCCGGTTCTACATAATAAATACCTCGTTCCGGGCTTCGCGCAAAAAAGTAGAGCGCACCATCTTCCATAATCTGAAAATATCCGGCATTTGTATTATACAGGCTCTCTATCTCCACCGGCGTTCCCCAACCTGATTCGGTTCTGTCGACATAGAAGGTACGTGTGGTCTCATTTTCGTCCCCCTCAAACGTCTTATATACAATTCTGTTTCCTCGCGGAGCAATAGCCAGGTTGTACAAGGTATCCGCAAATGTGAGTCGCTCTTTTACCCAGGAGTTACCGCTTCTCGTTGCGATATAGGGGACCTTTTTAACCCAATCTTCATACCTTGCGAATACCATGGTTTCTCCATCGGATGTAAAGGATGGGGAGGTTTCCTCAAATCCGGGAGGTGCCGGTTGATCCTTGAAGAATAGCGGGTAGCTTGCTTCAGTATCTTCGCCCTGGTACTTAATAGTTCTCCTTTCAATTCTTCTTAGCGTATCACGGGCAATGAATTCCCTTTCAATCCAATTGTTGAGACTGTCCATTTTGGTATACTTCCAAACGGCGATATAGTACAAACTGTCATTCTCGTCAAATTCATGAAGCTTCCGGAATTCGTCCTGATCGTTGTAGAAGTAGATCGCATTGCGCTTTTGGGGTTGTCCATCCACAATGGGAGCCTTCTCCTCGATCGTCCCATTCTCTTTCCAAATGTGTCTGTATCCTTCCAGGAATTCATTCTTAGCATTGAATGATTCTGTTTGATAGACTCTGCCATCTGTATCATATGTGTAGTTCACATAACGTATCAGAGAGTCTTTCCTATTCCTCCAGTTAACCCGTGATTTTTGCTCGCCCTTGTAATCATTGAAGAATTGCATCATTATGGATCCGTTGGCCGCATAGTATACAGATTTTTCTTCCTTGCCTTCGGCGTCAAATGTTTTAACAATGCGCGTTGACAAGCGCATGCTATCAACATTACCTCCGGGGGTTGAAAATCGCTCTATCTCGACCGACTGAAAAGGAGGTGGGGGCATTGTTTCGGGCTTCTCTTCTGATTCTTTGCAGGCTAGCATGACCATTAGAACAAGCGTAATGCTTAGTGCATGAGCTGCAAAACGTTGACCCGCTGCTTTGGAAATTGATCTCATGATTGAAAAGGTTAGTGCTTAATCACATTCAAATTATGAAAAACTCAGCTGTTAACCGATCACGAAAAGTTACTACCTTCGCTACATGATCGATGTAGTGCTTTTAGGTACCGGTAACGTTGCTACTCATATATACACAGCAATGTCTGCTTTGGATGAGGTTACCATTATTCAGGTCTACGGTAGAAACGAAGAAGCACTTCTTCCTTTCGATAAGACAGGTGAAACGACTACCTCCCTGTCCAGACTTAAGAAAGCTGATCTGTATATCGTGGCTATTACCGATGATGCAATTGCCGACTTTTCAGATTCGTTGTTGTTCAATGATCGGTTGGTTGTTCACACTTCAGGTAGTGTTTCCATGGATTCGTTGTCCACCAGAAACCGACGGGGCGTTTTTTATCCGCTACAAACTTTTTCCAGGGAACTGGACATTGACTTTACCGGAATTCCAATTTGTATTGAAGCTGAGAACAGGGAAGATCTCGAACTTCTGCGCTCTCTGGGGAAGGCACTTACCGGGAATGTATCTGAAATTACTTCTGAACAACGGGGCACCCTTCATTTGGCAGCAGTCTTCGTCAACAACTTCGTCAATTATCTGTACCGCGTAGGTGATGATATTCTTACCAAACAGTCACTCCCGTTTGATCTTTTGAAACCCCTCATTTTCGAGACAGCCCGAAAAATCGAACAACTATCCCCGGAAGAAGCACAAACGGGTCCAGCCAAAAGGCACGATCAAAAAACAATTGGAAATCACCTACATTTGCTGGACGGAAGTCCCTATAAGGAGCTTTACACGGCACTAACGGAAGCGATTGGAAAAACCTATGGAAAGTAGTTACAAGGAATATTTACAGCATATAACCACCTTTATTTTTGACGTTGACGGTGTTCTAACCGACGGATCGATCATGATCACTACCAACGGCGAAATGTATCGCACCATGAATACCAAAGACGGGTTTGCCATGAAGACGGCGCTGGAACAAGGATTCAATATTTGCATAATTTCGGGTGGGACCAACGAAGGTGTGCGATTGAGGTTAAAAGGCCTGGGCGTTACCGACATCCACCTGGGTGCTCATGACAAGGTTAAAACGATGCAGGCTTATTTGGAAGTAAATGACATTAAGTCGGAAAACGCGATTTTTATGGGTGATGACATCCCGGACTATGAAGTCATGAAATTGGTTGGACTCCCCTGTTGTCCGCAGGATGCCGTTCCGGAGATCAAAAGCATATCCAAATACGTTTCCCACAAAAAAGGCGGAAAAGGCTGTGTACGCGATATCATTGAACAGGTGCTGAAAGTACAGGGAGCCTGGAAATGGAACGGACAGGCCAGTGCGAAGTATGATTAGAGGTGTGAGGTGTGAGGTGTGAGGTGTGAGGTGTGAGGTGTGAGGTGTGAGGAAAAATAACACTTTACTCTTAACAAATCCGTGCTTGAACGACAAACCAAAAAAAGAACCAGGAGCCAGGAACCAAGAACCAAGAACCAAGAATCAAGAGAAGAGAGAAGAGAGAAGAGAGAAGAGATGAGGAGTGAGCAGTGAGGAGTGAGGAGAG
>CAZTLE010000180.1:0-8045 GCA_964614415.1 uncultured Aureitalea sp. | reverse complement strand
TTTCGTTCCGATTATGAATGAGTACGTCATTACTTCCGGTCCTCAAAAAGGAGTCACTGCACAAACGGTGTTCAGTGATTATGAAGAGGCCGGCGGTGTATACTACTCCTACACGCAAACCGGGAAATTCAATGGTCAGACCGGCCAGACGATCAGTATTAAGGAGATCACAGTGAATCCCGAAATAGACGAGTCAGTTTTTGTAATGCCAACAACGGCAGATGGGAACGACAAAAAATAACATATGATAATGCAATAAAAAATCCCCTGTTCCCCGTGGGGATTTTTTTTAACCAAAAACCAAAAAAATGAAGAAGCTAATTACCACCCTCCTGGCACTGGCAACGCTGCCTGTTTCAATTTCGGCCCAGGAAATAGCTCTTAAAGGCAAAGAACTTTTCGGCGACATGCGCGCCCGGCACATCGGTCCCGCACTGATGAGTGGCCGAATCAATGACCTGGAAACACACCCTACCAACGACCGAATCCTGTATGCCGGAACGGCCGGAGGTGGTGTATGGAAATCGAGTGACGGAGGTGCGACCTTCGTACCTATTTTCGACGACTATGTACAGTCCATCGGAGTGGTCACCCTGGATCCCAACGACCCCGATCAGACCATTTGGGTGGGAACCGGAGAGACATGGACCCGAAACTCCGTTTCTATTGGAGACGGACTCTACCGATCTACGGATGGAGGCGCCAACTGGAAAGAAATCCCCGGCTTTGAGAACAGCGAGCGTATCGCTTCCGTAGTCATCAACCCCAACAATTCCAACGAAATATATGTAGGTGTCCTCGGTGCGCTTTGGAGCGATAGCGAGGATCGCGGAGTTTATAAGTCCACCGACGGTGGAGCAAGCTGGGAGAAGATCCTTTACATTGGCCCTTCTACAGGTGCTGCCGATGTCATTATGGACCCAAAAAACCCTAACATTCTGTACGCTTCCATGTGGGAGTTCAGAAGAACAGGTTGGGGATTCAATTCAGGTGGATTGACCAGCGGTTTACATAAGTCGGTAGACGGCGGAAAGACCTGGAACAAAATTCATAGCGGTTTCCCAGCCGGACAATTGGGGCGTATTGCAGTAGCAGTAGCTCCTAGTGACAGCAATATCCTATATGCAGTGCTGGAAACCGAGGATAAGGCGAAAAACGGACTTTGGAAATCCCTGGATGCAGGACAATCCTGGGAACACCTTAATGCCGACTTCGGCCTGGTTGTTCGTCCCTTCTACTTCTCACGAATTACAGTAGACCCTAAGAACCCGGACGTGGTCATAAAGGGAGGCCTTAGCGGATCCATAAGTAGAGACGGAGGTAAAACGTTCCGTAACCTTGGAAATATGCACAGTGACATCCATGATGTTGTGTTCAATATCAATAATTCGGACGTTCTTTATTCAGGAACTGACGGCGGCGTGTATCGCTCCTGGAATGGAGGAACGACCTTCGAAATCGTGGAAAACCTTCCCCTCTCTCAGTTCTATCACATCAGTGTAGATAACGAAACTCCATACAATGTATACGGTGGTTTACAGGATAACGGTTCCTGGTACGGCCCCTCCTCCTCTCCCGGCGGTGTAAATGCCAGAGACTGGAATAGTGTGGGTGCCGGAGACGGATTCCGTGTTTTGAGACACCCGACCAAGAATATCATATATTCTGAAATGCAGGGAGCGGCGAATGTATGGCGCTACGACGTGGAACGCAACCGCACCAAGACCATTCAGCCACTACCTAAAAAAGGAGATCCCAAATTCCGTTTTAACTGGAACCCACCGATGGCGGTAAGCGCGCACATGCCGGACCGTTTTTATATGGGAAGTCAGTTCGTACACCGTTCGGATGACATGGGAGACTCCTGGGAGATCATCTCTCCGGACCTTACTACCAACGATCCGAGTAAGCAGAATCAGTTGGAATCCGGAGGTCTTTCCATGGATAACAGTGGTGCTGAAAACCACACCACTATTTTCACTATCGCCGAGTCTCCGCTCAACAAAGACATTTTATGGGTAGGAACGGATGACGGAAACGTACAGGTAACCAGAGATGGTGGAAGCACCTGGACCAATGTTACGGCCAATCTGACTGGAATCCCGGCGAATACCTGGGTATATCACATTGAGGCCAGTGTGCACGGCGAAGGAACTGCCTATGCGGTATTCGACGGACATACAAAAGGCGACATGAAACCTTATGCGCTTAAAACGACTGACTTTGGCCAAACATGGACCAATATCATTTCGGACGATGTTGAAGGATTTGTGCGCAATATCCAGGAAGACTATGTAAGTGAGAACCTACTGTTCCTGGGAACTGAGTTCGGTTTGTACGTATCTATCGATGGCGGTAAGAACTGGTCGCATTTCACAAACAACATGCCACCGGTTGCGGTTCATTTTGTCGATCTTCAGAAGCAGACAAACGATCTCGTTATGGGAACGCATGGCCGTGGAGTGATTATTATCGATGATATCAGCCCATTACGAGAGCTTAGTCAGGAAGTACTGGCCAAAGACGTACATTTCTTCGATACCGAGCCCTTCACTATGGTAGAAGAAAGTGGATTCTCCGGTTCCTTTGGAGGAGAAACGCAGTTCGTAGGGGCCAACAAGCCTACGGCAGCTCGAATTTCCTACTATCTCAAAAAACGACACACCTTTGGAAAAATGACCATGGAGATCCAGGATATGGATGGAAATAAGTTAACTACGCTTAGCCCTGGAAAGTCCAAAGGAATTAACGTGGTGTATTGGAACTTTACTACGAACATTCCGAAAATGGCCGAAGGAAAGACCTTTGCATTCGGTGGGTTTACAGCGCCACGTGTGCCTGCAGGAACCTATAAAGTAGTACTTAAGAAAGGTAAGAAAACGTATGAATCGACCGTGGACCTCGTCTATGACGAAAACTCTTTGACTACCCTTGCGGAACGTAAAGAGCAGGAAGAGACCACCAAGGTGCTGTACGATATGGTTGAAGATCTGGCCTATATGGTGTATGAGTTGGGTGAGACCCAGAAGATGGCCCAGGAGATCATCGCTAACAATCCAAGAGGAAAGAAGAATGCGCAAAGGCTATATGATGCCCTGGAAGAGCTTCGGGCCGATCTTGTGATCACCACGGGTGACAACTACGTAGCCTCGGCTGAGCCTGAATTGCGCGAGCGCATGGGTGATCTTTACAGTAATGTGGCCAGTAGTTACGATCGTGTATCGGGTGCTCACAAGTCCAACTTTGATCTTATTTCCGGTGAATTTACGGAGGCCAAAGAACGCTATGCAGCGATTATGAGTACTCAGGGTAAGAAGGTGTTCTCGTTTATTGACAAGAACAGTATTTCAAGACCTGAACTTAAAACCAAAGAAGAATTCCTTAAGAAAAATTAAGGCTACATTTCAAATATAAATAAGGATCCCTGCAAAATTGCGGGGATTCTTTTTTATGGTTATCTCTTGAAAACAAAGGGCTTAACCGCGTTTTCATTGTTAAAAACTAGTTCATAACTAATCCTCCGGATGTAAAAAAAGGCAGTGCTTATTTCTACCTTTAATAAAACCCGAACGTTATGAATTCCCGAGACAGCTCACTGGTTTCCTTGCGACCAGAATTCAGTTCAAATTCGGTCAACATAGCCATGACGGCCGAAGAGTATTTCCAAAACAAAACGTTACGACCCATTGTGAAGTTGCAGAGTAGTCTGCTGGTCGAGATTTTCAGGAACTACATTCGAAAGCACAAGAATGTGTTTTACGAACTTTCCCTGGAAAAGCGACTGGATTACATTGAGAACGCCATTCACAAGGACATGAAATTCCGAAATTCCCTCAAAGGGACTATTATTGGTCAGTTTACCATTGAGGAATACCGGGAATACACCCTCAACTCCAGTGCCCTGAACAAGCGCATGATGAACATCGTGAAAGAGCGACTTAAGAGTAATATCCAGCTCCTGGAGCCTCAGTACGCGCTTTAATCGAGCAGAGAAACCCCGTTAAGGTCGGTGGTCAATACTTCGCTCATGTAGTCGAAGAAAGGCCGCAGTAGCTTGTAATGGTATAGAAGTTTGTCCGAGAAGTCCGGAGAAAATACTTCGGCATCCGTGAATTTATGCACAACAAAGTAGCTCTTTAATCGGATGAGATCTATATTCGGATGTTCTTTGCTGAATCCCTTAGGAGCCGTCTTCACGGCATAGTCGGTATTGAATCCGCCAAATGCCTTGTCGAACTCGGAATCGGACAAAATCTTTCGGATGGTATCGCCATCCATTTCAAACTCCTTTCGAATACGAAGCAGATCAGCGGGTTCGGGACCGAAAAAACCACCGGCCATGGCCGAATTGCCTCCTGGCTCAAGTCGCAGGTAGTACCCTCCTCTTCGATGTGCTCCTGCCCTGCTGAAACTTACACTGCGATGTACATTGTAAGGCGTTTTGTCTTTGCTGAATCGTATGTCACGGTTGATACGGAATACCTTTAATTTTCCAATTTCATCCGTCTCATTCAGGCCGGCCTCGATCGCTGCATAAAACTGTTTCAAAGCCTTTTCGCCTTCCTGATACCGCTTTTTATGCTCTTGCATCCAGTCCCTGTGGTTATTCTTCTTGAGTTCTTTCAGAAACGTAAATGTGGACCTGGGTATAGTAACACTCATAGTGGAATTCATTTTTCTTGGAGGTTTGAAATTACAAAACTTTCGCTGAAAATGGCTCCTGGGGAAGCTCCATTTCCAATTCATCTGTTAATTTTTATGTACTTTTAGAATGTACAACTTTAAACTAATCAAGTTATGTCGACAAACAACAAACCGGGCGCTGGCTTTTGGGTCATTGGTATTATCGCCCTTCTTTGGAATGGTTGGGGAGTAATTGCCTATTTAACGCAGGCATTCCTTACCGACGATCTTAAAGCACTTATGCCGGAAGAGCAGGTAGAACTTCTCGAAGCTACCCCGGCATGGGTTACTGCTGCATTTGCCATTGCGGTATTTGGCGGCCTCTTGGGGTCACTGCTTCTCTTAATGAGACGTAAACTGGCGACTCCATTATTCCTGCTATCACTTATTGGTGTATTGGCGCAAATGGGATACTCGTTCTTCGCTACAAATTCCGCCGAAGTATACGGTACCGTTCAGGGAATTGTGATCCCTGTTATCGTGATTCTGTTTGCTGTGTTCCTGTACTTCCACAGTAAGAAGAACGCTGCCAAAGGTGTTTTGAGGTAATAACCGAAACAAAATAGATTATAAGAGGAACAAGTGTTGTTCCTCTTTTTTATGTGGTCACCTCGACCTCGTCCTTATCGAACTTGTGCCGGGAACGCAGGGTACGCTCTACATTCTTTAACCGGAAACCTTTCTCCTGCAACAGAACCAGGAAGTGGAACAAAAGATCGGCACTTTCATTGAGAAAGGCGAGATCGTTGTCATCCTTGGCCTCTATAACCAGTTCAACGGCTTCCTCTCCCAGCTTTTGAGCGATCTTGTTTATCCCCTTTCGAAAGAGCGACGCCGTGTATGAATTTGCCTGCTCCTTATTATCCCGACGTCCCTGAATAACGCCCTCGAGGTACGAAATAAAACTGAAATTTGAATCGTTGCGTTCACCCCAGCATGTATCGGTTCCCTGGTGGCACACCGGACCCAGAGGTTCGGCCTGGATGAGCAGTGAATCGTTGTCGCAGTCCATTTTAATCGACTTCAGCTCGAGGAAATTGCCGGTCTCCTCCCCTTTTGTCCATAGCCGTTGTTTGCTTCGGCTATAGAACGTAACGCGCTTGGTATCCAGGGTTTTTTGAATGGCTTCTGAATTCACAAACCCCAGCATGAGTACATTCTTGGTCATGTAGTCCTGAACAACAGCCGGGATGAGGCCGTCTTCGGATTTTGAAAAATCAAGTTCGGAAATTGAGATCATAGTCTAAGTTTTTTAATAGCGAACGGGAACTCCTTCCCGGTTCAGTTGTTTTTTTAGTTCTGAAATACTTACTTCACCGAAGTGAAAAATACTGGCGGCCAAAGCCGCGTCTACATCGGTTTTATTAAACACTTCCAGGAAGTGTGCTGCATTGCCTCCACCTCCGGAAGCAATGACGGGTATACCGGTTACATCGGCTAAAACGGAAAGCGAGTCGATGGCAAAGCCATTTTTGGTCCCGTCGTGATCCATTGAGGTACACAAGATCTCCCCGGCGCCCCGGTCCTCCAGTTCTTTTGCCCAGGCGATCAGGTCCAATTGTGTGGGGATCTTACCTCCCTGTATATGCACAAACCAGTCATCTTCCCGCAATTTTATATCTACTGCAACCGTAATGCACTGCGATCCGAACTGATTTGACAGACGTGAGATCAGATCTGGGTCACGCACCGCTGCCGAGTTGACGGATATCTTATCCGCCCCGTGATCCAACAAGCGGTGTACCTGATCAACCGATCGAATACCTCCACCCACAGTAAAGGGAATGTCGATACGCTCTGCAATGCGTAGCACAAGATCGGCAAAGGTATCGCGTCCTTCCTCCGTAGCGGAAATATCCAAAAAGACCAGTTCATCCGCTCCTTCATTCGAATACTTAGCGGCCAGTTCTACGGGATCTCCGGCATCACGCAACTGAAAGAAGTTGATCCCCTTTACGGTACGTCCGTCCTTAATATCAAGGCAGGGTATGATGCGTTTTGTTAACATAATTCGTTCGAGTTTAAGATTAGGCCTTCCAATTCGGTAATGGGTATACTCCCCTCGTAAATTGCCTTCCCTATTATCACGCCTTCACATCCCATGGTTGCCAGTCTCTCGATATCTGAGACCGATGTAACACCTCCTGACGCAATGAGCTTAAGTTCAGGGAGCTGCTCACGAATATCCTTGTATACTCCGTAGGCAGGGCCTTCCAACATTCCATCCTTTGACACATCGGTGCAAATCGTATACTGAATTCCCAATTCCTTAAAATCCTTCAGAAAAGGCAGTAGTTCTTTGTCACTGGCCTCAGTCCATCCGCTCACCGCAATTTTTCCGGATTTAACGTCAGACCCCAGAATAATCCGTTCGGGACCATAGTGCTTCAACCATTCCAAAAATACCTCTGGCTCCTTAACGGCTATGCTCCCCCCTGTGATCTGTTTCGCGCCGCTTTCAAAAGCGGTCTTAACGTCTTCAGAAGACTTTAATCCGCCTCCAAAATCTATTTCCAGTCCGGTCCGGGAGGCAATGGCTTCAAGCACTTTATAATTGATGATGCGGTTACTTCTGGCACCATCCAGGTCGACCAGATGCAAATACTGTATGCCATGCCCCTCAAATTCTTTCGCTACTTCGAGCGGATTGGTATTGTATACTTTCTTCCGGGAATAGTCTCCCTGAGAAAGTCGGACGCACTTGCCGTCAATAATGTCAATAGCAGGTATAATTCGCATTTAATTCAAATTGATAAAATTGGACAGAATTTTGTTTCCTATCGGACCACTCTTTTCCGGGTGGAATTGCACCCCATAAAAATTGTCTTTGCTAATTGCCGCCGAATAGTCACATTGGTAGTTCGTCACAGCAATCACATCCGGTATTTTCGGTACATAATAACTATGCACGGAATAGACAAAGGTATTTTCATCCACTCCTTCAAATAACGGTGTTTTTAGTCCCTGAATGGTATTCCAGCCCATATGAGGCACTTTGACGCCGGGTTGGAACCGAAGGGCTCTTGTATCGAAAATTCCAAGTCCCGTGGTCTCATTCTCTTCTGAACCTGCACATAGGAGCTGCATTCCAAGGCAAATACCTAATACAGGTTGTTTCAGCTCAGGGATTACTGAATCCAACCCTGATTCGCGCAACTTTTTCATGGCGGCACCGGCCGCACCCACTCCAGGAAATATCACCCGGTCCGCATTCCGGATCTCCTCCGGATCCCTGCTCAGCAACGGATGCACCCCGAGGCGTTCCAATGCAAAACGAACACTCTGGATGTTTCCGGCTCCATAATCGATAATAGCTACTTTCATATTACAATACTCCTTTGGTGGATGGCAAGGTCATTTTA
>CAZTLE010000179.1:0-8092 GCA_964614415.1 uncultured Aureitalea sp. | reverse complement strand
TATATAAAAAGAAATAATGCGATCAAATTGATCCCCATAGCAGAACCCTCCGTATAGTTCTTGAAAAGGACCCAAATCGGTTACTTTTATCAAAAATTACCTGTCCCACAGCATTTTTACCGAATCTATCCCCAGAACCGGTACTTTCCCATTAAAAAAAGAAATGCTACGTATTAAACTAACTATTCCTATTCTTTCCGTTCTGCTATTCCTGGGCGTCTTTGCCATGTCCTGCGAAGCCGAAGAACGTGCCGTAGACCCCGTCGTGGTGCAAGACGGTAACGCTAACAATGACAACAACAATACTCAAGCCGATTTTTCGGTACTTTTCGTAGGCAACAGCCTCACCTATTTCAATTCACTGCCCATTCTGGTGGAGGAAGAAGCCGCTCGCAGGGGTATCGAAGTACGAACAGAAGAACTGGCTTTCCCCAATTATGCACTTATCGATCACTGGAACGATGGAAATGTACAGGATCTGATTGAAACAGGTGCCTTTGATTTCGTTGTCGTGCAACAAGGACCTTCCTCCCAGCCCTATGGCCGTATGATCCTCATACAATACGGTCAGTTGTTCAAGGATCTGTGTGTCGCCAATGATACCGAACTCGCCTTCTTTATGGTATGGCCGTCGATCCCCTACTATCATACCTTCGAAGGGGTTATCGCCAACTATTCGAGTGCCGCCCAAATTACAGGATCAATTCTATGTCCCGTAGGCGAGCTATGGCGGGATCATATTACAGCTACGGGTGACTACGGCTTTTATGGACCCGACGGATTTCATCCATCACAGGAAGGCAGCGAGTTCGCCGCCAGGATTATCGTAGACAGCCTGTTTTAAAACCGAGAAGGTGACCTTCGTCATGATTTAGAGGGAATTAACGGCGTACTTTTGAATCAAGTATGCCGCTATGCTAGATCGTTACCTTCCTGTTTTTGTCATCCTCTCCCTGTTGGCCGAGATCCTTGGAACGGTAGGAGGTTTTGGTTCCTCGGTATTCTTTGTTCCCGTCGCCAATTTCTTCCTGGACTTTCAGGCTGTTTTGGGTATTACCGCTTTATTTCACGTTACCAGCAACATCACCAAGATTGCCTTTTTCAGAAAGGGATTGAATAAACGGATCATTATAGCCCTGGGAATTCCTGCGGTCATATTTGTGTCGATAGGTGCCTGGCTGAGCAACTACCTGAATGCTGTCTGGCTAACTTTCTTCCTGGGCGCTTTTCTTATTGTACTTAGTTTGATCTTCCTCATCTTCAAAAAACTGAAGATCATTGACACCAATCGCAATGCTGTCGTAGGAGGTGCTCTATCGGGTCTTAGCGCCGGACTCCTGGGTACGGGCGGGGCCATTCGTGGAATGACCATGGCAGCGTTCAAAATGGACAAGAATATGTTCATTGCAACATCGGCGGTAATAGACCTCGGTGTGGATTCGAGTAGGACAGTGATCTATTACTTCAATGGCTACATCCGGAAGGAGTTGCTCTATCTCATACCCATACTCATTGTAGTTAGCATACTCGGGACCTGGATCGGTAAGAAAATATTAAATCGGATCTCCCAGGACCAATTTCGCAAATTTGTACTGTTCCTCATCCTGGGAATCGGGATTGCCACCCTGTTCTCCAACCTGTAGCTATTTGTGCAAACGGCCTACGGCACAACTCACATACGATTTAGCCTTTTTGACCAGGGAGTTGGGGTTATTTACGACCGGATACCCCAGCCGGGACAAGGTTTGAAGTGCTTTCTCCAACTGATCCTCGGTCACATAGGCGAAGGACACCGAAGATGCTTCGTGGTCCACCCTGACTTGTGATATACCCCCAAGACTACTCAATCGTGTCTTTATAGTATTCTCGCAACCACCACATTTCAGGTTCTGTATTTCTACGGTTGTTCTCATCTTTTCGGTTTGCGCCGAAAATACAATTTCACTTCACAGAAAACCATGATTTTGGTCAGTTATAAGGCCCGTCAAACCTGATAGATGTCATTTGGACCGGCACGACCGCCATTTATATTTGATCGTATTGAAAATACGTCTTATGGCAACTACCGGAGCTTTTGGCGCACAGGCAAAACAGTTCTTCCTTGAAGTGGGAGATATGTCCCTTTTTGCGGGTCGCTATTTCCGGGAGGTTTTTAAGCCGCCTTTCGAGTTTAAGGAACTCATCCGTCAATGCTATAATATGGGGAACAGGTCACTGCTACTGGTAGGGGTCACCGGGTTTATCCTCGGCCTGGTATTCACATTACAGTCCCGACCTACCTTGATGGAGTTTGGCGCCGAATCATGGATGCCATCCATGGTAAGTATCTCGATCGTCCGGGAAATTGGCCCGGTGATCACAGCACTTATCTGCGCCGGACGTATTGGCTCGGGTATCGGAGCGGAGCTGGGTTCTATGCGCGTTACCGAACAAATAGACGCTATGGAAGTCTCCGGAACCAACCCGTTTAAGTACCTCGTCGTCACCCGAATCACAGCGGCGGTTCTCATGCTTCCGTTATTGATCATCTTTGGTGATACTATTGCCCTTATCGGTTCCGCACTTGTAGAGAACCTGAAGGGAGGAGTGTCTTTTCAATTGTACTTCAGCAAGGTATTTGATGCCCTGGAATACGGGGATATCCTTCCGGCCACGGCCAAATCCTTCTTCTTTGGATACGCCATCGGACTCGTAGGTTGTTATAAGGGATACAATTGCAAAAAAGGAACTGTAGGTGTAGGTGAGGCTTCCAACGCGGCTGTGGTCTACACCTCAATGCTGTTGTTTGTCATTGATTTCATCGCCGTATTTGTCTCAGATATCTTCTTTGAAATATGATCGAATCGGATGTACATATCAAAACCGTATTGGAAATTCGGGATTTGCGGAAAAGCTTTGGGGACAACCATGTGCTTCGCGGTTTCAATTTGAAGCTCTATGAAGGGGAGAATCTCGTAGTCATGGGAAAGTCCGGTTCCGGAAAATCAGTTATGATAAAATGCCTGGTCGGTCTGTTGCAGGCAGACAGCGGAAGTCTTCATATTAAGGATCAGGATATTACCGTGCTTGGACAGACAGAACTAGACCTGCTTCGTACCGAAATTGGTTTCCTCTTCCAGGGCAGCGCCCTTTACGATTCTATGACCGTTCGTGAAAATCTCGAATTTCCTCTGCGACGTCATAAAGACAAACTCAAACTCGAAGGGACCACCGATGAGTTGGTTATTGAAGCCCTTCAGAACGTAGGACTGGAACACGCTATTGATCTCATGCCGGCCGAACTTTCCGGTGGAATGAAACGCCGGGTGGCCCTGGCACGGGCACTCATCCTAAAGCCTAAGATCATATTGTATGACGAACCCACGACAGGCCTGGACCCGATCACGGCCAAAGAGATCATTCAATTAATGCGAAACATTCAGGAGAAATACGGCACGTCTTCTCTTATCATTACCCACGATGTGGACTGTGCCCGTGTTATTTCAAACCGGATCATCCTGCTCGTGGACGGGATCAACTATGCTGAAGGAACATATAATGACCTTGTTCGGTCTGAAGATCCACAGGTTAAAGCCTTCTTTAAACATTGATGTTATGAAAAAAACGGCTGCACAAAAAATTCGATTAGGCGTTTTCGTCGTACTGGGGACCTTGCTGCTCATAGCCGCACTCTACTTCATTGGCAACCGACAGAATCTCTTCGGAAAAAATATAACTCTGAATGCCATGTTTTCCAATGTTAACGGCCTTCAGCCGGGTAATAATGTTCGGTACTCCGGTATTGACGTAGGCACGGTGAACAAGATCATTATGGTAAGCGATACTATTATCCGTGTGGAAATGCTGGTGAAAGAGAACATGGGAAATTACATAAAACAGAATGCGGTGGCAACCATTGGATCCGATGGACTGGTCGGTAATATGATCGTGAACATTCTTCCACGGGAGGGTGTGGCCTCATCGGTTCGTTCCGGAGATACCATCCCAACCTATAGCCGGATTGGCACCGATGATATGCTGACAACGTTAAATGTGACCAACGAAAATGCTGCACTGCTTACTGCCGACCTGCTGAAGATCACTTCGGAAATAGTGAACGGAAAGGGAACGCTGGGAATGCTTATCAATGATTCGATCATGGCGCAGGACCTTCGCCGTACAGTAATGAATCTGAAGAATACCAGTTGGAAGGCCTCACAGACTATGGATCAGATCAACACCTATCTTGAGGACATAAAGAATACAGAGAGCGTAGCAAATGTTTTGCTTACCGACAGCGTTTCCGGACAAAAGATCCAAACCCTTATACTCGACCTGGAAGCCTCCGGAAAGCAAATCAATTCCCTGACCGAAAATCTGAATGAACTGGCGCAGGAAGTGCAAAACGAGAAGGGCACATTCTCCTATCTCACAAAGAACGAAAATGTACCTAAAGAAGTCGATTCTATACTTACCAACATAAAAGAAAGTACCGCCCGGTTCAACGAAAACATGGAAGCGTTAAAGCACAATTTTCTATTCCGTGGCTACTTTAAAAAACTGGAACGCAAGGAGAAACGAAGGATACGCGATTCACTCAAAAGTCAATGAGAAAAACACTATACATATCTTCGGTAGTAGCTCTGGTCATACTCGCTGTCACTTCCCTTATCTGCGGGATGTGGCTCATGCTGGACCCTACGGGAGAGTCGTTTGGATTCGATACAGGTCTTCTCTCCCGGACACCGTTTGAAGATTATTTTGTTCCCGGATTCCTCTTGTTTTCAGGCAACGGACTCCTTGCAGTTCTTACACTTACGTTGGTGGTCATCAAATCAAAATTCAGGAGTACCATGCTAATACTACAGGGCCTTATTTTGATCATTTGGTTAAGTACGCAGGTTTTCTTCGGAATTTTCGAACCGATATTACACCTTTCCTATTATTTTCTAGGCGTACTACTGGTAATTTACGGACTGTTATACCGAAAAACAACAAACAAACATCATGAAAGCTGAACATCTATACGAGCGTACTCAGGATTATGAGAACTCCATCAAAACCGTTGTGGACAAACGTGTTCTATGGAACGAGAAAACCAAAGAGCTGTTACTTGCTACCCTTACCAGGATTGTCGACATGTACGATCTGGGTTGGAAAGTTCAGGAGCTGAGTTGGATCAGGAATAACGAAGCCGTCAACATTACGTTCGATTCCTTCCCTCCCGCTCTTATTGATTGTACCAATCTTATTCCCGCCTACCAGTTCATTCCCGGAGCTTCTTTGATCTTTTCACAAACTTACAACGGAGACATCATTATTTTCATGTTATATCCGGAACTCGACGGTCCTCCGCAGAACAACATGCTCGAATTCGGAGTTCATAATCCGGAAAGCATTACGGAAAAACTCATTGTTGAAATGGTTGATGAGTTTCTAAAAGAGATCATCAAATGGGAAGTTCCCTCCTTGCAGAAGAAGCTGGGATTTCAGAGTTAACGGGTTGGCTCAATGATTCTATAGTCACTTATTTCGGCCTTAAAGTACTCCATCGGACCTTCAGGAAGATCCCAGATAGCTGTCATCTTCTTTGGGATTAACAAACCACTGACTTGCATGTAATCGGTTGCCTTACCTATAAAATTCTCCATATCCTTGTAGCGATAACGTTTTCCTCTAAACGTTTCAATAAGACCATTCTCATCAAAATAAAAATATCCCTCGAAGGATATACCATCCTTGGTTATGGTCCCTTTAACTGTCGTATTATCAATAGCCATCCATGAAATGTCCTCGTCGAGAAAACCGATGGGAAACCACAACAATTCTCCAAAGTACCGCCCCAAAGAACTCTGGTGTGTTTCATAGGACGAAGCTACTTCGACATTCTTCAATCCAAGAAGACTAATTCTTACTTCGCCCTTACCAAAGGCATACTTATCCCGCACCATCATGGGAAAGGCATTTGCTTTCCAGATAAACCCGGGATTCCCCGTAGACATATACTGATTGGCGGTAAAAGAAATCCATTTTCCTGTTTCGCCTTTTTGTATGGCGCCCCTTTGTTGGAAGACAACATGACTATATCTGGCCTTGCCAATAACCCCTGCTTTTACAAGATATCTGCGCATGATCTCCGGGAAAGAATCAAGATCCCTTTCTTCAATGACCTCAGTTAGCAGTTCATAGTCAAACAGTGCATCACGCTCCTGCGAAACCATGTTGTCAAATCTATACCTGGTAAATAACAGGAGTCCGAGAATCAACACAACAATACTTCCGGTGATCAACATGTTTCTTCTTTTTAACTTCATTGCTTAACGATCTCTCCATCACTCATAATGATGATCCGATCGGTCCTTTTGGCGAAGTCTTCGTCGTGGGTAACCATAAGTAAGGAAAGGCCTTGCTCATCACTTAGCCTCCTGAAGATCGAAAACACATTATCGGAATTGTAGCTATCCAGGTTACCTGTGGGCTCGTCTCCCATTACGATAGATGGGTTGTTGATGAGTGATCTCGCAATGGCGACACGCTGTTTTTCACCTCCGGAAATTCGGGAAGCTCTTTTTTTGGCCAGGGAATCGATTCCAAGCATAGCCAACTTTTCCATGGCATTATGCTCAATTTCCTGAAACGAGAGGGTGCCAAGTTTTTTTGCAGGCAGCATTACATTCTCCAGCACAGTAAATTCGGGCAACAGGTAATGGAATTGAAATACAAAACCCACCTCCCTGTTCCGCAGCACTGAGAGATTTTCATGAGGTTGGCCTGTGACCAATTCGCCGTTCAGTAAAAGTTCTCCTTCATAGTCGGTGTCCATGGTAGAGAGAATATAAAGCAACGTTGATTTTCCGCATCCTGACTTTCCCATGATGGAAGTAAACTCCCCTTTTTTAATGGAGAAGCTGATATCCTTAAGCACATGGAACAGCACAGGCTTCCTGAAGTATTTATTGATATTTCGTGCTTCCAGTACGTTGCTCATAACCTATTGTCCTCTAATGATTCGCACCGGATCAATCTTACGTGCACGTCTGGCCGGTAAATAACCCGAAAGAAATGTGGCCAGTAAGGCAAATACAATACCTATAAGGTAAAACATAGGGTCGTGATTTACGGGATAGGTTGTAATGGTGGGCAGTGCTTCGGTCTCAAACGAGGTATTGTCTATGACAGTGGACAATCCCATTCCCACCAGCAAACCCAATGCTCCACCAACGACACCAATGATCATGGCCTGGCTTAGGAAGATCCGTTGTACATCCCCTCCGGAAAAGCCCGTTGCCTTGAGAATGGCAATGTCATTCATCTTCTCGTAAATGAGCATATTGAGAATGTTGTAAATCCCAAAGCCAGCTACAATGAGCAGCGTGATGGACACGGAATACGTTATGAGATTACGAATGGTCGTTCCCGTTTCAAATTGTGCGTTAGCCGTTTTAATATCGATGGCGGTTACTTCGAACTGCTGTTCCATTTGATTGGCAAACGGCAACGCCTCATTAATGTCCAGGAGCTTGATATTGATATCGGTAATGTGATTCTCGGCCTTTCCCAGGATACGCTGCACGGTTTTAATATTGGCAAATGCCTGAATGTCGTCGATCTCGGCGATCCCACTTTGAAAGATTCCTACGATCTTTAGCGGAAATACCTCTCCCGTGCTATTGCTTATCTGAACTCTGTTCCCTACTGCCAATGAGAGTTTATCGGCCACACCGGCACCCAGCAAAACCCCATTATCGTTTTGATGCAGTGCTTCCGGCGAACCCGACACGATATAATCGGAAAAATTAAACAGTTCCACTTCCTTTAGAACATCAATGCCGGTCAAACTCCCGCCCAATTCAATGGCACCGGATATGTAAAAGATCTGTGACTTGATTTGCGGTGTGACACCCAATACCCCGGGCTCCTCTTCCAGGTAGGACAGTATGGGAAGTGCATTGTGAATCCGCGTCTGACTGTATTTCGGTTTCACCGAATGCACTACGTTCAGAGCATTGGTAAACTCGTCATACAGATCAACCGGTTGTTTTTCGGAAGGCTCTATCTCGTTGAAGATATGTACGTGAGGCGTCTGGTTCAGAATCAGATCATCCAGTAGCTT
>CAZTLE010000178.1:0-8101 GCA_964614415.1 uncultured Aureitalea sp. | reverse complement strand
GTCAAATGGGCAATACTGAGGGTGTTGTGATGGACGGCCGGGATATAGGAACAGTCGTATTTCCCAATGCCGAACTGAAAATATTCCTGACAGCCTCTGAAAACGAACGGGCTATGCGACGCTACAAGGAACTCGTTCAAAGAGGGGATGAAATCACTTTCGAAGAAGTACTGGAAAACGTCAGGGAGCGCGATGCGATTGACACATCCCGTGAAGATTCCCCGCTTCGAAAGGCCGAAGATGCCATTGAGATCGACAATACCGAGATGAATCTGGAAGATCAGTTCCACATTATTCTACAGTTGGCAAAAGATCGCATTGCAGGTCGCATTTAGGCGATTTCCGTCTTTTGCTATTTCCACACTTATTACATTGTTAGTTCATTTATTACAATATAAAATCACTTATTACTTCATACAGTGAGGCCTTAAAAATTGGGTCTAATTTCGTGTATCATTTTTATAAATCATAAGCCAGGAAACTACCTGGAATGCCTTACAATTAAACACGATACCATGACTTCAAGAAGTACAAAATTCTTCACTGCATTGTTTCTGGCGACCCTTATGTTGGGCTGTACACAAGATTCGACCGTCAGTGATGAAACCACAAATCAAACGGATTCTGAACCTGTGACATTGGTTAGGGAGCAAGAGGCCATTGCTGCCTTCGACACCTCCTCTCAGGGGCTGTATCAAGGTTTGTTCCTTGCCGGATATAGTAATGACCGCGGCAAGATTTGGATCAACGCCGGTAATGACGGCACCTATACTGCGGAAGTAGAACTAGTGGACGGAAGAACGTTTGCATACAGGCAGGTAGGAGCTCCTACTCAAAAGGATAACCCCATTCAATACTTCGTTAGTGATGCAGACAGTTCATTCTACCTTGATCTCAGTGATTATAACAACCCGGTAGTACTTGATGCCAAAATCGGTACGGAAATGTATATGGGAGTGGTCTTCAAGAAAACCTCTCAACGTGCTCCTGTATCGATAACCGGTACCTATCAGGAAACAGGAAACCCGTCTTTTGCCGGAAGCTGGAACTTCATATCCGACGGCTCCAATCCGGACCCAAATGGTAATTTTTCAGTTTCTGAGGCTCTTACAGAAGTGATCATAACAGATAATAATGGGAACATGTATACGGATTCCGGGCCTTTTGAAACTGATGCCGGGTGTGCCAGCCAATTCATCCCGGTTGTGGTTGAATTCTTTTCGGTTCAAGCTGCCTATGCGTCCAGACAGATATCCAATTTCACACCGGTCACACAAACAGATTGGACCCTGGAAGGAAGTAATAATGGAACTAATGAGTCGTACGCGGCCGACTTGGGTTCCGGTTGTGTTACGGTTTCCAGCGGAATATTTACACATACCTGGCAGTCACAAGTACGAAACGGAGAAATATATATAGATTAAAAGAAATTCCCGCCACCATTGTTCATAATGGAAAAGCAGCTCTTTTGGGCTGCTTTTTTTATTCACGTATCCTGGCCTATCCATCCATTAATGCGCATCAATCTCAATTACTTCTTAGTGGATGATGCCTCGGGAATACCGGCTTCTTCCATCAGCTTCAAACCATAGTCTCGTATCACTTTGATAACACCAATGGATTCGATACCCTTTTCGGTGATTGTATATTCGGTTTTGGGAGGAACCACGGCGTATACCTTACGGGAAATGAATTCGTATTTCTCCAGTTCACGAAGTTGTGTTGTCAGCATTTTGTCTGAAATATGGGGAATACTGCGTTTTAATTCGCTGTACCGCATCACCTTATCCTTCAGTCTCCAAAGAATCGGGATTTTCCAGGTACCGCCTATTCGGTCCATGGCAAATTCTACAGGGTTATAGTAGTTTTTTCCGTCGAAAACAAAATCAGGCATACGCTAAAGTACTATGAATACTAATACTTTCCAAAAAGTATGTACCATACTAAAAAGTATATAAAGAAATTATGGATAGTTAATTCCGACCTTTGATATCAAATAAAGAATAATAATATCAATAACTAAAAAAATATTATGAGCAGGAAAGTATTAATCGTAGTGGCCAATCCTTCAACTCATCCCACGCTGGGTTACCCGGTGGGTTTTTGGGCTTCGGAACTATTTCATCCCATTGCTGTATTTGAAGCCGAAGGTATATCCTATGACATTGTTAGCCCCGATGGAGGGCCGGTTATTCTGGATCCCATGAGCGACCCAAGTGATGCCTCCGGGTATTCGTCCTGGGATCAGGTGAGCAAAACGTTTATTGATAAGGGTTTTATGGATGGTCTTGGCAATACTGCGGCCATAAACACGATCAACGTCGATGACTATGATGCCATAATGGTAGCCGGTGGTCAATCTCCTATGTTCACCTTTGATGGGGCAACGTCACTTCACGACACCTTCGGGAACTTCTATAATTCCGGAAAAGTGACTGCAGCCCTTTGCCACGGTGTGGCTGTCCTCAACTTTGTCAAGGACGAGAATGATGACTTTCTCGCCACCGGTAAGACGGTTACAGGATTTACCAATGAGGAAGAGGAAGCCGCTAATGCTGCCGTACAGACCGAAGTGATGCCATGGCGTATCGAAGATGCCCTTACCGAAAAAGGCGCTATCTTTAGGAAAGCAGGCCCCTGGGAGCCTTATGCAGTGGCGGATGGTAATCTGGTTACGGGGCAGCAGAACATGAGCGGAGAAGTGACAGCTAAGAAGATTGTTTCATTACTGAAATAGAAAAAATGAAAATAGGTATTGTCGGCACAGGAAATGTAGGCGGAACATTGGCCATAAAATTGGCCGCCGCCGGACATGAAGTTCGTTTGGGAGTACGGAATACTTCCGAGTACAAAGGCCAGGAAAGACTGGCCCATCATCCCATCACAGCACACTCCATTGCTGAGGCAGTGGCACTTTCCGAAGTTATCATACTTGCCACGCCCGCGGCTTACGCGGCAACTGTGGCAACATCACTTGGAGATACTACGGACAAAGTGATCATTGATACCATGAATATTGTCATGGGCGCAGGGCCGGAGGGATATAATAACACGTCCGAAGCAATTTTGGATCATACAAAAACCCAGGATGTGGTTAAATGCTTCAACACTACCGGATTCAACAATATGGACAACCCTCTGTACGATGGAGTGGTCATTGACAATTTTGTTGCGGGCGATAGCGCTAAGGGGAAAGAGATTGCCAAAACGCTCTCAAAGGACATTGGCTTTGCCGAATGCTACGATGTTGGGGGGAATGATAAATTTCAACTAATGGAGCAATTCGCCTTTTTCTGGATCAATCTGGCCATGTTCCAGGGACAGGGCAGGGAAATAGGCTTTAAGCTCCTTAAACGATAGTAAAGGGCATGGAAATACGAGAATTCCAATGCCCTTGAGTACAAAATACTAGTTTCTACCTGCGATGACACCTCCGTCGGTATCCCAGATGGCTCCGGTCACCCAGGACGCCTCGTCCGAAAGCAGGAATACAATGCTGTTTGCCACATCCTCCGGGGTCCCGTTTCGGCCAATGGGATGGAATCCATGAAAACCTTCCAGGGCCTTTGTCGCCTCGTCCCGACTTCCGAAGACACTATCGTATACCGGTGTGGCCACCACAGCCGGAGATACCGCGTTCACGCGAATGTTATGATCCGCCAGTTCCATAGCCAGATGTTGTGTTAGTGAGTGCAAACCCGCCTTTTGCATGGAGTAGGCAGAGGAGGGGGTGGCCTTTACAGCCTGTTTGGCCCACATAGAGCCAATATTCACGATGGATCCACCTCCCGAGTCCTTCATTTTGTTGGCAGCCGCCTGGGTAATGAAGAAGAAACCCCGATTTAAGTCCTGATAGCTGTCGTAGTCCGTCAATGTGTGATCCAGAAATGCTTTGGGACCAAAGATCCCGGAAGCGTTTACCAAATAGTCCAGGTTATCCAGCTCAGCTATGGTTTCATTTAGTTCTCTTACCTCATTTACATTGGTGATATCAACCTTGTGGGTTGCAACACCGGGAAGGTTGAACTTTTCCACGCTGCGCCCAACCACATGGACATTCGCGCCCTTGGCTGATAAAGAAACGGCCGTGGCCTTGCCAATACCGCTGGTTCCACCAATAATAAGGGCTGTTTTGTTTTCGAACTTTTTCATAGATACGTGTTTTTAGAGTTAATAATACAGACAAGTCTGTCTTTTTGTGTGTAAAAAAATTTATGTCAGTAGTTTCTGACCAAGTCGTCGTGCTGATTCAATGGGCCAGTTGTCATTGTGCAAATAGCTTTCCGCCAGGGCACCTTCATAAAGGAGGTACAACTGATTGCTGGTTTGCTGCAGTTCGAAAGGAGTAAGTCCGGGGATATTATCCTTCACCAGCCGTTCAATGTACGCCCGCAGCGCATCCTTTTGGGAATGAATTTCATTCATGATGCTCGTATTGTCTTCCGGAACTTCAGCCACGGTCTTGATACACCAGCAACCGTTAAAGTCCTCCGATCGGAAGAAGTCCCAAAGAAAATCAAACAAACCAAGGACGCGTTTCTTACCCTCTGGTAGGGGAGCCACCCTGGCTTCAATGTCATTGATCAGGGATCTGTTCATATACTGCAAGTAGGCAACGCAAATGTCATCTTTGGAAGCAAAGTGACTGTACAACGTGGCTTTGGCCACTCCTGCCTCCTTAATGATCTCATTGATTCCAGTGCGATTATAACCATTCCTATAGAATAGGTCGGCAGCGGTTTCAATGATCTTTGTTCGTGCTTTGGACGTCTTCATAGGACAAATATAAACAAATAATTTAAAAACAGACAAGTCTGTCTATTTTCTTATATAAAGAAACCGACATTTATATCATATCGGCTTCTTTATTCTTGTTAGTTCTTTCCAATAGGAGGAGGGCCATCCGGGATCAGAGCTTTGTACTCATAATCGCCCTTCCGCTCCTTGTATTCATTTTTTACCGCCTCTACGGAATCGGGATTCTCATACAGGTCCACCATGGTCATGGCCAGGGCCTTGGATGCATAGAGCATACCCTTATGACCAATGGACATACCGCCGCAAGCCACGACAGCCCATGAGTGCCAGGGTGTATCCTTGGGAGCCGTAGTCACGGCCAGGTTGATGTTTGCAACGTTCCAGCTCACGTCTCCTACATCGGTAGAGCCACCTCCGGGGTGTTCTTTGGTTTCCTCTAACGGACGAATCTCGCTATCCATACCTATTTGAGGCTTTCCGGTAACTTCCTGAATTTTCTTTCCGAAAGCAATTTCCTCAGGGGTATATTCTATCGCACCCAGCATTTCCAGGTTTTTCTGCATAATCTTTCCACCTTCCCGATTCACCAGTACTTCGTGCAGGCCGGACACCAGGGAGATCTTATAATCCACATTAGCCATGATAGCTGCCCCTTCAGCCATTTTCATCACCTGTTCATAGACCGGCATCATACCTTCCCTATTGGTATTTCGTACGCGCACCCATAATTTACTGTAGTCAGGCACCACGTTGACCACCTGTCCGCCGTCCTGAATATGATAGTGGATTCTCACCGTAGGGCGCACATGCTCCCTGTAAAAGTTAATCCCGGTCGTATATAGCTCCAGGGCGTCCGAAGCACTTCGTCCATTCCAGGGATCGGCTGAGGCGTGAGCCGCCTGTCCGTAAAACTCTACTATAAAATCCACCAGCGCAAGAGAACTCTGAACATCGGCCGCAGTTTTGGCCGAGGGATGCCAGCTCATGTTGACGTCTACGTCATCCCAGAGTCCCGCTTCGGCCATCCAAAGCTTCCCAAAGAACTTCTCTTCGGCAGGTGTTCCCAGGAACTTTACGGTTCCCTTGATCTTCCCTGCTTGAATAAGCTCTTTAATGGCTATAGCCGCACCAAGACTTCCCACACCGAAGAGATTGTGACCACAACCGTGTCCGCCACCCCCTGCTTCCAGTGGCTCCTTGGTGGGTTGGGCCTTTTGGGAGATGCCCGGTAGAGCGTCAAACTCGCCTAAGACACTAATAACAGGTTTTCCGCTACCGTAGGTGGCGACAAAGGCCGTTGGCATTCCAGCCACACCACGTTCCACTTTAAATCCGTTGGCTTCGGCATAATCTGCCAGTAGTTTAGACGATTTTTCTTCCTGGAAGGCCAGCTCGGCATGTGCCCATATCTCATCGCTAAGTTCAATGAGTTTCTGTTCGTGTTTCTCCACGGAGGCGACGATCGCCTTTTTGTTGGAAGACATTTTTTTCTGGGCCGTGCCTATGGCAAAAGTGCACAAGGCACCAAGTAATAGTATAGTTCTCATTCTTTTGGTTTGGTTTAAAATCAAATACCGGAAGCATGCTTCCGGTTATATTGTTGATGTGTAAATCACTTTTATTCTGTCGAATCGGACGGATTCGCGGCTTCCCGCAATGCAGCCAGTTTATTCGCGGGAATCTCAATGGGCTCCAGCGTGGTGCAGGTGTGATTCGAAAGATGTAGCATACAAAGCGTGTCTTCCACCTTGTACATTTCTACGTACGGACGGCGCTCAACATTAGGGAGTTCTCCACCGCCTTTTCGGGCATAAAATTTTTCGTTGCTGAGCTGAATGATCTCCTTTCCTTCATACTTGTGCTTCTCCAATATCCGACCCAGCATAACGCGTTCTCCAGCCTTAATTTGTTTGAATGTATAATCCATAGGGGTTATGCGAATGGTTTGATTTCTTAAAGATAGGGGGAATTTCTTATTCTATAAAGCCTTAAACCTTTTGAAAATCAAAAAATAAGCACTAATTTTGCGCTCCTTTTGTCGGCAATGCAGGAAAGCAAGAGGAACCGTGAAAAACAGATAACCCTTCTGTGATCGTGTCGCAACCATTTCCTGCCGAACACAGAATACAAAACTTTGGCAAGTAAGAAGTTCTTTCTGAAAACCAAAACTACACATGGCGAAAAAAGCTGAAGCCGCGAAAACAGAAGCGGTTGAAAATGTAGAAGCAACAGCAGAAGCAGTTGTGGAACAACCCAAAAAGGAGCTTTCTCTGAAAGAAAGAGATCCTGAAAAATTCCTGAAAGAGTTCAACTGGCACAATTATGAAGAAGGGATCGACCCTATCGCCGATGCTAAGTTGGATGAATTCGAAAAATTAGTAGCAGAGAACTTTGTAGACACCCTGGACGATCAGGTAGTTGAAGGTAAAGTGGTACACATGACCGATCGTGATGCCATTATCGACATCAATGCCAAGTCCGAAGGTGTTATTTCCCTGAACGAATTCCGTTACAACCCTGACCTTAAAGTAGGTGACACCGTTGAAGTATTGATCGATGTTCGTGAAGATGCCACAGGTCAATTAGTACTTTCACACCGTAAGGCCCGTACTATTAAGGCATGGGATCGTGTGAATGATGCGCATGATGACGGATCTATCGTTAACGGATATGTTAAGTGTCGTACCAAAGGAGGTATGATCGTAGACGTATTTGGTATCGAAGCCTTCCTTCCGGGATCGCAAATCGATGTGAAGCCAATCCGCGATTACGATATTTATGTAGGAAAGACTATGGAATTCAAAGTGGTGAAGATCAACCACGAATTCAAGAACGTGGTAGTTTCTCACAAAGCACTTATCGAAGCTGATATCGAAGAGCAAAAGAAAGAGATCATCAGTCAGTTGGAAAAAGGACAGGTACTCGAAGGTGTCGTGAAGAACATTACTTCTTACGGGGTATTCGTAGACCTTGGTGGTGTAGACGGACTGGTACACATTACCGATCTTTCCTGGTCACGTATCAACCATCCGAATGAGATCGTTGAGCTGGATCAGAAACTGAACGTAGTGATCCTTGACTTTGATGAAGACAAGACACGTATCCAACTTGGATTGAAGCAATTGAAAGCACACCCATGGGATGCCCTAGGTGATGAGCTGAAAGTAGGTGACAATGTGAAAGGTAAAGTAGTAGTTATTGCTGACTACGGTGCCTTCATCGAAGTAGCTGAAGGTGTTGAAGGGCTTATCCACGTAAGTGAAATGTCCTGGTCAACACACCTGAGAAGCGCTCAGGACTTCGTTAACGTAGGTGATAAGATCGAAGCTCAAATCCTTACCCT
>CAZTLE010000177.1:0-8267 GCA_964614415.1 uncultured Aureitalea sp. | reverse complement strand
CTCTAAGGAATTCTATGAAACCCTTGGTTTTAAAGTATTTGCCGGACAAATGGAGCACAATTACCTCATCATGAAAAACGGCAACGCCCTGGTGGGCTTGTTCCAGGGGATGTTCGAAAACAACATCCTTACTTTTAATCCGGGTTGGGATGAGAACGCGGCCACGCTGGATCAGTATGACGACGTTCGGGACATTCAGAAACACCTTAAGTCCGAAGGGGTTGCTATCGTCAAGGAAACCGACGAAGACGGTTCTGGCCCAGGGAGTCTCATTGTAACTGACCCGGACGGGAATACTATTCTCATAGATCAACATATATAACTCTGTTCTCCTCATGTCTGTGTTCCAATCAAAAAGAGAGCGTAGATTGTGGATAATCATTGTTCTCACTCTGATAGTAATATATTCTACCATGGGTATCGTGCTATCTATGAATGAGAAACTGGTGGAGTGGGGTTTCACTACGGTAGGATTCGTGTTCTGTATGGCGCTTGTTGCCGTCATGGCCTTGACCCATGCATTGATCACAAAAAAAGGTTGGGCCGAAATAGCCGTCTGGATAGGTATTATTGCAGTTTATTTTCTGGTCTTTATTCGCATGGCGCTTCCGGCAGAGCGCAGTCATCTTATAGAGTACGGTGTTATTGCCCTTCTCGTCTATGAGGCTTTTCTCGAACGCAACCGGCATAGCGGTAAAGTACCTTTTCCTCTATTAATGGCAATTCTTGTGGCCTTCGTATTTGGGGCGATAGACGAGGTTATTCAATATTTTCACCCCAGAAGGTACTTCGATCCTGTAGACCTGCTCTTCAATCTGCTGGCAGCAATAATGGCGGTTGGTTCCAGTTGGTTACTCAGGTGGGTCAGGACGAAACTAAGCCAATAGGCAATACCATCGCTACTTTTTAGAAAGGTCCGGTTACAATCTCCCGGGCAAATTGTACTAAGAAGTGGAATGCCTTTGTACATCGGCATTGCGTAATACATCCTATGATTTTATATCTTTAAACGATTCTAACTACCTAAATTCCAACTCAATGAAAAAATTTGTACTTCTAATTCTGCTTGTTACTCTCCCGTATATGTCTTATACTCAGTCCGAATGCAAGCCGTATCTACCGGCGGATGTTGGCCTCGTATGGGAACTGACCAATTATAATGCAAAGGGAAAACAACAGGGGAAAATAAGATATGAGTTAACGGATAAGGTCACCAACGGAAACGAAATCATATTCACGGTTATGACCATCACTTATGACAAAAAAGGGAAAGAGCTATATACCAACTCATTTACCGCAAAATGTGTGGATGGGCAATTCGACTTCGACATGGCCGTAAAGATGGACGGAGCCGCTATGGGGCCTTATCAGAATATGGATGTGACTGTCGATGCTTCCCGATATGAAGTTCCGTCCATGGATACCCCTGCAGGCACTCAGCTGGAAGATGGAACCCTTCGCGTGACCACCACTGGAGCTGTCGGGATCAATATGACCGTAGATATTACCGATCGAAAGGTTGAATCGCGGGAAACAATTACTACTCCTGCAGGTGATTTCGATTGCCTGGTATTATCTCAAAACGTGGCCACCAAAGTATTAATCAATGTTCGCGGATCTTCCAAAGAGTGGTATTCCGAAAATATTGGCGTGGTACGTTCCGAGTCGTACAACAAAAAGGGGAAATTATTGGGGTATAGTGAGCTAACAAGTTTGAAGAACAACTAGGCCCACTATTTTATCGTACCTTCCCGAAACAACAATTACACACCTTCGGTAATAGCGTGTACTAAAGATTGTTCGATATGGAAGTTGGTACTATTGATTCTTTCCTGAACTATTACGACCGGATAAAGGCCCGAACAAAAAGGCTCCTTACCTACATTCCAGAAGACAAAATGGAATGGACTTTTAGAGAGGGCAAGTTCACTATCGGTGATATCATCAGGCATTTGGCAAATCTGGAACGTTTTATGTTCGCTGAAAATGTGCAGGGCAATCCGAGTAGTTATACAGACTGCGGAATCGAATACGCCCGGGGAAAGGAGGAGATCATTGCCTACTACAACGCTATGTACGAAGAATCCAGGGCCATTTTTGCGGGTCTCAGTCCCGAGGATTTACAATCCAAATGTTTGACTCCGGGAGGTGCATCGATAACCGTTTGGAAATGGTTAAGAGCCATGGTCGAACACGAAGTGCATCACAGAGGACAACTGTATATTTACCTTTCAATCCTTGAGGTGAAAACTCCCCCTATGTTCGGTCTTACTTCCGAAGAAGTTGCCGAGCGCAGCAAAGGGAAATAAAAGAAGAGTATTGTCACGCACGGGGCGTATGATTTTCCTTTACTCTTTAGACTGAAAATCGTACCTTCAACCTGTCTACGAAAACGTTCGTTAGCCCTACCTAAAAACACAAGATTAAACCTATGAATAAGACCTTTTTCACGGCACTGTTATCGCTAGCTCTGACAGTTATACTGGCTACTTCCTGCAAGAATTCGTCTGAAGAATACGTATGTCCTCCCTGTGGTCAGGATTGTGATGCTGAAGTATTCGCAGAACCCGGAAACTGCCCTCATTGTGGAATGGCCCTGCTTTTGAAAGGTTCTGAAATTGAAAACAACGAGGTGAAATACGACCTCTCCGGGTCTGAAGCAGAGCCCGCCGGAGGTGAAATCCCAAGGGAGCCCGGATTGGGTAACTTTCTTTTTCAAAGCGTAGCGGGTCGCAGCGATCGTACTTTTAGGGTGTATTACAACATACCGCGGAACTTCTCCCCGCAATCTAAAGTACTGATCGTCATGCCAGGTGCCGGGCGAAACGCCAGGGGCTACCTGGAGTCCTGGTTAGAAACTTCGGAAACATACAATGTGGTGGTGCTAACTCCGGAATACACCAAGGGAGACTACCCGTTCGATCGTTATCACCTGGGAGGTGTAATGCGCGATATAAACTTTAAGGATGTTGTGACCCATACACCCGGCACTCCCCTTGCCCAACTGGATGAGGAAGGGCTGGAATTCACGATGCATCCTGTACCGGGAGACTGGATCTTTTCAGACTTCGATCGGTTGTTTGACTACGCATCACAAGCGTTGGAACTTGAGCAGGAAACCTACGATATGTTCGGCCATTCCGCCGGAGGTCAGATCCTGCACAGGCTGGCTGTATTTTATCCTCAATCCAGGGTGAACAATATCATAGCGGCGAATTCAGGTTTTTATACGCTACCCGATGCCGAAGTTGGTTTGCCCTTCGGAATACGGGAAATGGGATTCGGACCCGAGCATCTTGAACAGTCATTTGGAAAGAAACTTGTGTTATTTAACGGGAGTTTAGACGACGAAAATGAAACCAAAGGCACCTTGCTCCGATCCCCTACTGTTGACAAACAAGGTGTTAGCAGAGTGGATAGAGGAAGTTATTTCATGGAGCAATCGGAGCGGCTGGCCAGGCAGGCGGGCTTTGATTTCAATTGGTCCCGGGTTACCGTCCCCGACGTAGGTCACGATCAGGAATTAATGGCAAAGGCTGCTGCCGACTATTTATACACAAACAAGTAAAAGCCAAATAGCAGCTATCATGGAAAAGAAATATCCGTTACCCCCATTCACAGAGGAAACCGCAAAGCAAAAGATCCAGGCCGCGGAAGATGCCTGGAATTCAAAAGATCCGCACAAGGTGAGCATGGCATATACGGTGGACAGTGAGTGGCGCAACCGTAGCCAGTTCATTAATGGGCGTGAGGAGATCGTCGCCTTCCTGTCCGACAAATGGCAGAAAGAACTCGATTACAAACTAAAAAAGGAATATTGGGTACATAACGGTAACCGTATTGCCGTGCGTTTCGAATATGAATATCACAATGAGGATGGAGCGTGGTTCCGCGCCTACGGCAATGAAAATTGGCAATTTGACGCCAATGGATTGATGGAAAAACGATGGGCCAGCATCAATGATGTTCCTATTTCAGAATCAGAAAGAAAATTCAAATGAAAGTAAAATCAACTAACGAACTGCGTGACATGTACGGTGAGCCCGGTAGCCGGGCCGCCCAAAAGACACTCACCCGTTTGGACAAACACGCCAAACATTTCATCGAGAAATCACCTTTTGCTGTGATCTCCACCGTAGACTCTCACGGGAAACTGGATGCATCTCCACGGGGCGGTTCTCCGGGCTTTGTGCATATTACGGACGACCGACAAATAATTATTCCCGATGCTAAAGGCAATAACCGGGTAGACAGTCTTTCCAATATTGTAGAAACAGGACAGATCGGAATGCTATTTATGGTTCCCGGAGTGGATGAAACACTTCGCCTCAACGGAAGTGCTCATATAGCTACCGACCCAAATCTACTGGCACTGTTCACTTCGGAAAAGAACCCGCCCAAAGCTTGTGTTGTTGTGGATATTGATGAGGTATTCCTGCATTGTGCGAAAGCCTTCATGAGATCCAGGCTTTGGGACCCTGAAGCCCGGATCGAACGGTCCGAATTTCCAAGTATGGGGCAAATGCTCAAGGATCAGTTGGGATCAAAGGAAGATCCGGAATCCCAGGAGGCCATGGTAGCCCGCTATCAAGACGACCTGTAGCATGGAGGAGAATTATCTGGTAAGTGCCGTTAAGCAGTTTCAGTATTACAAGAGCCTTGGGGAGCGCACATTTGAACAGGTGGAAGAAGCTGCACTGTTCTGGAAACCGGATGAGGAAGCAAACTCTATTGCCGTTATCGTCAATCACCTGTGGGGAAACATGAAATCCCGGTGGACTGATTTCCTGACATCAGACGGAGAGAAAACATGGCGGCAGCGCGATTCGGAATTCGAAGACCTGATTGAGAACAAAAAACAACTACTCGAAAAATGGGAAGACGGCTGGTCCTGTTTGTTTACCGCACTGGACGCTGTAAATTCTGACAACTTCGATACCACGATCTACATTCGCAACCAGGGACATACCATTGTTGAAGCCATAAACCGGCAGCTATGTCATTATGCCTATCACATTGGACAGATCGTTTTTATAGGTCGCATGTTACAAGGTACTGAATGGAGTAGCCTGTCCATTGCTAAGGGGAAATCAGCCTCTTACAACAAGGAAAAATTTTCGAAAGAGAAACATCGATCTCATTTCACTGACGAGTTTTTGGATACGGATACGCCCGGAAACTAATCGAAAGCCTTATTTTTAGGCATGAAACGATTTTTACTGGTCCTTCCCCTGTTGTTCCTGTCATGCGAGAGACAAGAACTCAATCCGCTGGAAAATGCCTTACGCAGTGCTCATCCGGCCATTCTGAACGTCGCTCATGATCCGCAGAAATATGAACTGCAAATCCTGTTCACACAGATCGACCGGGATTCTTTGGGAGGAGTTACATTCACCGACCATTCCTTTCGCCTTGATGACAACCAGTATTTTTACCCGGCGAGTACAGTCAAATTTCCCATGGCCGTTTTGGCATTGGAGTATTTGTCCAACGACAGTCTGGGCATTGAGCTGAGCACCCCATACTATACGAACAGAGATTCGCTGGAACATACCATAGCGGATGATGTACGGCAGATATTCGCGGTGAGCGATAATGAGGCGTATAATCGCCTGTATGAGCTCCTGGGCCGCGACTATGCAAACGACAGACTCCGATCCCTTGAACTCGGACCGGTACGACTAGCTCACCGCCTCTCGACGCCAAACTCGGCAGTAAGTGAACGGGATACCCTGCGCTTTGTGGGTCTTGATACCATCAGGCCTGCAGTAAATCCGGATGCGTCCATTGAAAAGCTCACATTGCAAAAGCAACTAAAGGGAAAGGGATTTATGCGCGACGACGCCCGTGTGAATGAGCCCATGGATTTTTCAGAAAAGAACTACTTTCCGATTCGCACGCAGCATGAACTCATTAAACGCTTATTTTTCCCGGAGAACTTCGATGAAGATCAGAAATTTAGCCTATCCAATGAAGCGCGTACGCTCCTGCTCCAATCCATGTATAAAGTTCCGCGATTGGTGGGCTATGATGAATCCGAATACTATGACGGGTATGTGAAGTTCTTCATCTACGGAGATACCGATGAACGAATTCCGGATCAGATAAAGATCTACAACAAGGTGGGGTATGCCTACGGCACTTTAACGGAAACTGCCTACATAGTCGACGAAAAGGAAGATGTGGAATTCTTACTTTCAGCCACAATTCTGGTAAACAAGAATGGTATTTTCAATGATGATACCTACGAATATGACGATATAGGTATCCCATTCCTCGCTCAACTGGGGCGGGAATTGTATACACTGGAGTACGTACGAAAATAGAACTGACATGTCTCTTATCGCTCAATTGGAGAAAAAGTTCGCCGCACACGCCAATACGGAAATTGCGTCACAACAATCGGATTATATGCGAGGGCGCTTTTCGTATTTCGGGATCAAAGCCCCCGTACGCCAGCAACTTCAAAAGCCGTTTCTTACAAAAGACGCCTTGCCGCCAAAAACCGAAATGCCCGGCATAATTAAAGAAGCCTGGAAACGCCCGCAACGCGAGTTTCAGTATTTCGGGCTGGAGTTCGCGATCAAATATGTGCGGTACTATGAGAAGAAGGACATCGCCTTGTTCGAGTATATGATCATCGGCAAATCCTGGTGGGATACCGTAGACATGATCGCTTCGAAAGTGGTGGGTGGTTATCTCAAGAAGTTTCCTGAAGAACGCACGAAGTGTATTGATCGTTGGCTTGCTTCTGATAGTTTGTGGCTTAGACGGACGGCAATATTATTTCAGCTGAAATATAAACAGCAGACCGACACCCAGTTGCTTGCTCAGATAATCCATGCGAATCTGGGATCTGAAGAATTCTTTATCAACAAAGCCATAGGCTGGGCATTGCGCGAATACAGTAAGACAAATCCCCAGTGGGTGCTTGACTTTGTGAACAAAACGAAGTTGGATCCCCTAAGTCATTCGGAAGCGTTAAAACGTATTACGTAGTCATGCCCAGGGAAATTACGGTGACGTCGGTTTTGAACAAGACCAAAAAACGGGACAGTTGGTTCTTGTGCGACTACACCATCAATCTATATAGCAGTTGTTCGTTCAATTGTCTCTATTGTTATATAAGAGGCAGTAAATATGGCACCAACCTTGAGCAAAGTCTGTCCGTTAAGAGCAATGCCATAGAAGTGCTTAACAAGCAGCTTAGCCGGCGCGCTGCCAAAGGAGCCTATGGGATCATTGTGGTATGCTCTGCTACGGATCCGTACCTCCAAATTGAGGCGAAGTACGAACTCACCCGTCAGGCGCTTGAGGTAATCAGAAAGCACCGGTTTCCGGTTCATATGATCACTAAATCCGACTTGCTAGCGCGTGATTTCGATATTTTACACGAGATTGACAAAACGGCGATTCTACCTTCCGGTCTGCAAGAGAATCCCGGCCGGGGCGTGCTCATTTCTTTTTCTTTCTCTACGGTAAATGATGAGATAGGTAAGATATTCGAACCGGGAGCCACTGCCCCTTCGGCGCGGTTATCTGCCGTCAAAAAATCGGTAAACGAAGGTTTTATGACCGGGATTAGCATGATGCCTATGCTCCCTTATATTACAGATACTTCGGAACATCTGCACACAATGTTCGATACTTTTAAAGAGGTCGGTGTGGACTATGTACTTCCGGCCACCATTACCCTCTTTGGAGATGGAAAAGCTGACAGCAAAACGCTTATGCTCAATGCGGTGAAGAAACATTATCCACATCTTCTCGAAAAGTACGAACGCTTCTTTGCCCATAGCACGGAAATGCCTGCTTACTACCGCGATGCCTTCTATCGCAAGATGAAGGAACTAAGCCTGGAATATGACATCAGGAATACCATCATGAAAAAATAAAGGACCAATCAAATTGATTAGTCCTTTCATCAAATTCAGGTCACCTTAGCGCCAAATCGAAGTGCAGTTGGGGATAGAATCCGTTTTGGCAAGGTTTCCAAACGACGTGACGCAGGTTGTTCCTGGGGATATTGAAGTACACCGCGTTCAAATCGTATGCTTCTTATGTCTTTGTATCTCTACACAAGTACCAAAGAGGAACTTACTATGGAGATAAAGTGGGGCCGGTAATGCACAATCCGGCCCCGTTGTCAACCCGGTCGCCCGGCTCCTGGGTCAGACAGAAAACTGTCCTGTGCATTGTTTCCAGGAGGCTTATTATCTACTATAATCGGTTTCCAAATGATCCGAGAACAGTAGCAGTAATGCTTT
>CAZTLE010000176.1:0-8277 GCA_964614415.1 uncultured Aureitalea sp. | reverse complement strand
TGAAACCATCAAAACCATTCGGGACCGTGTTGACGTATTCTACGTACCATTGGCCGTAGGTCTGCACCTGGAAGCCTGGGGTGTGCCGTCCGAAAAGATCAAAGAACTGGACTGGTGGCAGGAAAGTAGCTTTGAAAACCTCAAATTCGTTTGCACGCCTGCACAGCACTTTTCCGGAAGAAAGTTCGGCAATCGTCAAAGTACGTTGTGGGCCTCCTGGGTTATCATTTCTGAAGAACAACGCATTTTCTTCAGTGGGGATAGTGGTTATGGGCCTCATTTCAAACAAATAGGGGAGGCCTATGGTCCGTTTGACTTCGCTATGATGGAATGTGGCCAGTATAACACCTTATGGCCGGATATACACATGTTTCCGGAAGAAACGGCTCAGGCAGGTATTGACGTACAAGCACGACGTATCATGCCAATCCACTGGGGTGCATTTAAACTGGCATTGCACGAATGGAAGGATCCCATAGAAAGAGTTAAGGCCAAAGCCGATGAGTTGCAGGTGGAGCTGGTAACGCCACAAATAGGTGAAGTAATACCTATTGACACGACTACGGCGACACAATCGTGGTGGAAAAACTATTAGGGTTTCGGACTTATAATAGTTTGTTAATTCGTCCGTAATCTTTTACCTGAAATGTATTAATCTGTATCTTGGTAGTAATCAACCATAAATACAGACCATCCATGAAAACTCTACTCCGTAGCCTGTTCTCAGGAATCTTTTTCATCTTACTTATTTCTAATCTTAATGCACAAGATACCGATGCCGCCACATTCAGCGGACTCGAGTTTAGAGAGTTAGGTCCGGCATTGACGTCCGGACGTATTGCAGATATTGCCATTCATCCCGACAACGAAAGCGTATGGTACGTGGCCGTTGGATCCGGAGGTGTTTGGAAAACCGTGAACTCAGGAACCACCTGGACACCCATATTCGATAGCCAACCCAGTTATTCGATCGGTTGTATTACCATTGATCCGAATAATTCCGAGACCATTTGGGTAGGAACCGGGGAGAACGTCGGAGGGCGTCACGTAGGTTTCGGGGATGGTATTTATGTAAGCCACGATGGCGGAACCACCTGGACCAATAAAGGACTTAAGAAGTCCGAGCACCTCTCAAAGATCATTGTACATCCATCCGATCCGAATACGATATGGGTCGCTTCTCAGGGACCGCTTTGGAGTTCCGGCGGGGAACGGGGACTCTACAAGTCTACTGACGGTGGTGAAACCTGGAAAAAAACACTGGGTGACGATACATGGACCGGAGTTACCGATATGGTTATGGATCCCAAAGAACCCAATACGATCTATGCTGCAACCTGGGACCGTCACAGGACGGTAGCCGCTTATCTGGGCGGAGGCCCCGGAACCGGTATTCACAAGAGTACGGACGGTGGAGAAACGTGGACTGAACTCACCAATGGTATTCCGAAATCCAATCTTGGAAAGATCGGATTGGCCATGTCGCCCTTCGACAATCAAACTGTATATGCTGCTATAGAGCTGGACCGCACCAAAGGGGGTGTATTCATCACGACGAATGGTGGAAGCAGTTGGAAGAAGCAATCGGATGCTGTTTCCGGTGGGACCGGACCGCACTACTACCAGGAATTGTACGCATCTCCTCATCAGCCGGGACGGTTGTATCTCATGAGTAACGTGGTTCAGATTTCCGATAACCACGGAAAGAACTTCCGTTTTATGAACGAGGACAAGAAACACGTGGACAGCCATGCTATGGCCTTCAAGAAATCGGACCCTAATTATGTGCTGTTTGGAACTGATGGCGGATTGTACGAATCCTTTGACCTAACCGCTACCTGGAAGTATATCCGAAATCTACCCGTAACACAGTATTACAAGGTCGCAGTGGATGATTCTGCTCCTTTCTACAATATCTACGGAGGAACTCAGGACAACGGTTCTCATGGAGGGCCTGTTCGTACACGCAGTAGTGCAGGGATAACAAATTCCGACTGGTGGATCACGCTTGGAGCCGACGGACATCAGTCGGCCGTAGAGCCCGGAAATCCGGATATCACCTATGGAGAATTTCAGCAGGGATGGTTATGGCGTATCGATCAGACAACTGGGGAAACCGTGTTTATCCAGCCACAGCCTGCAGAAGGAGATCCGTATGAGCGCTTCAATTGGGATGCGCCCATACTTGTGAGTCCGCACAATCCCACACGACTCTATTTCGCTTCCTACAGGGTATGGCGATCAGATAACAGGGGAGATGCCTGGAGCGCTATTTCAGGAGATCTTACCCGAAATGAAGAACGACTCACATTGCCGATTATGGGACGCCAGCAAAGTTGGGATAACCCATGGGATGTGGGCGCCATGTCGGTATATAATACGATCACTTCCCTTGCCGAATCTCCCAAACAGGAGGGACTTATCTATGCGGGTACCGATGACGGTATTCTTCAAGTTACCGAAGATGGAGGTTCCAATTGGAGAAAAATCTCCCTGGGGAATATTAGTGGAGTGGCCGATCGCGCCTTTGTCAATGATGTTCGCGCCGATCTGTACGATGCGAATACCGTATACCTCGTACTTGACAATCACAAAGAAGGAGATTACAAACCCTATGTATTGAAAAGCTCAGACAAGGGGAACACCTGGCGCAACATTACCGGTGATCTTCCCGATACACTTATTACCTGGCGAATTGTTCAGGATCATAAAGATCCTCAGCTATTATTTCTGGCTACCGAATACGGTATTTATTTCACCAAGAACGGTGGGACGAACTGGATTCAGCTTAAGGGCGGCTTGCCTACCATCTCATTCCGGGACCTTACGATCCAACGGCGGGATGACGATTTGGTTGGAGCCAGCTTTGGTCGAGGGTTCTATGTACTCGATAACATATCACCGATACGGGAATATGACAGCAGCATGGAAAACAAAGAGGCGAGTTTGTTCTCGGTTCGGGATGCCTGGTGGTATATAGAAGGTGATGAGATCTATGGACAGGGAAATGCCGAATACGCCGCTAAAAACCCACCTTTCGGTGCGGTATTTACCTACTACATGCCAAAGGCACTAAAGTCCTTGAACGAAACTCGTAAAGAGGCCGAAAAGAAGCTCAACGAACAAAACAGCAATATTACGTTCCCCGGCTGGGATGCCCTGGATACTGAAAAACAACAGGAAAAGCCAGGTGTCTTCCTAACGATCCGGGATGCTAATGGAAGTGTGGTGAATAGAATTGACGGAACCAACAAGAAGGGGTTCAATCGCGTCGCGTGGGATCTTTCCTATGCCAGCCGAACCGGTGTTATGCTTAAAGCTCCGTCCGGAGGTGGAAATAACTTCTTCGGATCTGCCTATATGGCGACTCCGGGAACATATTCTGTGACTGTATCCAAGAGAGTTGACGGACAAGAAGTTGATCTCGCAGGCCCTGTATCGTTCGAAGTCAAACCACTGGAAAAGGGTGCATTGCCCGCCAAGCCACATAGTGAGATTGCGGCCTTCAGAAGCGACTATCAAAAGTTCCAGGAAGATCTCACAGCGACAAATATGACCTTAACTCAAAGTATGTCTAAAGTGGATGCCATGAAGCGCGCCCTGAATGAAGCCTTGCGCCCAACGGCCGATCTGGCTAACCGGATATACGCTGCCAAACAGCAACTGCAGGAGTTGCAGAAGGTCATGAATGGAAGCACCTCCAAAAATGAGATAGGGGAGCGCAATCCTCCTGGTCCGGGCGACGGATCCTTTGTAGGATTGGTAGCCCTAAGGAACACCTACGGTCCAACCGATAATCATAGACAGGCTTTTAACCGGGCCAAACGGCAATTACAGTCGGTGAAGAACAGACTTTCCGGACTTACCGATAACACGCTACCCGGGCTGGAGGCCGCGTTGAAAGATGCCGGAGCACCCTGGATCGAGGGTAGTGGGCTTATAAAGAATTGATTGTATTTGTTGCCTTATTAGTTATTCACAAATGACAGTAATTTGAACAAGCAAGGGTGCATTATTGGATTATGCATCCTTGTTTTATTATTAGACTCTGTGAATTGACTGCCTAAACAGAACACTATGCGCTATTTAATTCTTGCTTTGGCTTTCGCCGTGCAGACAGCCTGCTGGGGGCAAACGACAACCGATATTGCTACCGACCTTCAGGAGATCCTGAATAAGGCCTCGGAACGAGAGGACCTTGCCGGGATATCCATGGCAGTCTATGCACCCGGGCACAACATCAATTGGACAGGTGCTGCCGGCTTTGACAGCCTGGAAAAAGACAATGCTCTTAAAGCTGAACAGCCGTTCAGGATTGCAAGCGTCACCAAGTCCTTTGCAAGCGCAAGCATCTTAAGACTCATGGAAGAAGGTAAATTAAACCTGGATGATCCTATTTCAAAACATATCTCTCCGGATCACATTGAAATTCTAAAGTCGGACGGCTATGATCCGAATGCTATTACCATCCGACATTGTTTACAACATCGCGGCGGTTTGTTTGATTATGCGCTGGCCGGTGATGCCTACATAAACGCGGCCCTGGAAAATCCCGACAAACGATGGACCCGTACCGAGCAACTGCAGTTTGCCATAGACCACGGAGCGCCTCTGGGTGATCCGGGCAAGGTCTATGGTTATAGCGATACCGGATATATACTCCTCGGTGAGATCGTTGAAAAGCGCTCGGGAAAAGGACTTGCCGAAGCCATGCGATCATTGCTTGACTATGAGGGACTGGCACTGGAAGATACCTGGTTGGAGAGCCTGGAAGCACGAGGTAAAAACAAACCCGATGTGGTTCATCGTTATTTGGAAACCATCGATGCTACGCAATGGGACAACTCGGTCGATCTGTACGGTGGGGGAGGTCTTGCAGCTACATGTGAAGATCTCACCCGATTCTACTACGGATTATTCAATGGAAGTGTCTTTAACCGACCCGAAACCCTTACTACCATGCTTGAAGATGCCGGACCGGCAGAAATGAAAGGAGGTCCCCGAAACTACCGGATGGGTATCTGGGAGATTGATCTATATGGCCATACAGGGTACATGCACAGCGGATTCTGGGGGACCTATGTTGTTCATATTCCTGACTGGAACACTGCTATCGCCATCAACTATACCAACAACGCCTCTGGGACCGGAGTTCTTAAGCAAACACTGGAGATTTTGAGTTCAGTAATTGGGGAATAGGGGCTCTTAATGTGAAATTAGTTGCCTGTATGATGCATCATTTTCAAAAGTCTTCGTCTACATACTAATAGAACTTCATTACCTTTAGAATTATGACAACGCAAAGCTTTGCAGAACAGTACAATGCCCTCTATCATTATGTGCTCAAACGTATTGGTAGTGCCGATGATGCCCAGGACCTGGTTCAGGATGTTTTTGTAAAATTATCGAAGACGAAACTCGATAAGATCGGTAATCTGAAAAGCTGGCTATTTGCCGTTACCCGAAATGCCATAATAGATTACTACCGCACCAAGAGAAAGGAAATCAATGTCCTGGAAGACAATTTCATTGAAGAATTACAGGATGAAAACCGGGCAGTAAGCGAATTGAGCAGTTGCATCGTGCCCTTCATTGAAAATCTGCCGGAAGACTACCGAACCCTGATCATGCTCTCTGAAATTGAGGGGTATTCCCAAAAGGAAATCGCCGAACAGCTGGGTATGAACTATGTAACCGTTCGTTCAAAGGTACAGCGTGGCAGGGCTAAGCTGAAAGAGATGTTCCTGGCTTGTTGTTCCATAGAACAGTCAGGAAAGGGTAGCATCGTTGGATTCGAGAATCGAAACAATTGTTGTTAATTCATTCTGAAAATCGCATCATTTTTTACCATCATCGTCTTAGTAGGTGTAAACATTTAAAATCAAAAGACGATGAATTTCATATCAAAAAAACTGTTCGTTCTTACCGTAGTCCTTATGACCGCTTTATTCTCCTTTGAGGCTACCGCTCAGGAAAGTAAAGACAAGAAATCAACTTCGTGCAGCACAGAAATAGCCGCCGAAAAAACATCAGGCTGTTTGCCATCGAGTTGCCGGGGAGCCCAAACCAAGTTCGGCGAAGCCAAAGTTATTTCAGAGCTGAGAGATCAGCTCATAGCCTTAAAAGCAATGATGGAGGCTTCCACATCACCCAGTTTTGATGCCGATTCGTACACCATTGGTAAGGTAACCGGCGAGACAGATGAAGAAAGCATTGAGCTACTGACAGAAGAAATCCGACGGGCAGAGTTGGCCATAGAGGCAAAGCTGCCCTACAAGCCCACCGCCTTCCAACTTCCGGAGAACAAGGCGCAACAGGTTGCGTATTTGGAATCAAGGGTTTCAGCACTCAAGGAGGTTCTTAAGTAAACCGATACTGTTACGATATTCGGATCCCCGGCCTCCCGGGGATTCATTTCAATTATGCTATGTCATTCAGAAAAATAATAAGCCTGTCCATCGGGATCAGTTTCCTTGTGCTCCTGGTAAGCGGATTGCTTTCGTATATCCTGCCGTATTCCCGGATAACGGCCAGCTTGCACACCATATTCGGGCTAATTTTTTCCGTGGGGATACTGCTGCATCTCAGGAATAATTTCAGACCTATAAAAAACTACATAAAGAGCAAGTTTCTGCCACTGATCCTCTTAGCAGTCCTGTCAATTGCGCTGGTTTCATTCCTGGACACACCTCCGGTTTCAACCATTATGGATTTTGGCGCACGGCAAAAGGCGGCTTCAGAAAGAACCTCTGATCGATCCCAGTATGAGTTGATCGAAATGAACACCGGGAACGATCTAAATATCTCTATTGATCTCCTGCGTTCCACGCATTACTGGCATCCGCAAATGGCCATTTGGATCGAAGATGAACAAGGTAATTACGTGGAAACACTCTTTGTTTCCAAAGCTACCGCCAGGGGTCTGTTCTTCGGAGGAAGGACCAAAGACAACTTTAAATCCTTTGATACGGAAAACAAGTCTACCTCCGAGTACCGCCGGGTCAACGCCCTGCCGGTCTGGTCTCGCAAGCGAGGAGTAGTGTATTCAGATGGTTCTTATGTCCCCAGCAGGGAGGAACCTCTTCCTGATGCCATAAGCGGCGCCACCATAACCGATAGCTTTATATTAAGCACTTCAACATCTCCTAAATCCCGTTTCACACTCAGGATTGAGATCAACGTAGCTTTTGACGATAATGAGTATTATTCGGAATACGACTTCCCGGACGACGAGGTATTTCACAACGGCACGGGGCAACTGGGGCAACCTTCCATTGTCTTTGAATCTAAGATAGACATGAACGATGGCAGGGACTATTATCTCATGGAATTAATTGGTCACGGGCATCATTCAGCCCAAACAGGGGATATCGATCCGGATCTATCCACGTTGACTACAGCCCTGGAGCTTGTAGAGCGCATCGTGGTGGGAGTAAACGATACTGCTTTATAGTGCTACTCCGAGTTCTTTTTTCGGTTACGTTTATTTAGTACAACGATCAGAATAATGATTGGAACCGCTATTACGAGGAAAACACCTATAAGCAGTAATAATTGCCAGGGGCCAATTGCGTGTATCATGTAAGGAATTTTTCTAAAGATAGATAAGTTCTACAATTCACTACACAAAATTGCGAGTTCATTACAAATCATTTTTCCGGGGCATGTTCATGGCCTACATTCGCACTATCAATCAAAAAACAACAGCCATGAAACAATTGAATATGACCTTAAAAACACTCCTCGGGGCCACTATGGTAGCCCTAATGGTATTTCAGCCGGTTGACCTTATGGGCCAGACTGGCAAGAAAAAATCTTCCAGTTATTCCATCAATCGCAACTCAGATGGTGGTAAGAGTACGATCCGTGTAAAAAGTGACGGGAAGGATTTTAAGATCGAATACGAAGGAGATTTCACGATTTCCAATGACGATCGCGATATTACAGCGATTAGCCGTGGTGGATTCATCGAGATCACCAAATCTTCTTTTGGGAGTCGCAGACGTGTTTTGATCGAATCGGACCGCAGCGGTAATCTTATCCGTAAGTACTACGTAGGTAGCCGGGAACGCGACTATGAGCCTGAAGGCCGGGAATGGTTAGCCGAAATCCTACCCGATGTGGTGCGCAGTTCAGGTCTCGGTGCGGAATCACGTGTAGAACGATTTTTCAGCAGAGGAGGGGCGAATGCCGTTCTCAATGAGATCGGGGAAATGGAGAGCGACTATGTGCAATCCATTTACTTCCGACTCCTACTGGAACGCAATCTAAGCAACA
>CAZTLE010000175.1:0-8347 GCA_964614415.1 uncultured Aureitalea sp. | reverse complement strand
TACGCTGCTCTATCGGCTTCTTTTTGCGACTCGGAATATTTGTTCCCCATAAATCGCTTAATAGACGAGATGGTTTTGGTAGGATTGGTTACTGCCTGACGCTTGGCCGGATCTCCTACCTTGATCTCACCGCCTTCTACGAATGCGATGACAGAAGGAGTAGTCCGTTTTCCTTCGGCATTAGGGATCACAGTTGGCTCGCTACCTTCCATTACGGCCACGCAGGAGTTGGTGGTTCCTAAGTCGATTCCAATAATCTTGCTCATAGTGTTATCGTTGTAATTTTTAAATGATTTTTTAAAACGTTCGCTAACCCTATGTCAATTAGTATGCCAGCAGGAAATATATGACAGGCTGTCAGGTAGTCGCTGCGCTCCAAATTCCAAATACCACCCTTCGCCAAGCTCAGGGTAAAATTTCAAATTCCAAAATTCAAATTCCAAAACCCCGTAATGAACCTGTAACCTGTAACAAGAACAGAGAACAGAGAACAGAGAACAGAGAACAGAGAACAGAGAACAGAGAACAGAGAATAAAATCTCAAAATTCAAATTCCAAATTCCAAATCCCAAATAAGTAACAATTATCAAATCAAAATAGGACCCAATAAAGCATCCAAACAAATAAACACCTCAACGAATTAACGAAGAACAACATTCAACCTGTAACTTGCAACCTGCAACCTGCAACAAAGACAAAAGAACAGAGAACAGAGAACAGAGAACAGAGAATCAAATCTCAAATTCCAAATTCCAATCTCCAAAACCGAAAACCTGCAACGTGTAACCTGTAACCAAGTCCCAAATTCCAAATAAATAACAACTATCAAATCAAAATAGGACCCAATAAAGCATCCAAACAAATAAACACCTCAACAAATCAACAAATCAACACATCAACACATCAACAAATCCACGAATCAACATAAAACCTATATTTGCCTTCCATGAAACCAATCGAAAGTATAAGCGTTTTCGATATGCTGAAAATCGGCGTGGGTCCCTCCAGTTCACATACGCTAGGGCCGTGGCGCGCCGCGCTTCGCTGGATTGATGAGCTAACTGAATCCGGAGACTTCGCGAAGGTTGAAGCGATTACCGTGGATTTATACGGATCGTTGTCACTAACAGGCAAAGGACATGCAACGGATATTGCTGTGCTGTTGGGTCTTCTGGGAATGGATCCGGTTACCTTCCCCTGCGAAAAGATCGAAGAAGAGGTACAATCTGTTTCCGCTAATGGCAAACTTCTTTTCAACGGTGTAATTCCTATTCCCTTTGAGCCTGAAAAGGACATTCGATTTCATCAGGAATTCCTTCCGTTTCACCCCAACGGCATCGTATTCAATGCCCAACTAAACGATGATCGTTCCATAAGCACCTCGTATTTCTCCATTGGTGGAGGTTTCGTTGTGAAGAAGGAACGAAGTCAGGCAAAACGGAAAATTGAACGTTTTTCACGATTTCCGTTTCCCATTGAAAAGGCTCAGGAACTATTAGATTACTGCAATTCTCAAAGTAAGTCCGTTTCTGAAATTGTCCTGGCCAACGAACGCTCACTTCGCACCGAAGATGAGATAAATACGGGGCTAACGGCCATTTGGAATGTAATGCTTGAATCCATGTACGCAGGTTGCCATACCGAAGGTACACTTCCAGGAGGACTGAATGTGACCCGCCGCGCTTTTGAGAGTCACAGACGCCTCATTGGAGATACTCCCTATTCCAATCCGCAGGAGTGGATCGAGTCCATACGGGATACGAAAGTTAAATTTCGGCAGATTCTGAAGTGGGTATCCTGCTTTGCCCTGGCGGTCAATGAAGTTAATGCTTCTCTGGGTCGCGTGGTCACAGCTCCTACCAATGGCAGTGCCGGAGTTATTCCAGCCGTACTGATGTATTATATGGTGATTGAAAACCACGATGCCGACTTTGACGATGTCAAGAAGTTTCTTTTGGTCGCCGGTGAAATAGGAAGCCTCTTCAAGAAAGGAGCTACTATTTCGGCTGCCATGGGTGGATGTCAGGCAGAAATCGGTGTATCCTCTGCCATGGCTGCGGGAGCACTCACCGAACTTATGGGTGGCTCGCCGGAACAGGTGCTCATGGCCAGTGAAATTGCGATGGAGCATCATCTGGGGTTGACCTGTGATCCGATCGCCGGACTGGTTCAAATACCCTGTATTGAACGCAACGCCATGGGAGCTATTAAGGCTATTAATGCTTGTGAAATGGCATTGGATCAGGATCCAAAGAAGGCTAAGGTGCCTTTGGACAAGGTTATTGAAACCATGTGGCAAACTGCCCGTGACATGAAAACCAAATACAAGGAAACGAGTACCGGAGGATTGGCGGTACATGTCAATGTAAGTGACTGCTAAAGCTAACCGGGCTTTCTCAAAATCCTACAGGTCCATGATCACACCCGCAAAGGTGCCTTTGGACAACAGTTTTTCGTCCTCCCCACGTATGGCTTCAATTTCACAGGTGAGCCGACCGTGTCTCAAACTGACTTTTCTGGATTTTACAATGACCAGGTCATTGGGCAGGCAGGGTCTCCTGAATGAGACATCGGAAGACGTGAGGAAGCACTGTCTGTTGGCAGTAGTACTCCCTTCACGTTCACCGATTGCATTTGTTTGTTCCAGGAATAAAGCAAACGCCAATAGACCTATTTGAGCCATTATCTCAATAAGGATTACCCCCGGAACTATGGGATTACCGGGAAAGTGCCCTTCAAAGAAATACTCGTCGGGCCTTATACGATACGCTCCCTCGAAGTGATCGGGAGAGGCATCGTAAATGGCGTCAATAAACTTAAACGGGGCAGTATGAGGAATGCCCTCCAATATTTTTTCGGTAAGTCCGGGGTCGGTCTTCATGCGCTCCTGGTTTCCAGCTTTGTTTCTATTAATGACAACACTTCGTTCACCTTTCTAAGTTCCTTGACTTCGGAATCTTCGAATGTGATCTTGAACTCATCTTCGACGGTGACCACCAGATCCATTACTTCCAGAGAATCCAGACCCAGATCATCAAAAAGATCGGATTCGGTCTCGATAGAAGCACCGTCGAATAAAAAGGGTTGTAAAATAGTTTTCAGTTTCTCTACTGTGGGCGTCTTAAAATCTCTCATCGGTACAAATTTTACGTAGTTTGACATGTTTCTATTCATATAATCATACCCTCTGCATCAATAGACAAATACGTATTGGTACTTGCACTACTGCACAAATGGTATTGCTTTAATTTGTAAAAAACAGTTTACCGGGGAGGAGTTGAGTAACTTAGGGGGAAGCTATGTTCCGCAACGAGTCGTCACGAAGCATAGGGGTTACCGAGAATTATAAACTGACTTTATAGGCTAATTTTTCTTTTCCTGATCTTCATTCGTATTAGCGGCACTTTTGCTGCATAAAACTTTCGATTAGATCGGAGGCATTGTTTGTTCCATTTTCACGTTCAATGTTTTTCATTAGTGTTATTGCATTCTGATGGTATACTTTATTAACTAGTAAAGTTCGTAATTTATTTTTCAGTAATCCAGTACTTAGACTTCTTTTTTTTAGAACTTCTGCTACACCCAGCTTCCGAAGCCTGTGCGCATTGTCCGGCTGATCATGACTGAAAGGCACTACCAAACCGGGACAACCGGCCTCCAGAGCCCGGGACATGGTCCCCATGCCGCCGTGATGCACTACTAAACGTGCCTCGCTGAATAAACGATTGTGCGGATAGTGTCCCAGGTATAGAAATTGATCACTATTGCTTGTATTACCGGCATGATCTTCAGAAGCAGTTAGGAAAATGGCCCGCTCTCCTAAATCCTGCGCGGCTTGTTGCGCATATGCATAAAAGTCATCCCCGCTATGCACGGCCGATGACCCCAGTGTAAAAACAATTGGCTTTTTCCCTTTGCTTAGAAATTCCTGAACTAAATGTTGATTTTCGGGTGGGCGATCGTCATTCAAAAAAGCAAAACCGCTCAGTTTCACACTGGAAGGATAATCCGGCTTACGTTCAGCAAAATACTTCGAGTATAGTCCCAGGGTAAGTTCCGGTGAGTGAGCTCCTTCAAATAGGGGATGTTGTCCCCTGGGCAATCCCAGTTCCTTTCTCAGGTTAGCAGTGCTTTTAAACCAACTCTTTGTAACTCCTTTGATGAGCTTAATGAGAAAACCATTGGCTCCCGGGCCCATCGCACTTACATGTTTAAGAAATGGCAGATTGTGCGGTATGATCGGATCGTACTTTGACCAAAGTACACTTGGGGCCAGTACTCCGGACACCCAGGGGATACCTGTTTTTTGTGCTACAATAGGCCCTGCGAAACAAACCATATGTGAGAACAACAGATCGGAACCGTCGCATGCCGACAGCAAATCAGAATAGGTGTCCCTGATGTTCTTATCAATAAGTTCCTTCATCGCATATTCCGCTCCGCTGGAACTGCTCATGATGGCGCTGGCCAACTGCTTGTCTTCGTAGTTCACATCGGGCCTGATATCTTTGAAAACAAGTTCGTGCTTTTCAACAATCGACCGATACTGAGGACTCGACGCAAAAGTGATCGAATGCCCTCTTCTATCCAACTCGAGCGCAATAGCCAGGTAAGGAAAGAAGTCTCCTTTGGTTCCACCGGTAGCAACAGTTATTTTCATAGATACATTGGGGTCAATACAACTAAAATCTACTAAGAAACACGAATCTCTTTGTACGCTTTTTCTATCTTAAATACAGTACAACAGGATGTTTAGGGTCTTATCGGCATACTGAGGGGAAGAGACGTTTTAAGCGCAACACAGGCTGCACTCAGAACCAGTTTCCAAAAAGACTATGCGCATTAAAGATACAGTATAATTTTATACGGCCCTGAAAATATTCTTTAAGAATTAAGGGCTTTTCATTTTGTTAATATTCGTCTGATTCGTAATTTTCCCTTTTCAATCCTCCCCGAAAAAACATTTAAAACTGAAAAGTTTATGAAAAATGAACAGGGAGGAGTACGCGGTATTCATAAATACCTCTGCTAATAACGGAAGAGCGGAAAAAAGATGGGGCAAGATCAAAGAGCTTGTGACCAACCGCCTTCCGCCAAGCACTCATTACATCGAATATTCCCCTCCTTTCGACCTGATGAGTACCGTAGCATCTTTATGGGAACAGAATGTATCCAACTTTATCGCCGTAGGCGGTGATGGTAGTCTTTTCTATCTACTGAACGCCCTTATGCCTTTAAATGACGGCAGCAGACCTATGTCAGTAGGCGCAATAGGATTGGGATCAAGCAACGATTTTTGTAAAACGAATTCAGCCAAAGTGGACGGATATAAATTCCGAATAGGAAAAAGTAAATCGGCAATAGTCGATGTTGGTTCTGTGACGATTGACGATGGCACGAGTAGTTTTCAAAAGTACTTCTTCTCCAACGCGAGTATCGGCTACCTGGCCAATGCCAATGCGTATTTCAACTCGAACAACAGCATTGTTGATTTTTTGAAGAAAGGTGCCGTAGATCTGGCTATTAATTATACGGCCATAGCATCTCTTTGGTCTCATAAGAATCAGTCCCTGGCGCTTGATTTTAACGACGATCAACACACCTATAATATATCCAACTTAAGCATACTTAAGTCGCCCCATGTGGCTGGAGATTTTCGTTATCCTTCCCAAATTTCTCCGGATGACGGAACGTTCGATTTGAAAGTGTGCTGGGATCATAGCAAATGGCAATTGCTGCGCACCCTGCTTCGCCTCTATCGAAAGAAGTTCGAAGGAAAGAACCTTGCGTCATACAGCACTGACCGTTTGACCATTGCGTCGGACACTGCTTTTTTCCTTGAACTGGATGGTGAAATATTCAATGCCGTAAAAGCCAATTTTAAAGTCCTTCCCCGAAACATAACCGTACTTAACTTTTTTGATTAAAACTATGCTATCGTATGAACATTGCTCCTATTAGATTTGTAAGGTCCGTCCTTATTCACATGCGGCCTTACCTTCTCTTTGTTTCAGGTATTTCAGGACTCGCGGGAATGAGTCTTTTTGAGGGCACACTGGGTTTACAAAAATTCAGTCTCCTCTTTATATGCTTCTTTCTGGGTTACGGATTCGGGCAAGCCCTTACCGACTGCTTTCAAACGGATACAGATAAGATTTCCTCTCCCTACCGGCCATTATCCCAGGGGCTCATCAGCAAGCAAGCCTTGTTTGGCGTTAGCCTCGCAGGATTGTTGCTTATTGGTGCTACCCTTATCTATTCGAACTCTTCGAACATTGTATTGGCCATTGCCACTGTCATTGGATTGATCTCCTATACCCACTTCAAAAAGAACTACTGGATGGGTGGCCCCATTTGGAATTCCCTTATCGTGTCCCTACTCCCCATTTTGGGGCTGCTAAGTGCCGACCCCTCGTTGGGACTCAATGTTATCTGGTCAGTTCCCATGTTGAGTTTTGTGATTGCTTTTAACTTTTTCGCCTATTTCAATTTTGTACTGATAGGATACCTGAAAGACATTACCGCGGACCGCGAAACGAATTACAATACCTTCCCGGTTCGTTTCGGCTGGAGCCCAACCGTGATGCTGGGGAATGTGATACTCGGCTTGGGAATCCTCTTCCTGTGGTTTAGTGTACCGGTTTTCACAACTCCGGTGGGCATCTTTATGGCACTGGCGTTTATTGTGGGCGTTTACGGCCAGATCAAAGCCATTTATCCGAAAGAAAAAAGCGAAGAATATTCGCACATTCCCATCGAGTCAACCGTACGGTTCTTTTTGCTGGGAAATGCCGCCATCGTACTCTCCAACAAACCCGAGCTACTGCTTTTTGTTTCCATCTTTTATGTTGGATTTGAATTAATCCTGTTTCTAAGACCCGAACGCAACCAGATATGAACGACATAGATTACATAAAGAACTTCGCCTCCGATTTCAAGAGGTCAAAATTTCAGATAAACGATATTTTCGAGAGTGATTCCGAATTGCTGGATTTTACTCAGATACTGGGAAGTAATTTGTTGGCTGTCTCGACGGATTCTATCAGTGAAGAAATCGAATACGGCATTTACAGGGATCCGTATTTGATTGGATGGATGTTGATCGTCTCCAATATCAGCGATCTGTCCGCCGTGGGTGCGACACCGCTGGGAGCGCTCATCAACCTTACCTTCGAACATGCTAACAAAGACAACAGTGAATACCTTACCCGGTTACGCGACGGAATCATTGATGCCGTGGACAAATGCGGCATTCACATCTTTGGCGGAGACACAAATTTCTCCTCGAAAACCAACTATGCGGCCACTGTCTTTGGAAAGGTAGATCCGAATTTTAAAATGACCCGGAAAGGGGCCAAACCCGGAGATCTCCTGTATACGACCGATAAAGTCGGGCTGGGAAACTGTTTTGCGGCCAATTTGATCTTCGATATGAATTTGGATATTGAATATCAGCCGGCACCCAGGATAGATGAAGGTCAAATTATCCGCAAATACGCTTCGTCCTGTATGGACACCAGCGACGGTCTTGTACATGCGCTGGCGCAGCTCATAACATTGAACGACATAGGATTCGGGCTCAATGCGCCATTAACAGACTACATAAGACCGGAGTGTTTTTCCCTTTCTGAAAAGATCGGAGAACCGGCGCTGGTTTTCCTGGCCGGGATACTGGGAGAGTATGAATTGGTCTTCACTGTTCCGGAGGAACAGAATGAGGTATTTATACAAGATGCCACCGATCATGATTTTAGTCCGGTATATCTGGGAAGGGTTCTGGAAGATCCGAAATTATCAGTGAAAGTAGGTGAACACGACATTCCAATACAATACAAGGCAATCCTTGAAGACACAAGCACCAATCTGGGTGAATATATATCAAATCTGCGCAACTTGTTTCGACAACAATAAGGCAGGAGACATTAGTTAACGATTAATTTATTCCTAACCATGCAAAAAATGTATAACTATCCGGATTTGATGCCCAACTCGGCTTATGTAAAGTACTTGTTCTCCAGGGATACAAACATATTATCCATGGTAAGTGGTAGTATGGACAAGTTGGGAGACACATTTTGTCTCAAATTTCCTTTCAACAAGGACAAGTTCATCGTCTCGAAAGATGTGGGCATGGCGGAGTATATTCTCAAGAAGAATCAGACAAACTACAACAAGTCGTACCTCTCCACCGAGGGCATGGGGCTTTACCTGGGCAATAGTATCAACCTTCGCAACGGTGAGGACTGGTTGCGACAACGAAAGCTCATGCAGCCTTCCTTTACAAAGAAAAGCATCGGGAACCTTGTCGGACTCATGAAAGAAGAGATCTATGATTTTATGGAGGCGG
>CAZTLE010000174.1:0-8390 GCA_964614415.1 uncultured Aureitalea sp. | reverse complement strand
ACTTCTAAACTAAACTTTGGAAAAACCCCGAAATTTATTTCGGGGTTTTTTTGTGATATTCCTGGATCACCGATTTCCTTCCTACGCGACTTGTTATAATGTCTTTCTCCAAATTCCATCCACGGGCCGGTGAATATTGTCGTCCGTACCAAATGATCTGAAGATGAAGTTTGTTCCATAAATCCATGGGAAACAGTCGTTTAGCATCTTTTTCGGTCTGAACTACATTCTTTCCGTTGGAAAGGCCCACGATACATAAGCCTGTGTATATGCGTGTCCACCGGAAATGCCGGCACGTTAAATGCTTGTGACATAACCACACTGGCGGTTTTATGACCTACTGCGGGAAGAGACTCCAGCGCTTCAAAATCGGCGGGCACTTTACCGTCGTATTTATCAATGAGTATGTGAGACAAGCCATGGATCCCTTTAGATTTCATGGGAGACAACCCCACCGGTTTTATGATCTCGCGAATTTCTTCCACAGTAAGTTTGACCATATCGTATGGATTATCAGCAACTTCAAATAAAAGGGGCGTGATTTGATTCACACGTACGTCGGTACTTTGTGCTGACAATAGTACTGCGATAAGGAGGGTATACGGGTCCTTGTGATCCAACGGAATTGGTATTTCTGGATACAATTCATTTAACGTTTCAATAACGAAGTCAACCTTTTCCTGTTTGGTCATTTTTGTATAACTTTACGAAATAAAAATTAAACAAAATTTCAGAACTGAAATTTTACCAGCACAAAAATACATCAATGAACACACTTAAAGAAGGGGACAAGGTCCCAAATTTTACCGCAACAGATCACGACGGAAATACCATTACTATGTCAGACTATCTTGGCAAGAAGGTAGTTGTGTTTTTCTATCCGGCGGCCAATACGCCTACCTGCACGGTTGAAGCGTGTAATCTAAGAGATCACTACAAAGAGCTACAGGACGCGGGTTATGAGATTATCGGAGTAAGTGCGGATACACAGCGCAAGCAAAAGAATTTTCAGAAGAAATTCGATTTTCAATACCCTTTATTGGCGGACACCGACAAGGAAGTGATCAACGCCTTTGGTGTTTGGGGTCCCAAGAAGTTCATGGGAAGGGAGTTCGACGGTATTCACCGCAAGACATTCCTCATCAACGAAGAAGGAGTAGTAGAAAGGGTAATCGATAAGGTAAAAAGCAAAGAGCACGCAGCTCAAATACTGGAAGCTTAATCGCTGATCGCTTCGCGTTTACAACCGAAGAGTTGCTTGTCTTTAATGATTTCAGCGACCCCAGCCGGTAGCATATCTTCCCAGCCATCTTTGCCTTCCTCGATCATGGTTAGCACCTCACGAGAGAAGATACTGAGGATCTCAGGATTGAAATCTTTGATATCTACAACCTTACCATTGTATTTGAAGAACTTGTAGAGTTCTTTCATACGGGGATGTACTTTCAGGTTTTCACTGTTCGTATACTCTCCCGTGTCCGGATTGCGCATCGGGTAGAGGTACACTTTCAGATCTTTAAAGAACAACTTTCCGAAGGCCTCAAGGATACCGCCGCTTAGGTGACGATAGTATTTCTCATCGAAAATATCAACCAGGTTATTTACACCCATGGATAATCCGAGACGCATGCGCGTATATCGGGAGAAGTATTCTACCAGTTTGTAGTACTCCTGGAAGTTAGAGATCATTACCGTATGCCCAAGCGAACACAATAAGCGGGCGCGATACATAAAGTCCTGCTCATCAATCTCACCTTCGGCTCTCAGGTTGGAGAGGGTAATCTCAAAAATAACCTCTGTCCTGTTTTTATCGACCCGGTTTTCATTCAGGAACATTTCATACGATTTCTCGTACATGTCAATATTCACCTTGGTTACCGGGCGATAACTTCCGCGAAGCGCCAGAATATTCTTTTTGTAAAGAATTCGTGCCGGGAGGATATTATTTCCATCAGGACCGAACATCACAGCCTCGGTCATTCCATTCTTAATGAGCTGAAGACTCATGAGGCGGTTGTCCACGTTTTCAAACTGAGGTCCGGAAAAATTGATCGTATCGATCTCAATCTTATCCTGATCAATGTGGTCGTACAAATAACGGAGCAGCTTTCGGGGTTCATCGTACTTGTAATAAGCACCGTAAATTAGGTTAACACCTAATGTTCCCAATGTCATTTGTTGCAGTTGCGCTTCATTCTCGTGGAAACGTATGTGCAGAACAATCTCATTATAACCGCCATAAGGCTCTACCTCATAGCGAATTCCAACCCAGCCGTGCCCTTTGTATTTCTTGGCGAAATCGATGGTGGCTACCGTATTTGCATACGCAAAGAACATTTTATTCGGATGGTTTTCCCGGGCAATACGCTCCTCGATGAGATCGATCTCATGGCTTAGCATTTTCTTAAGCCGGGATTCGGTAACATAACGCCCGTCATCCTCAACACCGTAAATAGCGTCACTAAAATCCTTGTCGTAGGCTGAAATGGTCTTCGCAATGGTACCGGAAGCACCTCCTGCCCGGAAGAAATTCCGAACGGTCTCCTGACCCGCGCCAATCTCGGCGAAGGTCCCGTAAATGTTTTCGTTTAGATTAATTCGAAGTGCCTTGCTTCGTATCGAAGGGATATTTTCAAACTCCTTATCACCAGAAATTGTTTCGGGCATAGCAATCCTCTGTTAAATGTCCACTATAACAAAGGTAAGAATTACCGTAGGCTGGCAAAACAAAAACTGTTATTTTTGTGCTAATGAAATCGGCACTCAATGTTACTTTTCTGGGTACCGGAACCTCTCAGGGAATTCCTATAATTGGTAGCACTCACCCCGTATGCTTAAGCGACGATCCAAAGGACAAGCGGTTGCGCGTGTCGGTTCTTCTGGAATGGGATGACTTTGTGTATGTTATCGATTGCGGACCCGATTTCAGACAACAAATGCTTCGAGCGGGCTGCAGTAGACTGGATGGCATTTTGCTAACCCATGAGCACAGCGACCATACCGCCGGTATCGATGACATCCGTCCCTTTTATTTTCGCCAGGGAAATATTCCTTTTTACGGATATCAACGCGTATTTGATGCGCTTCACGAACGTTTTGCCTATATCTTCGAAACGAAGAACAAATATCCGGGAGCACCCTCTATTGAAGAGCATGTAATTGATAAGGACACTGTCTTTTCCATTGGTAATAAGAAGGTAGTTCCGGTGGAGGGGTATCACAACAAGCTGCCCGTACTTGGATTTCGGATTGATGGTTTTACTTATCTCACTGATATCAAGACCATGGATGATTCGGAGATCGATAAAATAAGGAATACGGAAGTTTTGGTCGTGAATGCCCTTCGGGAAGCTCCGCATGAATCCCATTTCAACCTGGCTGAAGCCCTTGAATTCATTGAAGAAGTGAATCCCGGCCAGGCTTACTTAACGCATATTAGTCATCTGCTCGGTTTTCATGCTGAAGTACAACAACAATTACCGGAAAACGTTTCATTGGCATATGACATGCTAAAAATCACGCTTTAGAAATAAGTTATGAGGAATAAAATTTTCATGTATCTCTTCTTTTTCACGCTGTTACTGGTCATTTTCCAGTACATGAATCAGAAGTCCATTTTCGAAGACCAGGAGAAAAAGATCAATTCTCTCACCGAAAAAGTCACCAAAGCCAATGACTCGCTGGAAGTACTTTCCGATCGTATCGCCGATCTTAACTACTTCACTTTGCAGGGAAATGACAATGCAATGACCTACCTGGAGAATCTGGGACTTGAATCCGGGGACGTCGAAGCCATGATCACGAATACGATCTATGATCAGAATGCGGGTTCGGATGGGAATCCGCTGGTGCCTTTTGAGGGGTACGGAGCCATGCGTGTTAATAAGATCAAATTCCTGAACCATCGCTGGGTTCTGGCCGACTTTACCGATGGGCAGTACTGGGGTGAAATGGTGTTGGAGTATTTCTTTGATGAGAACAACCAACTGTCAATTGAACCCGTAAGCTCGGTGTTGTATCCAAGGTAGATGGTTAGTACTGAGTAATGAGTACTGAGTATTGAGCTTGCCTGCCTTTGGTAGGTATTGAGATGGGAGTCATGAATCAGGAGACAGGAAACAGGATGTGTCATACAATCGGCGAAGATGGGGTGATGGTTAAAGATGCCGTAACAAAGGACGGCCATGCTGTTGTTAACGATGTATATACTCCCGAAGAGGTTCAGGAAATGCGATCGCTACTGAAGAAAAAGAACCTGTTCGGACAGTTTGGCGTTCGTCGTTTTTTGAAAGATCATCCCGAATTTTTACCACTTGTTTTGTCGGCCCGATTGAAAACACTTCTTACTCCATTTTTTGAGAATCCTTTCATCGTTCGCTCTATTTATTTCGATAAGCCTCCAAATTCGAACTGGGTGGTGCAGTGGCATCAGGACCTTACCGTTAATCTGATTGATAGAAAGGAGGCGGACGGATTTACTAATTGGAGGATACTGAAGGACAGAGCTGTAGCCCAACCCGATATGCGATTTCTGAAGAATATGATTACGCTGCGTATTCACCTGGACCATTGCGATTCGACTAATGGCGCTCTAAGAGTCGTCTCAGGATCACATACCAACGGAGTGATTGATCTTCGTGTTGACAGGAATTGGGACACAAACCAGGAAGCAACTTGTGAAGTTGGCGAGGGCGGTGTGATGATTATGAAACCCTTGTTATTACATTCTTCCAGGCGTACCGAGAACCTGCGACCCAGAAGGGTGATTCACATTGAATTCTGTTCCGAAAAACTACCAGCTGGCCTTGAATGGGATGAGTTTGAGTAAGTAATTTAACTTCGTTATTCGTTATTCGTTATTCGTTATTCGTGTAATTGAATAATTTTCAAATCGACATATTATAACTTCGTTTAACCGTTTAACCGTTTAACCGTTTAACCGTTTAACTCAATAACTCAATAACTCAATAACCCATTAACTCATTAACCCATTAACCTTCAACCTTCAACCATTCCAGGAACTCATAAAAATTCTGAGGAGCGACCCCATGTCCTACGGGAAACTCCGAATAGCTAACGTCGATTCCAAGATCTTTAAGAAAGGGTTCTGATTTCCTTGCCCACTGGACAGGTATGACCTGGTCAACCGATCCATGTGAGGTGTAGATTCGCAATGAACTGAAGTCATTGGAAGCATATCCCTCTTTCAGTATGTCCTCATTCACATAGCCGCTAAGCCCTACAACCTGCGTCACTTTTTCAGGGTAGCTAAGTGCTACAGCCAGACTAATGATCGTACCCTGACTAAAACCCAGCAAAGTAATGCGGTCCGGATCCACGGCATACTTTTCAATGATCTCATCAATAAGTGCTACTACCAACTCTCTGGCTTCAATGGCCTGATCATCATCACTCCATTTACCGTCATTGGTTCCGAAGTAAATATTGTACCAGGCATTCCCAAAGGGCTGCATTCGGATGGGCGCCTGGAGGGAGATAATGGCGTATTCCCCGGGCAGTTCCGAAGCAAATGAAAAGAGATCGTTTTCATCGCTCCCATAGCCATGGAGCATAATAATACATGGTGGGTTTGCCTTTTGGGTTGAAGGCCTGTAATTGTGCACTAAAGTCAGATTTTTTTTCTCCATAGCATAAAAGAATGCCGTCCGATACGGATGTACAAGACGGCATGGTTGATATTTTATTTCCTGTTAGGCTACTCCTTTAAACCATTGTTGGAACTGTTCGCCTAGTAATGGAACCAGTTTTTTCTCGCCCTGAATAGCTCCAATGAAGCCCAACAGCCAGAAAACGAGGGCCGCGAGCCAGAAGATCCAATAGAGGAAAACGGTACCCATCATAAAGCTACTAATGGTTCCCAGAATGTAAAGGCCGAAGCCAACGATCATAATTCCGAGCATTTGCCGAATATGAAAAGCACCTTGTTCTGTTTTATTGCTGCTGTGCATCACGAGTGCAATAATCCATCCGATAAGGGCAAGATATGCGATAATGCCCACTGTTTTTCCATTGTCAGTAGAAGAATCAGTCATATGAAGAGGTTTTGGTTAGTCAATTATTCCTCTAAATATACCATTTCTAGCTCAAAAAACGGAACCACTGCTGAAATTTCTCACTCAGGAAAGGGATTGCCTGTTGCTTGCCTAAAATCGCCATTATCAGCGACCACAGCCAGCAGGCAAAGGCAAACCACCACAAATACAAGGCAATCGGAATTTCGTAGTTGCCCATGATGGTCGAAACAAAAAGAATAATAAGCAAGCCGAACATATTCCGAATGTGCCAGGAGGCAAAAGAGTACTTGTGATCGGAGTTCATATAGAACGCAATGATCGTTCCCACAAACGTGAGATAGGCGATTATTGCTATCGACTGACCTTTGGGAGCATTACTCATAGTTAGGCGAGAAGTAATTTCTTTTGGGCAAAGATGCCATAGGCCTTTCCTTTAAGCGATGCACCTAGTAATGCAGCGTTCTTTGAAGTGGAAAGCACATCATCTTCCTGAAAAGTCCAGTCCGAATCAGGATCAAATAAGGTCAGGCATGCCGGTTCGCCTTCGGCAATGCTGCATTCGGGAAGACCGAAAACCGATCGCAATCCGGTGAGCGCGGCAATGGAATCTTCCATCCCCACGGTAGCATTCAGCGCACCAAAACAGCTTTCCAATCCAATACTTCCGTAGGCGGCGTGATCAAATTCTACCTTTTTATGTTCAATATCCCTGGGATCGTGGTCGCTGGTTACACCGTCAATAGTTCCGTCCTTAAGCCCTTTCAACAGGGCTGTGATGTCCGACTTGGTGCGAAGAGGCGGAAGAAGCTTATAGTACGTATCAAACGTGTGTAAGACATCATCTGTGAGCACGAGATTCGAGATGGCCACACTACAACTCACGTCAAGTCCTTTGCGTTTGGCATCTCGGATCAGCGCTACCGACTTCTTCGTAGATATGGTAGGTATGTGTAGTTTTCCACCGGTGTATTCCAGTAAATACAGGTCGCGTATCATCTGCAATTCTTCGGAAAGCGCCGGAATTCCTTTTAGCCCTAATTGAGTGCTGTTGGCCTCTTCATTGACCACTCCGTTATGCGCTACCGACGTTTCAAACGGAAAAGACTGTACCAGTCCGCCGGAATTCTGGGCATATTGTAAGGCAATTTTCAGAAGGTTGGCATTAGATACCGGTTGCTTGTAGTCATAGAAGGAAATTGCGCCCTCTGTGTGCATATCGTGAAGCTCGGCCAGATCGGCTCCCTTGCTGCCCACAGTAAGGGCCCCTACGGGATGAACTCCTACCGGTTGTCCTTCTGATCGGGATCTAAGAAACTTCACATGCGATTTGGTGTCAGTTACCGGAAATGTATTCGCATTGAGCGCCACATCTGTGAATCCACTTAAGGCGGCCGTGCGAAGTCCGTTCTCAAGTGTTTCCCGTTCCTCGTATCCGGGCTCACCGAAGGACACACTACTGTCAAACCATCCCGGGGAGATATGGAGATTCGGCAGGGAAACATTTTTAACGCGGTCGTTGGGAATAGAGGCGGCGATTTTGGTAATCGAGCCGTTTTCAATGAGAATATCCCTTTTTTTCAAGTGATGTTTGCTCGAAGGATCAACTATTGTAGCTGATTTTAAGACTAGATTCATGCTAGTGTTTAGTGGTTAGTACTCGGTTGAGAGGCGGATCCAATGCAAAGGTCATCCTTTGTAAAATTTCAGTATCAGCATCTCTGCAACCAAGAACATCAGTGCAAAAATAACAAACCATTTCCAAAAACTACGGATCGAATTTTCTTCCAGCATGGTGTTTAGTACATCCTGAACCGAATCATAGGTCCTTGCGCCGTCCCATTGGGACGCATCGGAATACTGTAACACGCTTTCGTTCCGTGTATAATTATAACTTACATTCTCTATAAATTCCTGCTCTTTTTCAATGCGATAGGTCCCTGCTCGCGGGGGCTCATCGGAAGTCGTAATAAGTACCTGATTCGCCTTTGTTTGCTGCAACGGAATATAGGAGGAAACACTGTCTTTTAGTGTCAGAATCTCGTCGCGCACCAGGGGAACCGGTACTGCGTATGTGTTGGCCGCACCAATCTGATAGTAAAGATCCGGCAACGGTAAACTCAGCTGGGCCATATTGTCCAGGCTGGGAACAATGAGCGGTGAATTCTGAAAATTAGAGGACTCCAGGTTGAGCGGAGCGGTCATCAGGTAGTTGGTACCTTGTTGCAACAGGAAGGGCTGTCCGTCTTCATATCGCAATGCCGGTGTAGCCCTGGAGGTTGTTGCATAATAGGCATTTACCTTGGGATATTGGAAGTTATCCACGCGCTTATCGAACACATTAGCGTACAGCGGATG
>CAZTLE010000173.1:0-8399 GCA_964614415.1 uncultured Aureitalea sp. | reverse complement strand
GGGGTCAAGTACGGTGAAATTGAGGCCGATCGGATTATTAGTAATTTAGAGTTCTTTCTGAAAAATACGTAAATGTCACATTATCAGCTTCTTATGCCCAAAATGGGGGAGTCAATTACCGAAGGGACCATACTCAATTGGTTGGTTCAGGAAGGAGAGGCATTTGAGGAAGGGGACATACTTCTGGAAGTAGCCACGGATAAAGTGGACAACGAGGTGCCCGCTCCGGGTTCCGGGACTATGGTACAACATGTGCGACAAGTGAAAGATGTAGTAGGTGTTGGCGAATTGATCGCCCTATTGGAACTATCGGATGAGGTAGCAGATAACCCGGAGGATACTCCAATGGTTACTTCTACAGCACCCGATGTGGTTGTTGACACCCGAAAGAAGAAAAGAACCACAGCGCCCCAGACATTTACGGTTAAAGAAAATGTATTCGTTAGCCCCCTGGTTGATAGCATTGCACGCGAGAACCATATCAGTTATGAGGAACTCGCTCGAATTGCCGGTACAGGAAAAGACGGGCGTTTACGAAAAAGCGATGTAGTTGCATACCTGGAGGACGGAAGACCGTTTCAGTTTGCCCAGCCTGCCGCCCAACCGGGTTTCAGTATTCCGGATTTGAGCTTTGACAAAGGGGAAGGGAAGATCGTAGCCATGGATCGGATGCGTAAGATGATTGCCGATCACATGGTGTTCAGCAAGCACACTTCACCTCACGTTACTGCCTACGTAGAAGCGGATCTTACCGATATGGTCACCTGGCGGAATGCCAATAAAGGCCCGTTTCTTGAGAAACATGGTGAGAAACTCACATTTACACCCTTGTTCATCGAGTGCGTGGCTCAGGCTATTCAGGACTTCCCAATGATCAATTCGTCGCTGGACGGAGATAATATCATTGTGAAAGAAGATATCAATATTGGCATGGCCACGGCACTGCCCACAGGAAATCTGATAGTGCCCGTAGTGCAAAAGGCTGATGAGCTATCTCTGAATGAACTGGCGGCTACCACTAATGATCTGGTGTCACGTGCCAGGGATGGAAAGCTCAAAGGTGATGATACCGCCGGAAGTACGTTTACCATTAGCAATGTGGGAACCTTCGGAAGTCTCATGGGAACGCCCATAATAAACCAGCCGGAGGCGGCTATTCTGGCTACCGGAATTATTAAGAAAAGAGCCGAGGTGATGGAACGCGAGGAAGGCGATACCATTGAAATTCGACATATGATGTACCTGTCACTTTCCTTCGATCACAGGATTGTGGACGGATACCTGGCAGGGTCATTCCTGCGACGTATCGCCGATTATATGGAACAGTTCGATACAAATAGAACGATATAGTTATTTCGAAGGAGTGCCGTGGAGGCACGACCCAGAAACCGAATAATGCAAAAAGGAAATAAGATGATAGCAATACCTCCCATTCAAATTACGAAAGCAACCCAATCCAGGGTGAGTGAGGTGGACTTCAATAATATCCCTCTTGGCAGGACTTTTACGGATCACATGTTTGTTTGTGATTTTGAAGACGAACAGTGGTCTCAGCCCAGAATTGAGCCATTGGCTTTGGTGCCGACGCATCCTGCGGCTATGGCTTTGCACTATGGCCAGGCCATTTTTGAAGGTATGAAGGCCACGGTCTCGGAAGATGGAACTCCGCTGCTCTTTCGCCCCGAAAAGAACGCGGCCCGGCTTAATTTTAGTGCGCGGCGAATGGGAATGCCTCCGTTTCCGGAGGATCTCTTCGTGGAAGGGCTGAAGCAATTGGTGGCGCTCGAACGCAACTGGATTCCACCCAAAACGGGAAGTGCTCTTTACTTGCGTCCCTTTATGTATGCCGATGAACCCTTTATCGGAATGCGTGCTGCGACCCATTACAAATTTATGATCATTGCCTCCCCTTCCGGTCCGTTCTTTAGCAAACGGATCAAGCTGTTTGCCGAAAAGAAGTTCATCCGTGCCGCCGAAGGTGGGACCGGAGAGGCCAAAGCTGCCGGAAACTACGCCGCTGCCATTCGCCCCACAGAGATTGCGAAAGCCAAGGGATACGATCAGGTGCTGTGGCTGGATGCCCTGGAGCACAAATACATCCAGGAAGTAGGAACCATGAATATCTTCTTTAAGATTGACGGAGCGTTTATCACTCCCGAACTGGATGGTGCCGTTCTGGAAGGTATTACCCGCATGAGCGTGATCGATGTATTGAGAGATAAGGGCTACGCAGTGACCGAACGCAGAATCACCATTGACGAGATTCGCGAGGCGTCTCAAAACGGCTCCCTGGAGGAAGCTTTCGGAACGGGGACGGCGGTTGGGATTGCCTACATTCAGGAAATAGGATTGGACGGAGAAACCATACATGTATCCGATGAAAGCCCTGTTGGGCTGGAAGTGAATGATGAGCTCAATGCCATTAAGACCGGAACCATATCGGATCGTTTCGGTTGGATGGTTGCTGTTGATTGAAGGTCAGTGGAATGATCTGGCTTCAGATTGGTTTGATTAATTAATGGATTCTGAACAAAGTTCGGAATGACGTATAGAAAATATGATTACAGAAGAAACAACAAGCTCGAATAAGCAAAAGATAGAACGGGAAACCCTGGAGAAGGCGTTTCGTTTGCTATGCACTGCCAAGGCAATGACGCACCAGTACGAGGATGATTTCAAGGTGGTGTCCAAATATGTACATGCCACGTCCCGCGGACATGAGGTGATTCAGATTGCCACCGGGTTACAACTGTTGCCTCAGGACTATGCGTTTCCGTACTACCGCGACGACTCGATGCTGTTATCAATTGGTATGAGGCCCTATGAGCTAATGCTACAGGTTTTTGCCAAGAAGGATGATCCGTTTTCCGGAGGCCGTACCTATTATTCACACCCCAGTCTTCGGGATGACGATAAACCGAAGATTCCTCACCAAAGTTCAGCTACCGGGATGCAGGCCATTCCTGCCACCGGAGTGGCGATGGGTTTCTGGTATAAAGAAGCCGAAGGAATACAGGATGAGGGAGAGATGCCTCTTGTGGTATGCTCACTGGGAGATGCTTCTGTTACTGAAGGAGAGATCGCCGAAGCCTTCCAAATGGCCGCACTGAAACAATTGCCAATATTATATCTGGTACAGGACAATGGTTGGGACATCAGTGCCAATGAAGAAGAGACGCGGGCACAGAATGCCGCCGAGTATGCTGAAGGCTTTCACGGCCTCGAAGCGGTATCCATAGACGGAACCGATTTCGAAGAAAGTTATATTACCATTCAGCACGTCATAGAGACCATCCGCAAAGAACGCAGGCCTTTCCTTGTGCACGCTAAAGTGCCTTTGTTAAATCATCATACGTCTGGTGTTCGTATGGAATGGTATCGTGATGATCTCGAAGAAGCGCAAAGCCGGGATCCCTACCCGAAGATGAGACAACTGCTCATGGATTATGGATTTTCAGAAGACGAACTGGAAAAGATAGAAGGAGAGGCACAACAACAAGTACAGGCCGATTACCTCAAAGCTCGCGATGCCGAAGACCCCAAACCCGAAGATCTGTTTACCCACGATTTCGCCCCTACAACGGTGGTCGAAGAAGTTGGGGTGCGCTCACCGGAAGATGCCGAGAAAGTCGTCATGGTAGACTGTGCCCTTTTTGCCATCGAAGAACTCATGGCAAAACACAAAGAGTGTCTGTTGTATGGTCAGGACGTTGGCGGACGACTGGGTGGTGTGTTTCGGGAAGCTGCGACCTTGGCTCAGAAGTTTGGCGATAATCGTGTATTCAATACTCCGATTCAGGAGGCGTTTATTGTTGGATCGACCGTAGGTATGAGTGCCGTTGGCTTAAAACCCATCGTAGAGGTCCAGTTTGCCGATTATATCTGGCCGGGACTTAATCAGCTTTTTACGGAAGTGAGTCGAAGCTGTTACCTGTCCAATGGTAAATGGCCGGTGTCAATGATATTGCGGGTGCCTATTGGTGCCTACGGAAGTGGAGGGCCTTATCACTCTTCCTCCGTAGAAAGTGTGGTCACTAATATTAGAGGTTTGAAGATTGCCTATCCAAGTAATGGGGCCGACCTCAAAGGCCTCATGAAAGCGGCTTACTATGATCCTAATCCAGTGGTGATCTTCGAGCACAAAGGCTTGTACTGGAGTAAAGTTCCGGGGACCAAAGGAGCCACTTCGGTCGAACCGGACGAGGATTACATACTACCCTTCGGAAAGGCCTGGGTGCTTCAGGAAATATGGAAGCAGGAAGCCGAGGAGACACTGTCCATCATCACCTATGGAATGGGTGTACATTGGGCGATGAATGCTTCGGCTGAGCTTGGTCTTAAAGACAAGATCGAGGTCGTTGATCTTCGTACGCTCCATCCGTTGGATTATGAAACGGTGTTCGCCTCAGTCCGAAAGTGTGGCAAGTGTCTGGTCGTAACCGAAGAACCTTCCGAAAATACCTTCGCGAGAGCGCTTGCAGGTAGAATTCAGGAAGAGTGTTTCCAGGATATTGATGCTCCGGTTATGGTTATAGGCTCGGAGAATATGCCTGCCATACCTCTCAATTCCACACTTGAAGCAACGATGATCCCCAGTACCGAAAAGGTAAAAGAAAAGATCATCGATATTTTAAGTTACTGAGAAACTTCTCTAAAAGAAGTAGCTAACGCCTACCGTAAACACCTGGTTGTTAACCTCTAGTGGTACGACCACTCCTCCGTTACGTAAACTGAGGTCGTTCTCGTATTCTGAGATATACTGACCTACAACACCTATGTGTTTACCATTCTTCAGACGGAATAACACACCTGCTTTGGGTACGTAAATGGTATTTCCACCTGTAATGTCAAAGGGAACGTTGGAGACGGTTCCATCAAACGAATCACTGGTAACTCCGATACCGAGCCCCAGAAACGGTTGTACCGTCCCTTTTTTATTGAAGTGGTATTCTGTTCCCAGCACTAGGCGATAGGTATTCACTTTAAAATTGACGACGGTACTGGCATTTCCGAAATCCTTGTCTCCGGCGAAACTGGCCGAACCTTCCAGGGTGAAGTACAGATTTCCCTGCAAGCTCCCTGTGAAGCCCGGAGATGCAGCAACACCGGCATGAATTCCGAAGCCGGTCTGTCCTTCCGTATTATCAAGATTAAAGAAACTTACACTGTTGAAGGCCGCATTGAACCCCGCATAAAATCGGGCGGCATCCGCCTGATACGCATTCGCACGTTTTACCTCTCCTTCCGTAGGTGTGTAGGCCGAATTGTAGTCACAGTTGTTATAGGCTTCAGTAAATCGTTTCAGGTCTTTTTCTGAAAAACGGTCGTCTTTGAACAACTGCTCTCTGAAACTGTTGCAGTCTTCAAACAACACAGCCAGCGTACCGGCCAGGGTTGACTGATCTTCAGCGAGATTGACAATCCGTACAGTGCCATCTCTTTCAATGGCATAGTTTGTATTTCCTACCTGATACAGGGAGGCCTTACCGGAAACCAGGGAGTGGGCAAAAAGCTGGGTCCCGCCGAGGTTTGTCATTGTGAAATTTCGATCCCCGAGTGTGATACCGGAGAGGCCATCGAAGGCGTATGTTCGTGTGTTTTGATTCTTCTTTACGATTATATTTCGTGCTCCGGGGTCTATGGAGATGCGCCCCTGAACCTGACTGTTATCGGTTAATGTGGCTGTCCCGGATTTATAGTTCTGGGCGGTGATCGTCGTGAAAAGGAATAATAAACTGAGTGATAGGAGGTACTTTGCTTTCATAGGAATTTTTTTTGACCTGTATATAAGGTCGTTTTGGGAAGATGTAAATTACAAAACCGGATAACATCCGGGAGCCGGCCTGTAAATGCCGGACTCCCGTATTATCCGTAAACTAAGAACAATTTTTTTAGATCGATCTAGTTGGATGCGAGTGCCGGAGGGTATTGAGCGGCGATCTCGCGTACGATCTCACGAATTCGCTCTTCTTTTTTCTCCATGTTTCGGGTCACCAAATTAGCCGTACCCATGCCTTGCCATACAAGCTCTTTGGTCTTGGCATCGATAAGATCAATATACAGCGTCCCTTCTATTGTGCTCGAAACGGTGTTTCCAAAACCACCGCCCCACCAGGGATTCCATCCCCAGCCCCATCCCCAGCCCCATCCAAGGTTGTTGTAGACATCAAGGCGTTCTCTTTCCTTGGTGAAAATGCTAATCAGGAGATCCGGTGATTGAGATTTAGTCATGCCTTTGGCTGTGAACTCTGTCTCAATAGCGCGAAGAATACGCTTTTTGTCCAGATCGGAGATCTCTGCCTGGTCAATACCGGGTTTGTAAAAAGCGAAGGAGCTGTATTCGCCAAAACTGGCATCACGGTCGTAGTCGGTTGACACACGCACCGATACGCAAGAGGTGAATACAAAAAGCAACAAAAGGGGTACAAATCGAAAGGCTTTCATACGTCAATTTTTTATCGTTAATAATTAGGTCGTATGTCGTACCCGGGACATTTCAATTCGCAACCAATTGAGCCCTCAGGTATTTCATAGCATCATTTTTTTAAAAGATCTTCATCTACAAAATTAGGAAGCGTTACCTGCAATAAGGGGTTGGCCTGCATTGCCCTTTTTATTGCAAACACCGCTTCTTCATTTCTGGCCCAACTACGCCGGGCAATACCGTTATTTACGTCCCAGTAAAGCATTGATTCCAAGCGCCTCTGGGCTTCTTTACTACCATCAAGAACCATACCAAATCCGCCGTTCATAACCTCTCCCCAACCAACGCCTCCACCGTTGTGAATACTCACCCAGGTTGCACCTCGAAAACTATCGCCAATTACGTTGTGAATGGCCATATCTGCCGTGAATCGACTCCCGTCATAAATGTTGGATGTCTCGCGGTAGGGGGAGTCAGTTCCCGAAACATCGTGGTGATCGCGCCCCAGCACTACGGGACCGATCTTTCCTTCGGAAATTGCCTTGTTGAACGCACTGGCGATCTTGATCCGCCCTTCGGCGTCCGCATAGAGAATACGTGCCTGAGAGCCCACCACCAGCTTATTTTCCTGGGCTCCCTGTATCCATTGGATATTATCAGCCATCTGTTGCTGAATCTCGGAGGGAGAAACCTTCATGATCTCTTCCAGGACCTCACAGGCGAGGGTGTCGGTGTATTGTAAGTCTTCAGCCTTGCCGGAAGTGCATACCCATCGGAATGGGCCAAATCCGAAATCAAAACACATCGGACCCATAATATCCTGCACATACGAAGGATACTTGAAGTTGATGCCGTCATCCGCCATCACGTCGGCTCCGGAGCGCGATGCTTCGAGTAAAAAGGCATTTCCGTAGTCGAAGAAATAAGTCCCTCGCGCCGTGTGTTTGTTAATGGCTGCAGCATGCCGCCGCAGGCTTTCCTGTACTTTCTCGCGAAACTGATCCGGATCAGAAGCCATCATTTCGTTGGCGTCTTCATAACTCATGCCCACCGGATAGTAACCACCGGCCCAGGGATTGTGCAGGGAAGTTTGATCACTTCCAAGATCTATATGAATGTCGTTGCTTGCAAAATGTTCCCAAACATCCACTACGTTTCCATCATACGCGATGGACACCGTTTCTCCACCGGAAACTGCTTCTTTGACTCTGGCGCTCAACACATCGAGATCGCCGATCACTTCGTCTACCCAACCCTGCGAATGACGGGTATGTGTCGCTTTTTTATTCACCTCGGCACATACCGTGACGCATCCTGCGATATTACCTGCCTTGGGTTGTGCACCGCTCATACCGCCCAAACCGGAAGTAACAAACAATCCGCCTTTCGGAGATTTTTTGATCTTTCGGAAACCGTTTAAAACGGTAATGGTGGTTCCGTGCACGATACCTTGTGGACCGATGTACATATAACTACCGGCAGTCATTTGCCCGTATTGCGTTACACCAAGGGCATTGAACTTTTCCCAGTCGTCCGGCTGCGAATAATTGGGAATCATCATGCCGTTTGTTACCACGCAACGGGGTGCTTCTTTGTGGGATGGAAATAACCCCATAGGATGTCCGGAATACATGACCAACGTTTGCTCATCGGTCATTTGCGCCAGGTATTGCATGGTGAGCAGGTACTGCGCCCAGTTCTGAAAAACAGCGCCATTTCCACCATACGTGATAAGTTCATGCGGATGTTGTGCCACGGCATAGTCCAGGTTGTTCTGGATCATAAGCATAATGGCCTTTGCCTGATCACTGGCACCCGGATATTCGTCAATGGGACGGGCATACATTTCGTAATCGGGACGGAATCGATACATATAAATTCGACCGTACGTTTCCAACTCCTCTTTGAATTCGGGAAGTAGGACGGCGTGATGCTTTGCATCAAAATACCGCAAGGCATTCTTTAGCGCCAGTTC
>CAZTLE010000172.1:0-8443 GCA_964614415.1 uncultured Aureitalea sp. | reverse complement strand
CCTGGTAATTAGGCCCAATACCTATGTGCGCCTGCTGGATAACAAGGCCTATGCGAAATTTCTATCCGGGAACTACGAAGAGTTACCCGAAGGTTTTCTGCGACCGCTGCGCATGCGTGATAGCCTCAATGATGTTTCGGGGCTGGCTACAAGCAATCTCCATCTGGCAGAGTACTACTTTAAACTGGACTCACTTGATGTTGGTAAACGCTATGCGGAAAACGCGCTTGAGAATGCAGAGCAGCGTAACTATCACCGGGGAATGCTGGAGGCATTGGATATGCTCTCTGAAATACCGGATGCAAAGGCGGGGAGAGAATATGCCCGGGAACGCATACGTATAAGTGATAGCCTGCAACAGGCCGAACGCACCTTCCGGGATCAGTTTGCAAAGATTCGTTTTGAGACCGAAACACTGGAATCTGAAAAGAACAAAGCGACCCGCCAGATCAAGTGGTTATCGGTACTATTGTTAAGCTTATCCACCGGATTCCTGTTGATCTATATCCTGATTCAAAATAAACTCAATAAGAGGAAGCTGGCCCTTTCCGAAATGCAACAAAAGGCCAACGAAGAGATCTATAATCTTATGCTGGCTCAACAGGCCAAACTGGATGAAGGACGGCAACTGGAGAAGAGACGAATTTCAGAAGAACTACACGATGGTATTCTCGGAAAATTGTTCGGGGTTCGACTGAGCCTTGATGGCCTCAACGGAAAGAAAGGCGACCACATAGTGGAAACACGTGCCGGGTATCTGGATCAATTGAAAACGATAGAGGACGAAATACGACAGGTTTCTCACGAATTGCATTCCGATGCTTTTTCGTCGGAGACGCTGTATGTAGATGTCGTGGAGAACCTGGTGGAAAGTCAATGCGAGGTCTCTGCCCTGAATCATAATTTTGACACGGACCCCTCCATTCCCTGGGAGCTCGCATCCAACAATATCAAGGTGCACTTGTACCGGATTATTCAGGAGGCAATGCAAAATATAAGAAAGCATGCCCGGGCAACGAATGTCAATGTAAGCTTTGAGAAGCACGAAAGCGATATTGCGCTTACCATTAGCGATGACGGTATTGGCGGTGTTGGCGAGAATAAGTCAAAGAAAGGTATTGGTTTGAGAAATATAGTTTCCCGTGTTAAACAAATCAACGGGGACTTCGCAATTACGTCCAATACCGGAAATGGAACTACCATCTCTGTGAAATTTAATTTATAATTGTAACTTAGCAATAATAGATGAACTCACTTAAATATGGGTTTTTCGTGTTCTTCCCGTATTATAGATAATATGAGTCTATAGTGACATTTTAATTTTTTAGACATGACTAAGAAACTGAATGTTCTTATGGTAGATGATCACCCTATCATCATTGAAGGGTATAAGAACACATTGCTTGAAGACACCAACAGCACCTTTAGTTTTAACGTGGATGTTGCCTTCAATTGCGATGAGGCACTGGCGCTCATTAAGAAAAATGCCAAAAAGAAGCCTTATAACCTCGCATTGATTGACATTAAGCTACCTCCTTCAGCAGACGGTTCTATTACCTCCGGAGAAGATTTAGCCATTCTGCTGCAAAATATGCATCCTGAGGCCCGTATTATAGTGCTCACCATGCACAATCAGGACAGTCGTATTCACAACATATTGCAAAACATCAATCCGGAAGGTTTCCTAATAAAAAGCGATCTGTCGTCCCGTGAGTTGTTGCGGGCTATAGAAGAGATCCTTAGCGGGAAAACGTATTACAGCGCCACTGTGAATAATCATTTCAGGAAAATGATGGCCAATGACTTTTCGCTGGACCAGAAGAACCTTCAGATTCTGTATCACCTGTCTCGTGGAGTTCGCACCAAAAACCTGAGTAAGTATATCAATCTATCACTTAGTGCGATCGAAAAGCGTAAAAATCACATTAAAGAACTTTTCGACATTAAATCTTCGGATGACGAGCTACTCATAGAGGAGGCCCGGCGACGAGGCTTCGTCTAGCATTGTCCATACATCTCTGTTACAACATAAAAAGAAGTACGGTTTAACCGTATTTTTTTTGTGTTTGGTCTGTCCAGAAATTCTTCCAGTAATGAATATTTTTGAATTTACATATGTGGGCGTTAATTGGTTGACTACCTCTCCCACGATAAAACAACAGTATAACGGTACCTTGCATCCATTGACAACGGCTTACGGGGAGGTCAGCGTTAATGACATAAGGGTATAAACCTATACCTGGAGCGGGTACCGTTCTGACTGTTGGATTCTGCCCCCAGAATGATATTCAAACCCCAGGATTTAATATCGACATTCTTCTCATCAATGTGGATCGTTCCCAACATAAGCGACCACTAATTTTTACAAAGTCCGTCAATCGGGTGTCCCTCCATACCCCGATTGGCATAAAAAAAGCCGAAGTGACAACACTTCGGCTTTTCTTTATATCAAGCATTCAATTATTCTGATCCTGTATAGACGCCACCTGTCGGGATTTCCACCTTCGCCACAATCCCCGATTTCATAAGGTCCTCCGCCTTCTTAAAGACATCGGTTCCCTCGGGAATCTCATAGTCGTACCAACCGGCAGCCGATTTGCGCAACAGCGTAAGATCGAGACGGGTCTCTTGATCCTTTATTCCCGATTCTGTCGCGTCTTCCAAATATTTCACCGTTAAGGTGTTTTCAATAATTCGGAATTTTTGATCAGAATCGGCAACCTTATACCATTCGCCATCTATCTTCTCATACCGCTCGTTCTGAAACTCACGGGTTTGAGCGCAGGATATCAGCGAAAATGCCGTTGCGACAAGGGTCACAAAAAACAACCCTTTCAGAATACTTTTATCTCTTAATGAACTTCGCATTGATCGTATTGCTTTGGTTACTTACCCGAAGTATGTACAATCCTGATGCCAAATTCTCTACGTTCAATGAAAAACGATCCGAACCAATCGCTGTAGGAGTCATGCGCATTACTTCCTGACCATTGATCCCAACGACACTTACTTCAAGATCTGCGGTATCCATATTCTGCAAACGTGCATATATGATATCATTTGTAGGGTTTGGATACAGTGCAGCAAGACCCGGTGTACTTCTGTCGGAAACACTAAGAATCTGCGCCGCTTCAACCGCAGCCTGCGCATTGATACGTCCATAACCCAATTCTCTTGAGTGACCTGGGTCTGCAGGATTCCAGTTGTAGTCATAACCTCCAACCTTGTCTGCCGTATCAATAAGTATCTGTTGAATCTCTGCCTGGGTAAAGTTTGGATCCAGTGACAGCATTAATGCTATTACTCCACTTACGATTGGCGAAGCAAAGGATGTACCACTACTCGATCCGTATGGGCTTTGAGACGTTAGTCCTGTACTCCATATACCAACTCCGGGAGCGGCTATGAAGAGATTGGTTCCCCAGTTTGAAAAAGAGGCACGTACATCACCACTTGTAGTAGCTCCTACCGCCCATACTTTGTCAAGACTTCCGGGATAACCGGCACCACCGCTACTGGAACCATTTCCGGAAGCGTTCACAATAATTACTCCGTAGTTATCGTATGCCATATCCACGGCATCGTTGATCGCACTACTTGGACCTACGGTCAAACTAAGCTGTACCTGTCGTGATCCTATTTCTGCAGCATACAGAATCGCATCATCCAGAACGGATCCATTAGGACCTGTAATACCTACGGCACATGCGAGAATTTTTGCACCTTCGTTGTTCCATCCACCGGCAACTCCGGCAACGCCAAGGCCATTGTTGGTTTTAGCGGCTACAATCCCGGAAACGTGTGATCCGTGGAAGAATTGATTTCCTCCCTGATCCTGACGGGCGTCATTCCAGTTATTCCCAAAGTTCCAACCTTTCCAGTCGTCGATAAGGCCGTTACCGTCATCATCAATACCATTACCCGTTGACGGGTCGTTAGGGTCTGTCCAGGCGTCTTCTCCCGGGTTCAGGTAAATATTTTCGTACGAATCGGCTCCTAATCCAAGGTCCGGATGTATCCAGTCCACTCCGGAATCCAGTACGGATACGATAACCGACGGATCTCCTGTTGTGATATCCCAGGCCTCTTCGGCACTGATGTCAATGTCGTTACCCTGATTTAGATGCCAAAGGTTGTTATACAGTGAATCGTCCGGTACTAATGTGTAAAACCCCATGGTTGGGATCTCCACGTTGGATACCAGTGAAGTTTCACCCACATTGTTGGCTAAAGCAAAAATGTCAACACCGGCGGCTACTTCGTAGTCATGCCAGCCAGTGAGGGCTTTCCGTAGAAAGGTAAGATTGTTCTGTGTTTCGAACTCACGTATCTGGGTTACAGAGGCCGCAGAGTCGAATTTAACAGTTAACGTATTATCCACAATCTGGAAACGTGTGCCATCTTCCGGGGAAATAAGATGCCATTTTCCGTCTATGAACTCATACTGATTGTCTTGAAATTGTGTTACCTGTGCAAAGGATCCCAATGAGATTAATCCCACCAGGAGGAGGTAAAAATGCGATCGCATAATTTTCTGTTTAGATTAGTAATTAGTTCCTTACGGTAAAATCCGATGCTCTAAATTTACTTAATATTCTTAACAGAAATGCCAATTTACGGGTAGATTTTCAGAATATTCAACGAATAAGACAAAAAGTTAAACACATTGTTTAACCGGGCTTGAAGGGATGAAACTTGCTATTATCCAGCCAGATACAATACTTCTCAGTTAGTAAACGTCAAGTTTGTTTAATCTTTGTTGAAGTGAAGTTCGGTACGAATATCTCTCAACCTGCTCAAGGCAATCTCGCTGTACCGCCCCTTGTCCTTATATACTTGCATATAGGCCTCATAATAAGTTAACACCAATGTTTTGTCCTTGTAAACGTTATCGGCTGCCACAGCTAATTGATACAATGCTGTTTCATTGGAGGGGTTCTCATTCACAGCTTTTTGCAAGAACTCCATGGCTTTCTTGTAATTACCTTCCCGGTTATAGGATATTGCAATACTGGTGTACTCGGCATCAAGGGGGACATCTTTTAAGGCAGCGGCTATCTCAACATGTCGCCTGCCTCTTTCAAAATCACCCAGAGCCATGAAGCTCTTACCGATGTTGTAGTGCCAGGACGGATTCTTGTCGTCGTATTGATTGATAAGGAGGGTGAAATATTCTACCGCTTTTTCAAATTGATTGGTTTGCCCGTAACTCAACGCCAATTGCTCCAGTAAGCGAGTATTCTTTTGTTTCAATTCCAACAGGGATTCATATGTAGCTATTGCGTCGTGGTATTTTTTCTGATGATAGGCAGATAAGCCCTTCAGCATAAGAAACCGGACACTGCGGGCATTGAATTCAAGGCCTTTGTCAATAAATTTGTCCGCTGTTTCGAAACGGCGCTTTTCGAGATGAAGCTTCCCTATTTTGAAGAGCGCATCGACATGTAGGGTATCAATAGCATAGGCAGCTTCATAATGTTGGATAGCCGTGCTATCTTCCAGTTTCTCCTTCACAACACCTAACTGATATTGAAAATTCGGGTTTTGGGGATAATGCTTGCTCAACTCAGCAAAAACGCTATCCGCGTTCCGGTAACGAGCCATCTTGTATAATAACTTCCCGTATTTGTAACGCGCTCCGGGATTCGACTTCTCCGTTTCAATCAATTGCTCGTAATACGAGATCGCCTTACTGTTATTTCCAAGAGCTTCATATGCGGTCGCGAGTTTGAGCACTTTCTTGGGGCTATCTGTCAGCTCCTCATACTTCTGAATTGCCCTGGTATAATCACCCAGCCCAAACAGACTATCTCCAATGCGCAAAGCCGAAGCTTCCTGAGCTCCGGCTTCATAGCCTATACACAAGCATATGAACAGTATGTAATGCGCTTTGTATTTCAGTTTTTATAGTTGATTTTACAAGATACTTATTGTATAGCAAATACAATTGGAAGAGCATACAGCACGGCTACAGCTTTTCCATCTTTCTGTCCAGGTATCATATCCGGTAGTTCGCGTACTGCCATGTATGCCGCTTTTTCCAATGCAGGGTGCGGTGCTCTTGTCTCTACATCGGAAAGGACACCGTTTGCATCGATCCTAAATTTTACCGTGATACGTTGCCTGCCTTCCAGTCCCATATCCTTTGCGATGCTCGTATCGAAATTCTTCATTACAAATTGTTGTAACTTTTGGCTAAAGCACGTCTGTGCTTCGGAAGCCGAGAGCCCCTCACATCCGGGATATATCGGAGGGTAGCTCAGTTGCTTGAACGCTACGGCATCTTCACCGACATTGCTTCCGAGTTGCTTTTCCGCATGGATCTTTTCTCCGTTGATTTGAAGGTACAATTCACTAAACTCCCTTTTCTCATCCGCCGTAAGTTCCCCGTTCGCAATGGCAACTTTTAATTCTGCAAACCTATCCTCCACCGAGAGATTCTCCGACCTGGGTTGCTCCTGGGTGCAGGCCACGTAAATGAGCATTATTCCCACAACCGGAATAAGCAAGAGATACTTCATTCCGAAGATTTTCTTTGATCTTGATTTCTGTAACATAATAATTCGTTTTTTGATTAATGAATGATTGAAAAATGTATTGACGAATGAGATTGTATTCGTGTCAAAAACCTGGGCCAGCAACTGCCGATAATAGGCTTTCTTGCTTTCCTGACTGGCCACGTAGGCGTCGGCCGTAAACTCCTGAAGCAAGGCCATTCGCTTTTGATACAAATAGACCAGCGGATTGAACCAGAACAGCACCCGGACGATCTCAAAGAACATGAGGTCCAATGAATGCTTAAGACGCACATGAACTTCTTCGTGTTTTAATATGTGTTGCTTTTGCTCTTCGGAAAGGTTTTCTCCCAGGAATACCCACTTAAAAAAGGTGAAAGCCGTATTCGTTCCCGGTAAAGTGATCACTGAAAACGGACCCGTAGCGTCAGTCTCCCCATGACGTTTCAACCGCATCACGCGATGTAGTTTATAGGTCAACAGCGCTAGCATAACAACCACGCCCACCATCCAAACGGTTGTCATGTTTGCTTGCAGCCAAATTAAGATCGATGTAATTACAGAGACATTTTCGGGTGCTGAGCCCTCGATGACCAATGTGGGGAGTTGTACGTAATAGGTTTCCGGGATACTTTGCTGAATCGCGTCAATCCGAAGAAACGGTATGAAAAAACTAAACACCAGGGTGCTCAAAAGGTATATTCGATTCCAAGTATAAAAGGTCTCCCGCTTCAGGAACAGATCGTAGACCAGTAAGAACAGAAACTGGTATGCAATGATTTGAATTATATAATGTATCATCCTTCCTCCTTGTTTATATCCTTGAGAATGGCTTCAAGCTCTTCGATACTGATGTCATTTTTCTTCATAAAGAAGGACACCATACTTTTGAAAGAGCCCTGAAAATAGCCATCCACGAGCTTATTAATGGACTGATTGCTGTATTCTGATTTCTTCACCGATGGAAAATACACATGCCCCCTACCCTCTTTTCGGTAATCGACAAACCCTTTACCTTCCAGAATCCGAACGATGGTCGAGACGGTATTGTAAGCCGGTTTCGGATCCGGCAGTTCATCGATGATTGCAGCGACATTACCCTCTTCAAGGCGCCACAGGATCTGCATAATGTCTTCTTCGGCTTTAGTGAGTTGTTTCATTGTTAGTCTGTAGAGGTTAGTAGTGAGTGTTAAGTGTTGAGATAAATTAATACTGTATTTAAAACTTCTAACTCAAAACTTAAAATTTCCAATTCAACATTTAAAACTTCTTTCCGGCGCTAATATAACTAAATTTTTAGTTAAAACTAATTTTTTAGTTAAAATATTTGTAACGGATTCGTAATTTGGGCGTCCAATCGGGCGCCTATGGATATTTTATTATTGATTTTGGGTTTCATACTGATGCTGGTCGGCATGATAGGAAGTGTGTTGCCCGTACTCCCCGGAACGCCCATCAGTTGGATTGGAATTATCGTGCTGCACCTGGCCCCTTCCGTACCCTTTAACTGGACCATTGTTATCATAACCGGTGTTATAGCTATCGCTATTTACATACTCGATTATATTATACCCTCGATTGGAACCAAGAAGTTTGGCGGAAGTCGCGCCGGAGCCATCGGAACCTTTGTGGTACTTATTGTGGGAATCCTCGCCCCTATTCCGTTTGGAATTCTCATTGGACCCTTCGTTGGTGCCTTAATTGGTGAAATGGCCTTTAATCAGACGGAAGGTGGAAAAGCGGTCAAAGCAGCATTCGGATCGTTTCTTGGGTTCCTGGCGTCTACTTTTATGAAGCTGGTATTTACCGTAAGCTTCTTTATCTTTTTCTTATATCTCGTTTGGGACTACCGGGATTTACTTTTCTAAATCCAGGTGGTTTTCTCTTCAATTGTGGTCTTTCGTTCTCCTTCGGGTAGTTCTCCGTCG
>CAZTLE010000171.1:0-8508 GCA_964614415.1 uncultured Aureitalea sp. | reverse complement strand
AGAAGCAACACAACAGAATCTGGACGCGTTGCGAGGGGAAAATACCTTTACGGTTACCACCGGACACCAACTCAACTTGTTTACAGGCCCCTTGTATTTTCTGTATAAGATATTTTCGGTGATTAACCTAACGGAGAAACTGGCATCCGAATATCCGGATTCCCATTTTGTTCCTGTGTTTTGGATGGCATCCGAAGACCACGATTTTGAGGAGATCAATTATTTCAATCTCTTCGGAAAGAAGATGCAATGGACGCCCTCCTGGTTGTCAGATAGTAAAGATGCCAATAGCCATGGCGCCGTAGGAGCACTTTCTACGGAAGGGTTGGAAATCATGGCCGAGTTGCTGAAGTTAACGTTTGGCAGCAGTGAGAATGGCGATAAGCTCGCCACCTTGTTTCAGGAGGCTTATTCCGGTCATGACACTTTAACGGAAGCCACCCGATATCTCGGTAATTCCTTATTCTCGGAATACGGTTTGGTAATCGTCGATGGAGATGATGCGGGTCTTAAAAAGGCTTTTCTTCCTCATGCTCATAAGGAACTCCGGGAAGAACAGGGTTATCATAAAGTGACTGCTACAACCGAAGCGTTAACAGGTCTTGGATATAAGGCACAAGTGACTCCAAGGGAAATCAATCTCTTTTACATGGACAAGGGCGTTCGTGAACGTATAGTTCGAAAGGACGATACCATTTATATAAATAATACGGACCTGTCTTTCGGCCTTGAAGAGTTCACTCAGCTCATGGAGGAGCATCCGGAGCGGATTTCACCCAATGCCTTGTTACGCCCGCTTTATCAGGAAACCATTCTGCCTAACCTTTGCTATATTGGAGGTGGGGGCGAGATGGCTTACTGGTTCCAATTGAAACATTATTTTGAGTCGGTTGCGGTGCCGTTTCCAATTCTCTTACTTCGGAATTCGGTTTTGTTGGTTCCCGGCAAGTTGACCAAAAAACTGGATCGATTGGAGGTGGATATTGCTTCGCTGTTCATGAAACAGGAAGCATTGCGTACGGCGCATACCCATAAGTTGTCTGAGATAAAGATTGACCTTTCACCCCAACGAGAATATTTAAAAGAGCAGTTTAGAAATTTATACGATGTGGCAGAAAAGACAGACGCATCCTTCCTGGGAGCTGTTGGAGCCCAGGAGAAGAAACAGCTCAATGGGTTGGATCGGTTGGAGAAACGGCTGTTGAAAGCGCAGAAAAGAAAGCTTTCGGATCAGTTGGAGCGGCTTACCCAAATTCAGGATTTACTCTTTCCCGGGGCTAGTTTGCAAGAACGGAAGGCCAATTTCAGCGAATTCTATTTGGAATACGGTGATACGTTGTTTTCGGCATTGAAGGAAAATCTGGATCCGCTCGCTCTTGAATTCACGGTCCTGGAATTATAATTAATAATTTTTCGATTCACTAAGTCCAAATTATCTTTTTTGGTTTACTTTTGCACATGCAAAACAACGTCCTCATTCTTGACTTTGGTTCGCAGGTTACGCAACTCATTGCGCGAAGAGTAAGAGAGCTCAACATCTACTGCGAAATCCACCCTTATCACAACATCCCCGAAGACCTGGAACCGTTTGGAGCGGTGATCCTGTCCGGTAGTCCGCTTTCTGTTCGATCGGAAGATGCGGCGCATCCCGATCTTTCCAGGATAAAGGGAGAAAAACCGTTATTGGGAATCTGCTACGGGGCTCAATACCTGGCTCATTTTTTTGGAGGTAACGTAGCTCCATCGAATACACGAGAGTACGGCCGTGCGAACTTATCGATGATCGCGGAGGGAACCGCACTTTTTAAGGAGATTCCGGCGGATACACAAGTATGGATGTCGCATAGTGATACCATCGCTCAATTGCCAGAAGGTGCTATTTTGCTGGCCAGTACGCGCGATGTTGAGAATGCATCCTACCGCATTGAAGGAGAAGACACCTACGCGATTCAGTTTCACCCGGAAGTATATCATACCACACACGGAAAACAGCTGTTGCATAATTTTCTTATTGACATTGCAGGGATCGAGCCTTCATGGACACCGTCGGCCTTTGTAGACACCACGGTCGCTGAATTGAAGCATAGAGTTGGAAACGGCAAAGTTGTTTTGGGCCTTAGTGGGGGCGTGGATTCAACCGTTGCGGCCACTTTGCTACATAAAGCTATAGGCGATAACCTGTACTGCATCTTTGTGAACAACGGACTGCTTCGAAAGGATGAGTTCACCAAAGTACTGGACCAGTATAAAGGAATGGGACTTAATGTGAAGGGCGTTGATGCTTCGGCACGTTTCTTGGATGCACTTAAAGGAGAAAGCGATCCGGAAACCAAACGCAAGATCATAGGGCGCATCTTCATTGAAGTGTTTGACGACGAGGCGCACCTGGTTGAAGGCGTAGATTGGTTAGGACAGGGGACTATTTACCCGGATGTGATCGAAAGTGTTTCGGTAAATGGCCCGTCAGTGACCATTAAGTCGCATCACAATGTGGGCGGCTTGCCGGATTTTATGAAATTAAAAGTGGTAGAACCCTTGCGGATGCTGTTTAAGGATGAGGTACGACGGGTAGGAGCCCAATTGGGAATTTCCAGCGAATTATTGGGCCGGCATCCCTTTCCCGGACCGGGACTTGCCATTCGTATATTGGGCGATATCACTCCGGAAAAAGTTCGTATCTTACAAGAAGTTGACGACATCTTCATAGAGGGACTAAAGAAATGGGATCTCTATGACAAGGTTTGGCAGGCCGGAGCCATCCTGTTGCCTATTCAAAGTGTTGGAGTAATGGGTGACGAGCGAACCTATGAACGCGTGGTTGCACTTCGCGCCGTAGAGTCGACCGATGGAATGACGGCCGATTGGGTACACTTGCCATATGAATTTCTGCAAGAAACATCCAATCATATAATAAACCGCGTAAAAGGCGTTAATAGGGTAGTATACGATATTAGTTCCAAACCACCGGCCACCATAGAGTGGGAATAAAATGATGAGACTACTTATTGCGATAGCATTTATTTGCGTATTCAGCATGGGCTGTGGTACCTTAGCCCAACAACAGTACCGAAGTCACACTGTTCAACAGGGTGAAACGGTGTATAGCATTGCCAGGGTATATGGCCTTTCCACCGAAGCTATTTACAAACTCAATCCGGAAGCTCGCGAGGGTATCAGTGCGAATTCGATACTGGTAATCCCAACCGCAGACGTTATTAATGCCGAGCAGATACCGGTCAAATTCAAAAAGCACAGGGTAAAGCGCAAGGAGACGTTGTTCAGTATTGCGCAGTATTACGACGTGAGTGTCGACGATATTAAACGCTACAATAAGCACCTGTATTCCAAGCAACTCAGGAAAGGGGAGAAACTTCAGATTCCCATCTTACCAGCTGCAAATTCAGTAGTTACAACTACCGAGAGCGGCACAAATTCCGAAGGAAAAAAACATACCGTACAAGCCAAAGAGACCAAGTATGGTATTGCCCGTATGTATGGGATTACTATTCCCGAATTGGAGGAACTCAATCCGGAGATGGGTGAGAACCTGCAAGTAGGAGCTGTCTTGAACGTTCCGGATATCGAAGTGACCGAAACCGCTACCATAGAAGAAGATAAGTATGATTTCTACGTAGTACAACCCAAGGAGGGATTCTTTAGGTTGAAGGTTAAATTAGGTCTTACCCGGGAGGAGATCGTGGCCTTAAATCCATATGCGGCCGAAGGTCTTAAAGATGGCATGGTACTTAAGATTCCCAAAGAATCTGCCGATGCCCTGGCCGAAAGCGCAATGCTGGTCAATTTGGAGGACCGCATTGACAATAAAGATGAAAAACGGCTGGTTGTGATGTTGCCTTTTCTTTTGAACCGCGTCGATCGGGATTCTCTGAATGCCAAGGAGGAAATCCTAAAAAAGGAACGAACCCTTCGCATTGCTCTTGATTTTTACAGTGGAGTGCTTATGGCAGCTGAATTTGCCAAGGACAAGGGGATTTCGGTGAATGTAAGGGTATTCGATACGGAAGCCAGCGAGCGTAAAGTAGGAAGTATCGTTAATGCGACCGATTTTGACAACGTAGATGCCGTAATAGGACCATTACTTCAGAAGAATATTGAGCGTGTTGCTTCGGAACTGCGATCATCCGATACACCGGTTTTTTCTCCGCTTAGTAACCGGGAGATAAAGTTGTATTCAAACGTGTTCCAAACCATTCCAACTGACAATATGCTCCAGGAAGCGATGTTGAAGTTCCTGAAACGAAGGCATCAGGGCGAAAATACGGTGCTAATCTCCGATGCCGGACGAAGTGCGGCGAAGAACGCTATCATGTCGGTCATACCTTCGGCGAAAGCTGTATCTCCCAGAGAGGGTGGTTTCTTATATGTGGTTGACCTGGAACAAAAACTTATCAAAAATCAGGAGAACTGGGTGATACTGGAGTCCGGTGATCCGGTGTTGGTGAGCAATGTGGTAGGTCTGCTTAACGGTATGCCGCCGGAGTATCAAATTTCATTGTTTACGTTGGACAAAAATGATGCTTACGATTATGATGATGTGTCTAATATGCATCTGGCGAATCTGAATTTTACGTTTCCTTCGATCAATAAGAGCTATGATCATGCCGATAAGAACCCATTCCTGGTAAGTTATAAGAACAAGTATGGAGTCTTGCCGAATCGATATGCCGTGCGCGGATTTGACATTACCTATGATGTACTGCTGCGTTTGGCCTCGGCCGATGATATCTACGATGCAACGAATAGTGATTTCGAAACCGAGTATATCGAAAACAAGTTCAGATATACGAAGAAGCTGTTCGCAGGATATCAGAACAAAGCGTTTTATATTATCAAGTATAACGAAGAACTTCAGTTCGAAGTAGTAGAATGAGCACTTCCAAAGTAACCTATCTCGGCAATCTCAGGACGCAATGCGAGCATCTCAAATCCGGTAATACATACATCACCGATGCTCCAACGGACAACAACGGAAAAGGAGAAGCTTTTTCTCCCACCGATACTGTTGCTACGGGACTGGCAAATTGTATGCTCACCGTTATGGGTATTAAGGCCAGAGATATGGATGTTTCCCTGGACGGTGCCGTTGCCGAAGTTACTAAGATCATGGCGGCGAATCCGCGACGTATCGCACGGATAGAGATTCACATGGACCTACCTGCTTCGGTGGACCGGAAGTCACGTAAAATACTGGAGAATACGGCCAACACCTGCCCCGTTCATCACAGTTTGCATCCCGACATTGAAAAAGAGATTATCTTCAACTGGGCACAATAAGTATACTATTTCAGGCCGATAGACCGTTTGTAATGCTATGAAGCTGCTAACAATATCTTTGCTACTACTCCTTTCGTTAGCCCCGGTTTCAAATGACAAAGAAAAGATTCCGTGGAGCGAGGACAAGAAACTGACATGGGCCGATTTTAGAGGTGAGCCTGCCGGAGGAAACGGTTATGTGGCCAGCACCAATTCGGGTATTTCATTTTCCTATTCTTTTTCGGTACGTAATGGTGAATTGAAACTCGATTACACGGTGAGGAGCAATTTTTACCCCAACCTTTCGTGGTTTATGCCCGGGCACGTAGATGACTATATTCTGAAACACGAGCAGACCCATTTCGACATTTCCGAGCTCCATGCCAGGAAATTGCGAAAGCAGATTGCGGAAACCCAGTTTACCCTTCAACCCAAGGAGACCCTGGACGCTTTATACAATCAGGCCGAAGCACAGCGGAGAGCAATGCAGAAAAAGTTTGATGAGGAAAGTGATCATTCCAAGATCGAAGAGAAAGAATATCAGTGGGAGGCGTATGTAGCCAAGGAACTGGAAAAGTATGAAGCCTGGAAGTGATTTCAACCCGGACCACCTTGTGGAGTTGGCCAATTACAAAATGCCCTTTGGAAAATACAAGGATGAATATCTGGTGAACATTCCCGAGTACTACTACGGCTGGTTTAGACAGAAAGGATTTCCGCAAGGAAAATTAGGCAGGCTTATGCAGGAAATGCACGAGATCAAGATCAACGGATTGGAAGATCTGGTGCGAAAGTTAATCTCCCCGAAAGACGCAACATGACTATTCGAGATGCAACCAGGGAAGACGTTCCTGTGATCTCTGAACTACGAGCAGAGGTTTGGGGAACCATTGACTATTGGATGAATCGTGTGGCCAAATACCTTAAGGCCCGTTCGGGACCTATGGAGGCCCTGGCCGAGCGGAAAGTGCTTGTATGCGAGTCGGAAGGGCGAATAGTAGGGTTTATTGCCGGGCATTTGACAACTCGATACGATTGTCAGGGAGAACTTCAATGGCTCAATGTGACCGAATCATACACACGTAAGGGAATTGCCTCCCAATTGCTCAAGGCATTGATGCAGTGGTTCATGGCCCAAAATGCACAACGAATCTGTGTTGATGTTGAACCTGATAATGAGGTGGCTGAAAAATTCTATTCGAAACACGGGGCGGTACGTCTTAACGAGCACTGGATGATCTGGGAAAACCTAACAGGTTAAATTCCAAATCCCACCCTTCGGCAGGCTCAGGGTAAAAATTCCAAATTTCAAATTAGTCGTTAGTCGTTAGTTGTTAGTCATTGGTAAATCTTCATTCTTCAATCGTCAATCGTCATTCGTCATTCGTCATTCGTTCAAAACTATCAACTAACAGCTAAAACATAGCAAGCCTTCAACAATAAATTCTTAACTTTGCATCCCGTATAGGTAACAACACGGTATCACTCATGAGCACTACCAAATATATCTTCGTTACGGGCGGAGTTTCCTCTTCTTTGGGTAAAGGAATTATTGCAGCATCACTGGCCAAGCTATTGCAGGCCCGTGGGTATCGTGTTACTATTCAGAAGCTGGATCCTTATATTAACGTTGATCCCGGAACGCTAAATCCCTATGAGCACGGTGAATGTTATGTGACCGATGATGGTGCCGAAACCGATCTTGACCTGGGCCACTACGAGCGTTTTTTGAATGTGCCAACCTCTCAGGCTAATAATGTGACGACCGGTCGTATTTATCAGAGTGTTATTGAGAAGGAGCGAAAGGGCGAGTTCTTAGGAAAAACAGTGCAGGTCATTCCACATATCACCAATGAGATCAAGGAACGGATACAATTGCTTGGAAACAGTGGAAACTACGACATAGTCATTACTGAGATCGGTGGAACGGTAGGTGATATTGAGTCACTTCCCTACATTGAATCCGTTCGACAGTTGAAATGGGAATTAGGTGACGACAATGCTGTTGTGATCCACCTCACGTTGATCCCTTTCCTTTCGGCTGCGGGTGAGCTAAAGACCAAACCTACCCAGCATTCGGTGAAGACATTGATGGAAAGCGGTATAAAGGCCGATGTCCTGGTGTGTAGAACCGAACACGAGATCTCCGATGATATTCGACGGAAACTGGCACTGTTTTGCAATGTGCAGCAGGAAGCCGTTATTCAGTCCATAGACGCCTCTACGATCTATGATGTACCTAACATGATGCTGGAAGAAGGCCTGGATCGAATTACGCTTAAGAAGTTAAATCTGTCGAATCCTAACGAACCCGATCTGAATCGATGGAATCAGTTTATCCAGCGCCATAAGAACCCGAAAGGGGAAGTGCAGATTGGACTTATAGGAAAATATGTGGAACTCCAGGATTCTTATAAGTCGATTCTGGAATCATTTATTCATGCCGGAGCGGAAAATGAAGTAAAAGTGCATGTGAAGTCCATTCATTCTGAACATGTGGATGTCGATAATGTCTCGGGACTCCTGGAAGGATTGGACGGTATTTTGGTCGCTCCGGGCTTTGGAGAGCGCGGTATTGAGGGAAAGATTGAAGCCGTTCGATATGCACGTGAACGAAACCTGCCGTTCCTGGGAATCTGTCTGGGCATGCAAATGGCGGTCATCGAATACGCTCGAAATGTACTGGGGCTTGAAGGTGCGAATTCTACCGAAATGAATCCTGATACGCCACACCCGGTAATCAATCTAATGGAAGACCAGAAAACCATCACCAATATGGGCGGTACCATGCGTTTAGGAGCGTGGAAATGTGAACTCAAGGAGGGAAGCATAGTGTACAAAACATATGATACTCAGATTATTGAAGAGCGTCATCGTCATCGTTATGAGTACAACGATGCGTATAGAGAGCAATTGGAGGATGCCGGCATGAAGGCCACCGGAATCAATCCTGAAACAGGCCTCGTTGAGATTATCGAAATACCGGCTCACTCTTGGTTTGTAGGAGTGCAGTACCATCCCGAGTATAAAAGTACAGTCGCCAGTCCACATCCGTTGTTCGTCGCATTCGTAAAAGCGGCGCACAGTTATTCATTGGTTTCCAAGCAAACAGTGGAAAGCGAATAATCGGACAATTTGGCGGTACACAATAAAAGGGTGAGGTTATTGTAACAATCCCATTCAGAATAAAACAAATTAATTCCGAGGGCAACCGGAAATATATATGGAAGAAAA
>CAZTLE010000170.1:0-8515 GCA_964614415.1 uncultured Aureitalea sp. | reverse complement strand
CCCCCAACCCTCAGAGCCGAAATCTGATATTCTATCCAGTTGAACTACGGGGCCAGACTTTATTGAAATTCTGGTTTTTTATTATTTGTTTGTCTTCCGAAGCGGCGACCAGCCGCGAAGGAAGATTTAGCTTAATCTGCTCTTTACAATGCCGGAGATGGTCTTACCGTCTGCCTGTCCGGCCAGTTTGCTGTTCGCCATACCCATCACACGGCCCATATCTTTCATGGAAGAAGCTCCGGTTTCCGCGATAATAGCATCCACCACTTTAGCCACTTCCTCTTCACTTAGTTGTGCAGGAAGGAATTGTGAGATCACCTCAGCCTGCGCCAATTCCGGTTCGGCCAGATCATTCCGACCCTGTTCCGTAAAGATGCTCGCACTGTCCTTGCGTTGCTTCACCAACTTCTGCAACAACTTGATTTCATCGGCCTCACTCAATTCGGCCTTCGCACCGCTTTCGGTCTGTGCCAATAGGATTGCCGACTTCACCGCACGCAGCGCCTCAAGGGCTTGCGAGTCCTTCGCTTTCATCGCCGTCTTCATGGCGTCCATTACTTTTTGCTGTAAACTCATGGCTTTAAACAAACAGGGTGCGAAGATAATCAATAAGCCGGAAAAGGAAAAGAGAACCCACGCATATTTGCAGCATACCATCAGTGACTTTCAACTGCCTTGATGTGCTAAAGAACGAGGTCGGAGTTTCATGTTGCTGTAACATTTCGGGAAACATTGATATCTTTTGATAGAACACTATCCAAATTGATTATGAAAGCCATCCACCGAATTTCCTTTGTACTCCTTCTACTTGTTTTCTGCAATCCCGTGACCGCAATTCAAGGGCAAACATCTCTTGAAGCGATCAACCTTGAACATGGGACATATGAAGTCGGATTCAGGCATTACGTAACTACCGACAGTACCAGAACCTACCAGCGAATTTATGACTGGAGCAATACCCATATACACAGGCCTGTTCCCATTAGTGTATGGTATCCTGCCCGGGTCGAACCTAACACAGCTCCAATGAAAGTGCTCGATTACATGGCGATACTCAAGGAAGAGGAGGAATGGGAACATTTGCCGAATGAGTTCATCCTGGACTGGTTTTACTACCTAAAGAATACCGAACAAAACAGAAAACACCTCACTGAACAAGCCAATGCATTTCAAGACGCGGAGTATGCAGACGGAACGTTTCCGGTGTTGGTCTATACCCCCAGTTATCAGGCGTCATCCATGGAGAACTTTGCACTTTGTGAATACCTGGCAAGTCATGGCTATGTAGTGATTTCCAGTCCGTCACGGGGAACCGGCAACCGTTGGATGGAAGGAGGTACCACCAGGGATATGGAAACACAGGCGGCGGACGTGGCATTCCTGATCAAAGAGACCGCCCGTATCCCAATAGCGGATGGTAAGGATCTGGCAGTAATGGGTTTTAGTTTCGGGGGTATTGCCAATACGCTGGCCCAAATGAAGAACAAGCGCATTAAAGTTATGGTTAGTCTCGATGGCACCGAAAGATATAATTACGAGTTACTGACTAAATCTGCTTATGCAGACGTGAGGCGACTTGACATACCCTATTTGCACATGGCTCAGAAGGATATTCCGGAAGTGGTACTTCAAGAAGACAACATAGCCCCCGAACTCAATTATCAATTCAAACTTTTTGATAGCATTACGAACAGCCAGGCCTACAGTTATAAGTTCCATGACCTTACGCATGCTTACTTCAGTACGTTTGGGGTGTTGTTTTCTGACCGGGATAAAAGGCAGGACAAGAGCGACCCCGAAATAATGAGTTCCTATAAGCTCATGTCTGAACATACTTTGCAGTTTCTGAATGCCTTTTTGAAGGATGACACTGAAGCCCGTACTTTCATCGATAATAAACCTGAACAAAATGGGATACGGGAAGAACTCGTGACACGAAAGATCAGTAAACCGAAGGCGAGAACATTTAACTTTCGTGATTTCAACGACATGGCGGCCGGACAAAACTACGAGAACCTCCATGACCTGTATCTTGTGGTCAAGGGGAAACATCCGTCGCTGGAAATGCCGGAAGGCGCCCTGAACAATCTGGGGCTACAGTTAGTCTTCAACCCGGAACGGTCCGAAAAAGGTATAGCGGTCTTTCAGTTGGCAATCAAGCTCTATCCCGAATCGGCAAACCTGTATGATAGTTTAGCCGAAGGCTATTTGTTCATAGGGGATACCGATAAGGCCATTGCAAGTTTTGAAGAATCCTTGCGCCTGGATCCCGGGAATCAGAATGCCATTAAGCGGTTGAGGCAGTTGCGACCATGACTCAATGACTCCTGGAGCATAAAAGACCGGGCGATTGTCAATAGCCTGATGAATGCCGGAAAGTAATCGACGGGATTTGTACTTTTACAGGAACCTCAATAAGGGCTGTACCGTATGCAAATCTATTTCATTCCCGGTTTAGGATTCGACCACCGTATCTACGACAAGCTGGACCTTGGTGATGTTACACCTACATATCTGGACTGGATAGAACCGCAACGCAAAGAGAGTATAGCCCATTACGCGGCCCGTCTTTCAGAAGCTATTGATCCCAATGCTACTAGCAATGTGCTCATAGGACACTCAATGGGAGGTATGATGAGCCGGGAAATTGCAGCACAAAAGAACATCGATCGTATTTTTCTTATTTCCAGTATTCGGTCCCGGGCGGAGTTGCCGATGCAATTCAGGATCATGAAACCCCTTCGCATGCATCATCTTATGGCCAAGCAGCCCCTTATTCGAACAATTGGTTGGTGGGGAAAAGGCCAGGACTATAAAACGAGAGAAGAACAGGAGCTTTTTAAGAGCATGGTGGGCGGTCATAGCAATTCCTACCTTCGGTGGGCTCTTAAGGAATTAGCACGATGGCAGGAACCTGAGCTTCCCGATACGACACAGGTATTTCAGATACACGGAACAAAAGACAAGACCTTTCCTTATAAACGAATCAAGAATGCGGATTTACCCATTGAAGGAGGCGGACACTTCATGGTGTACAAACATCCTGATGTGATAAGTGCATTCATAAAAGAACGATTGATTTGAATAGGAGATGGAAACGGCGCATTCTAATCACACTTGCCATCCTGATGGTGCTTTTTACGATTGGAGGATATGTTGGCTTTCATTATATAGCTCCGTACGCCATTACTCAGCCGGGACGGGTGAGCCTTGATCTCAAACCCTCCGAGCTGGATTTGAAAAGTACTTCTCTGGACCTTGAAATAGCAGATAGTATCCGTTTGAAAGGGTATTCGATAGAGTCCAATCTGGAAACCACCCGGGGCATCATGATCCTGGTACATGGTGTAGGGGGTTGTAAGGAACATTTTATTCCCCTGGCCGGTGACCTGGCCGATCTGGGCGTTGCTACCCTGGTTTTTGACGGCAGGGCACATGGTAAGAGCAGTGGCGATTTTTGTACCTACGGATTTCATGAAAAGAAAGACATTGCTCGCCTTGTAGATTATATCAAAACCAGGAATGATTCACTACCTGTAGGAATTTGGGGGAACTCCCTGGGAGGCGCCATTGCCCTTCAAGCCCTGGAATATGACGAACGGATTCAGTTTGGGGTGATAGAAAGCACCTTTACAGATCTCAGAACAATCGTACATGATTATAAGAAGCGAATGCTGGGTGGCTTCGGGATCAGGTCGCTCTCCAATTATGCGCTGGACAGAGCCGGGGAAGTAGCAAACTTTGATCCGTCGCAGGTAGCGCCGATCGAATCGGTAAAACATATTGAACAACCTGTGCTTATTGCCCATGGCAATGAAGACGAACGAATATCATTTGAATACGGCAAGGCGCTGTTCGAAAATCTAAAATCCGTGGATAAGGAATTTGTTGAAGTAGAAGGCGGGAAGCACTTCGGGATGTTTGATGTTGGCGGACAGGCGTACAAGGAAAAACTCCTTACTTTTATAGAACGGAATCTAAGGGAATGACCTATGCAAAAATGGCTTCAGATGTGGATTGTTTTCAGTGCGCTACTTGTACTGTGGTCCTGCAGGAATGAAAAGACCGAACCTCAGGAGGCTGTGACCATAGCGCCGCCGATTGTCGATGGTGTTGCGAATGAGTATGAAGCTCTGGGAGCCGAGCGCATCCCATTGAATAACGATGTAATACTTTATATCTACCAGGACGACCACTATGTTTGGTTAAGTTACACCTATCCTGAAGGTAGTTATGGCACCTGTGACCTTACCCTCGATACAAGCGAATTGACCGAACCCATTAACCTGCATGTTTCCGCCCAATTGGGAGAGTGGCCGGCTAATGACCCGGAAGCTGCACCGCAAAATCCCGAAAGTGAACTTTGGTGGGATACCGGCGGCTGGACAGCCAATCCTGTTTGGATCAATGGCATGGACAAGTCCGGAGAGACTCCGAGATATCGATTTAAGAATGGGGAGGCGCGTGAGTTACAATTGAGCAAAGAACATTTCGGGCGGGGTACCTGGCAGCTTACCTTTGAAATAAGAGCTGTCCGCAACTCCGAAGGAGAGATGTATTCAATAATTTTTCCTGAAGACCAAAAACCCTATGAGCTCATCGTCCACTGATCATACGTTAGAGAAGATCTGCCTTCCTGTAGAAGCAACGGTCGACTACTATCCGAATTTTATTACTTCGGAAGAAGCTACAGCGCTTTTTAATGTCATTTCACAGTATGCCTCGCTGGAGGACAATCGTCTCACAGTCCATGGGGTGAGCTTCGATTTCGGCAAGGTTTCGTTTATCGATAAGGAGCTTAAGGAAACCGACGCCATCCCGGAAGCCGGACATGGTAAGACCATGGTTTGGCCTGAGGCCCTTCTGGAAATCAGGCAACGTATAGAAACCCTATTGAATAAAATCTACCGGGTATGTGTATGCATCTATTATCCGGATGGGAATTCGGGAGTAGATTTTCACGCCGACCGGCCATCTTTTGGTGATACTACGGTCATTGCCTCGATAAGCCTGGGAGCCGAACGGCAATTTCTGTTGCGTCATAAGGTGACCGGCGAACAACACGGTTTGGTCCTTAAACACGGTAGTCTGTTGGTTATGGGTGAGGGATGTCAGGATCACTATGAACACAGTTTACCGGTGGATTCAACCTGCGAGAACCCCAGGATAAACCTGACTTTTCGCCAATTCGGTTATGAGGAATGAAACAAGCGAGCACTTTTTTAAGAGACATTATGATCAATGCCCACGCTAAGATCAAAGAGATTCCGGAGGCAGAGATGAATGAGAAACCGGCGCCGGGCAAATGGTCTAAGAAAGAACTTCTGGGTCATCTTATTGATTCGGCTACCAACAACTATCAGCGGTTTATCAGGGCTCAGGATCAGCAGGATCTTGTGTTTCCCGGCTATGATCAGGATGCCTGGGTACTGCGGAATCGCTACCAGGAGCGGGAAGTCACCGAAGTTCTGGATACCTGGTGGGTGGTCAATCGGCACATTGCCGAACTACTGGAAACCCTGCCTGAAGATGTGGTGAATCGAAAAACCAATACACACAATTTTGATGCGATCTGTATGCGTACTATTCCAAAGGAACAGTCAACCACGCTTTCCTACCTGATAGGAGATTATTTGTATCACCTTGAATACCATCTCTCGCAAATCATACCCGATTATCATCGTTATATCGGACCCTATAAAGTTGACCCTTAATTCCCGTGTTATATGATACAGAAGTTTAAAGATGGCCGGACCGATCTGATTTTCAATCTTATTGACGAAGGACATCCGGCCGATGGATCCGACGAGCAAGGCGTACCCTTGATAAGCTGGTGTGCCTATTATGGAGATGTTTCCGCTGTTACATATTTGGTTTCATTAGGCGCCTCCCTTGACCTTTTGGGAACTAATTACGATCTCAATGGTGCGGCCTTCCACGGTCACTGGCAATTGTGTCAGTATTTACTGGAACAAGGTGCAGATGCCAATCATAGTAATAAACATAGTGGAGAAACTGCTTTGCACAGTTGCCTGTCACATCCCAACCGGCCTGCGAACAACCTGATCGTTAAGTTACTTTTGGCCTATGGCGCTGATCCCAATGCTACAACAATTCCAGGTATAGAGACAGGAAACTATATGCGGGACGTTCGCACCTGTGGCGAAAGTCCGTTGCATGTAGCTGCAGCCTTTGGGAATGAAGAGACCATTCAGTTATTGCTCAATGCAGGAGCCGATAAAGCCTTGCGGGATGATAATGGAGATTCCCCATTGTCCTGGGCGAGTAGGCACTCACGGCCGGGACAAATACTTTCCTTGCTCACTTTTGGTGATCACAACATACATCCCTTGCACGTAAAGAATATGCAAAGCGATCATGGAGCCGGATGGGGTAGTGGGATGTCCATTATGCGATTGGGCACGTTGCACATAGATGCGTAGAAAAAAGCGGATCCCTTGTATTGACCCTGTATCGGGATCCGCTTCGGCTTACTGGCGGGTGGGGGAGTGTCCCGCTTTCGTAAGGGGGATACGGGACTTTTGATTCATTTAGAAAGCTGTTCTTTTATTTTGTCCTGCACATCTTCGGTAGCGGTTTTGTTTTCTGCGGCATAAATGAGCAACAAGTGAAAAACAATTGGGTTCTTGGTCCTTCCGAGTTTTACCAATCTCACGACTTGTTGCGTCACCGAATGACCGGAAGCTGCGGCCCGGTTCCTAATCTCCTCACTATAACCACGATAGAGATAGTCGTCCATGAGCGCCGTCGCGAGACCTGCTTCTTCAGCAGTCAGATCATAGTGCTTCATAAATTTTTGAATGCGTAGCTGATCGTTTCTCGCCTTATCTTCATGTGTTTTTTTGTTTATCTTTGTTTTCAATCGTTTCAAAGCGTTTGGAATACATGTTTAAAATTATGTCCTTTAGGTCAATTTTACAACAAAATATTGATATATAGGACACATTTAGAAATTATAGTACGTATGGGTTTGGGAAGTCGTCTCAAAGAAGTGTTGAAGGACAAGAAGTTAAAACAAAATCAGTTTGCGAAGGAAATAGACGAAAACCTTACCCAACTTAACAAGGTACTCAACGATCAACGTCCCATCTCGATCGAAATGCTGACCAAAGTTGCGAAGCGATTTCCGGATCTCGATATCAACTGGTTGTTCAGGGAAGATGCCGAACGAAGGCGGCTGGTAAATGAGGAGGATGTTGAAAAACAATATTATACTCCCAAGCACGCTGAACACCTCCTGGGAGATATTGAGTATTCGGTTGAACGATTGCGAAAGATGTTGCCCGAAGAATAATTTTTCCCTCCTATACCCTCCCATTTTGAAAAGTTATTATTTTTAGGTTTCAATTAATTTAATTGCAAAACCATGAATAAGATTTTAGGCATTGGCTCCCGTATTGATCACCCCGATTACGGAAAGGGCGTAGTTACGAATGTTACTTCACGAATGTACTGGGTGACCTTTATTGATCGCGGACTTGAGACCATTAATGTAGATGATACCTTCGAAGTCATTGAAGCCGCCGAAGATGAAGTCGACACGGTGAGTTTCTACGAAGTAGAGAAGAGCCTTCGCGATATTCTCAAGAAATGGAGTGATGCGAGTGAGATTGTTCCTATTGGTGATCGTTGGAAAGGAGGAACTATGGTACTCCAACCCAAGGATACCTCTCTGTCGAGCAAAGAGATTCCCATTAGCACCTTCTTTCACAAGATTGTTATGCTGAGGGACAGACTCCGGGTTATGGAACAAAAGATAAATTCCAGCAAGGTGCTGGAAGAGCAGGATAAAATAGACCTGCAACAATATATTACCCGCTGTTATGGTAGCCTTACCACCTTTAACGTGCTGTTTAAAAACAATTCCCAGCATTTTAAAGGTGAAAGTTCTAAGAAATAACCGCCTTGTAAATTATACGAACCATTTAAATCAATTCTTATGGAAGAAAATTTCAATGTTGAACCTGCCCAGCCGGCAGTTGTCAGTGCGCTCACCGATGAAAAACGGGTAGCATTTTACCGAAAAACCTACACACATCTGGCACTGGCAGTGCTCTTGTTTATTTTGGTCGAGATGATATTCTTTCAGATCCCGGCCGTTATCAAACTGGCAGTTTCACTTACCGAAGGTTGGCGATGGCTCCTTATGCTGGGTGGTTTCATGTTTGTTACCAACTATGCCGAGCGTATGGCGATCAACTCTCATGACAAAAACAAGCAGTATTTAGCACTGATTCTCTATGTGATTGCGGAGGCTTTCATCTTTGTGCCGCTATTACTTATCGCAATGTACTATGCAGATGACGGTCAATTTACCTTGCTTAATAAGGCAGCGATCGTGACCCTCTCACTGTTCTCCGGACTTTCGGCGATTGTACTGCTTACCAAGAAAGATTTTTCATTCCTGCGATCCATTTTGACAATAGGATTCTTTATTGCCCTGGGCCTCATTGTGGCCGGTGTACTCTTCGGATTCGACCTCGGGCTTTGGTTC
>CAZTLE010000169.1:0-8657 GCA_964614415.1 uncultured Aureitalea sp. | reverse complement strand
GGAAGTGAGACACTACGAAATACGTATCGTGTACGTTAATATCCAGGGCGCTGTCTCCCAAAATGATACCGGTAAGACCTCCTGTAATGAAGGTGGATACCAGTCCTATGGAGAATAACATGGCCGGGTTCAACTGGAGATTTCCTTTCCAGAGTGTGGTTATATAGTTAAACGCTTTTACCGCAGACGGAATCGCGATCAATAGTGTTGTAAATGTGAATACCGAACCAAGGAACGGATTCATCCCTGAAATGAACATGTGGTGACCCCATACAATGGTTGAAAGGAAGGCGATTGCCAGAATCGAGGCAACCATCGCCCTGTAACCGAAGATCGGTTTTCGTGCATTGGTAGCGATCACTTCGGACGTAATTCCAAGGGCCGGAAGTAGTACAATGTATACCTCGGGGTGTCCCAGGAACCAGAACAGGTGTTCGAAAAGTACCGGTGACCCTCCCTGGTTATGTAATACCTCTCCTGCTATGTAGATGTCCGAAAGGAAGAATGAAGTTCCAAAGCTTCGGTCCATGATCAGCAACAAAGCGGCAGAAAGCAGTACCGGGAAGGATACCACACCAATTACGGCAGTGATAAAGAACGCCCAGATCGTCAATGGCAGGCGTGTCATGGACATTCCCTTGGTACGCAGATTCAATACGGTTACAATATAGTTCAGCGAACCTAACAGCGATGACGCAATGAAGATCGCCATAGACACCAACCAAAGTGTCATACCAGCCCCCGATCCGGGAATGGCCTGTGGTAAGGCACTAAGTGGTGGATAGATGGTCCATCCGGCAGAAGCAGGTCCTGCTTCTACAAACAGTGAAATTACCATGAAGACGCTGGACAGGAAGAACAACCAGTACGAGATCATATTAAGGAAACCGGAAGCCATATCGCGGGCTCCGATCTGTAATGGGATCAACAGGTTACTGAACGTACCACTCAATCCGGCAGTAAGTACGAAGAATACCATGATGGTACCGTGAATGGTAACCAGAGCCAGGTATACGTTTGGATCCATAACTCCATCTTCACCCCATTTTCCGAGGAAGATCTCATATACGGTAAATTGCTTGTCCGGCCATGCGAGTTGCAATCTAAAAAGTAGCGACATCGCGATACCGATGATTCCCATAAACAAACCTGTTATCAGGTATTGTTTGGAGATCATTTTGTGATCCTGACTAAAGATGTACTTCGTTATGAAAGTCTCTTTATGATGATGCCCGTGATCGTCGTGGTGATCTTCTACGTGTGCGTTTGCGTGTGCTGACATATCTATTCAGGTAATTTTAAAGTTTATTTTAACGCTTCGGCTAGCGTTTGTTGTTGGGCCATCCAGGCATTATAATCTTCTTCGCTCTCCACTACGATCTTCATTTGCATATTGTAGTGGTTGCTTCCGCAGATCTTATTACAAAGCAGCAAGAAATCGAACTCATAGGGTTCCAGTCCTTCTTCTCCTTTAGCAATTAGTGCCACACTGTTTTCTCTACGAATCTTATTGATTCGCTCAACTTTGGCGGCTACTTCGGGGTCGGCCCGCATATCGTCGGTTGTCTTGGTGGGTGTGAACGCAAACTGGGTGATCATACCGGGCACACAGTTCATCTGCGCTCTAAAGTGAGGCATATAGGCAGAGTGCAATACGTCCTGAGATCGCATCTTGAACAATACCTTACGGCCTACAGGCAAGTGCAACTCATTCACTACCACATCATCCTGAGCATTGGGATCGGATGTATCCACACCTAACTGGTTGGCGCCTTCGATCAGACGAACATTCGCTTCTCCCAGGGTATTGTCGGATCCTCCGTAACGCGCACGCCAGTCAAACTGATAGGCGTACAATTCAACTACCAACGGGTCATCGTCGGTATCCACATTCATAATATCCGTCCAGGTGAACAATCCGTAGATGATCAATCCGGCAAGTACAATTACCGGGATGATGGTCCAGATGAATTCCAGTTTATCGTTATCCGCGTAGAAAGTTGCTCTTTGCGTTTTCTTTCCGCGGTATTTAAAGGCAAAATAGTGCAATAACCATTGGGTAATAATCCCAACGATAAAGATGATAACCATGGAAATAAGCCATAGCTGATCGATATCTTTCCCGTGTTCGGATGCCGAATCGGGTAGGAAAACATCACTCCATAACCAATAACTCACTATACAGAGCAGGTAAATGAAGATGACGAATCCCAACATCAGGTATCCGTGGGTATTGTTATCCTTATCAGAAGCTATTTCGGAAGTGTTGTCGCCCTTGGGTTTTGATAGCTGCAGTATCTTTCCCATTTGCCAGACGGCAACTCCAAAAAGAATAATTACTAATACTACTAAAAATGCGGTCATCGTTATTCGTCTTCCAGGTTATTAATTAATAATGAAAATGCTTGCTTTCCTTCATAAACGGATTGCCTTTGGCCAGCAACGGTTTCTTCGAGAGTGCCGTAAAGACTACGAACACAAACAATCCGAAGAAGAACAAAACGGAACCGATCTCAGGAAGTCCTATAAACCAGGACGCTCCTACGGTACCGGGCATTACCATGTTGAATACATCTATATAGTGTCCTACAAGGATCACGATCCCTGCCATGACTACGAACCAGTTAATACGCTTGTAATCGCTGTTCATCAAGAGTAGAACAGGGAATATGAAGTTCATCGCCAACATTCCAAAGAATGGCAGCTTGTAATCCTGAATTCGGGTTACGAAGTAGGTAACCTCTTCCGGAATGTTCGCATACCAGATAAGCATGAACTGCGAGAACCACAGATATGTCCAGAAAATACTGAAGGCGAACATGAACTTGGCAAGGTCATGAATGTGGCTGTCGTTCACAAAGTCCAAATATCCTTGAGATTTCAGAACGATAGTGACCATAGCGATCACAGTTACCGCCGAAACGATCATACTTGCAAATACATACCATCCGAACAATGTACTGAACCAGTGCGGATCAAAACTCATGATCCAGTCCCAGGACATCATGGATTCGGTAACTATAAAGAATACCAGGAATGCAGCCGATAGTTTGAATGTCTTTTTGAACCAGGACACATCACCTTCTGCGGCATCGTCCTGTTTTAGAGTCCATTTTCTTGAGAAGTAACGGTACAGGTTCCATCCCAGTAAGAATATGACCGCTCTAATTAGGAAGCCGGTAGTATTCAACCAGCCGCTCTTCCCGTCGATCAATTTATCGTAATGGTCACTTTCCGGATTTACCAATTCGGGATCCATCCAGTGGAAAATGTGATTCACATGAAATACCGAAAGCAATAGCAATACAAAAAGGATTACGGACGCTACCGGCAGATAGGCGGTAATTCCTTCCATCACCCTGAAAAGTACAGGGGACCATCCTGCCTGGGCGGCATGCTGAATGGCATAGAAAGCCAGTGTTCCGAGGGCAATCATAAAGAAGAAAAACGATGCCACGTAGATCGCTGACCACGGACGATTCTGCATTTGATGCAACACATGCTCAAGATGCTCTTCTTCACTTCCATGTGCACCTTCGCCATGATCTCCGCCGTGAGCTTCACTTGTTTCTTCGTGCCCATCACCATGTGCTTCGGTCGCATCACCATGACCACCGCCGTGACCGTCGTGATGTGCTTCGAGCATTTCTTTGACTTCAGCAGTGTTTGCCGGCGTACTCATGAAACCGGCAACGATCCCAAGCGCACCAACCACCATAAAAATGATTGCGAAGAGTTTTACTTTATTCGGTAGCTTATAGTCCATATCTTAAACTATTCTCTTTGTGTCTAATGGTTATTTTCTTCGGAAGAAGCTTCTTCTTCATGCACTTCTTCGGTTTCGTGTACCTCTTCGGTCACAGCCGTCGAGTCTACTGTCTCACCCATGATTTCCAGCAGAGGCTCTCCTTTAAGAGTGGCCTTCAAGTTCATAACGTGCTGTGTAATCTGCCAGCGCTCTTTCTCGCTGGTTTGAGAAGCATACGATCCCATGGAGTTCAACCCGTACATCTGCACGTGATAAACACTTCCTTCAGTAATATTACGTCCCGGATCGGCATAACTAGGAATACCCAGGAATTTTTCACGCTCCATAAGTACACTCTTCGCATCTCCTTTGGTACCATGGCAAATGGCACAGTAGATATCGTAGAGCTCTTTTCCCTTATCCAGGTTCTCCTGAGTTACAGGCAGTGGATTTTTAAGCTCTGCACGCGCCAACTCCAATCCCTCGGTAGAGTTTTCATAATCGTACGGCATCCAACCCCGTGGGATGGAACCTTCCGCCGGAAGCATGGCTTCCATTTCACCGGGGAAAATTTCATATTCACCATAGGTCTCATAACCTACCGGCTCATACATATTCGGCATATACTGGTAATTAGGGTTTTCCTTGTTAAAACAAGACACCAGGGTCACCGAAGTGAGAATACCGATACCTATATTTATTATATGCTTCATATTAATGATCTTCTTCTCGTTCGACTACGTTTAACTCCATAGCTCCGGTATTTCTCAGGAAGCTACTTACTTCGTCCACACTGTGATGGCCGGCATCCACCTCCATCAAAAAGTGATCATCGGTAGTGCGAACATCAGGATTCTCTGCTTTCTTAAAGGGCCACAACTTGCTTCGCATGTAAAAGGTGATTACCATTAAGTGCGCCGCAAAGAATACGGTCATCTCAAACATAATCGGCACAAAAGCCGGCATGTTTTCGAGGTAACTGAAACTTGGCTTACCTCCAATATTTTGCGGCCAGTCATCGATCATGATGTAATTCATCATGGTAATGGCTACTGCCAATCCAACCAACCCGTACATAAAGGAACAGATCGCAATACGCGTGGGTGCCAGTCCCATAGCCTTGTCCAATCCGTGTACCGGGAAAGGAGTATAGATCTCTTCTATATGATAATGCGCGTTTTTGACCTCCTTAACGGCTTTCATTAGGATGTCATCATCGTTGTATATCGCCTGAATCACTTTCGATGCCATACGACTAGCTGTTTTTAAGTTTATTTGCCTGACCTGCCCAGTCATCGCGCTTGGCACGTCCCGGGAATTCGTCTATAATACTGTCAAGCAGATCATATTCTCGATCGGTCATTCTACTCACCTGTTCGAAGGTGTAGATGCCCAATTGATGTAATTTTTCTTCCATTTTCGGTCCAACGCCGCTGATCAACTTCAGATCATCCGGAGTTTGTGTCTCGGGATCGAAAGTTCCTATTCCGCTGAGCAGCTCGTTGGTACGCTCTTCTTCGGTTCCTTCAATCTGAGGTGCTGACGCCTCAGGAGCAGCAGTGCTCACGGAATTCACATCATAGTGAGGTGCGTCATCACCGTGCTCTGCACGTAATTTCTTGTAGCGGCTTCCGGAGGACTTCAAGATCGACTTCACTTCCGCCTGAGCAATTACCGGGAAGGTCCTTGCGTACAACAGGAAGAGTACAAAGAAGAATCCGATCGTTCCGATGAAGATTCCGATATCCACAAATGTGGGTGAGAACATCGTCCATGAAGAAGGAAGGTAATCGCGGTGTAGTGACGTAACAATAATCACAAAACGCTCGAACCACATACCGATATTCACGACTATAGATATGAAGAAGGAGAACATGATACTGGTACGCAACTTCTTGAACCACATGAACTGCGGCGAGAATACATTACAGGTCATCATCGCCCAGTACGCCCACCAGTAGGGTCCGGTGGCACGGTTGAGGAAGGCATACTGTTCGTATTCCACTCCCGAGTACCATGCAATGAACAACTCTGTGATATAAGCCACACCCACAATGGATCCCGTGATCATGATCACGATATTCATTAATTCGATGTGCTGCACCGTAATATAATTCTCCAGGTTGGACACCTTTCTCATGATGATGAGCAGGGTCTGTACCATGGCAAATCCGGAGAAGATCGCACCCGCAACGAAATAGGGCGGGAAAATGGTGGTGTGCCATCCGGGTATTACGGAGGTGGCGAAGTCGAAGGATACAATGGTGTGAACCGAAAGTACCAGTGGTGTTGCCAAACCGGCCAATACCAAAGATACTTCTTCGAAACGCTGCCAGTCTTTGGCCCGTCCGCTCCATCCGAAGGATAGTATGCTGTAAATTTTCTTGGTAAATGGTGTGATCGCACGGTCACGGATCATGGCGAAGTCAGGAAGTAGCCCTGTCCACCAGAAGACCAATGATACCGAAAGATAGGTTGAGATCGCAAATACGTCCCAAAGCAGTGGGGAGTTAAAGTTCACCCACAGCGATCCGAATTGGTTCGGAATAGGAAGTACCCAATAGGCTAACCACGGACGTCCCATGTGAATAATAGGGAACAATCCCGCCTGGATCACCGAGAAGATGGTCATCGCCTCTGCCGAACGGTTTACCGCCATTCTCCACTTTTGTCGGAACAGCAGTAGTACAGCCGAGATAAGCGTACCTGCGTGACCAATACCTACCCACCAAACGAAGTTGGTGATATCCCAGGCCCAGTTTACTGTACTGTTAAGACCCCAAACCCCAATACCGGTGGAAATGGTGTAAATAATACATCCTATTCCCCACAAGAAAGCCATGAGGGAAATGGAAAATACGATCCACCAGGACTTGTTGGCTCTTCCCTCAACCGGAGCAGCCACATCCACGGTCACGTCGTGGTAGGTTTTATCTCCCGTAACTAAGGGTCTTCTTATAGGTGCTTCGTAATGCGACGCCATATCTATATCTACTATTTCTTAGTTTAAACTTCTTTGGTATTTCTTACTTTCACCTTGTAGGACACATTTGGCTCTGTACCTACTGCCTCAAGTAAGTGATACGTTCGCTTGTCGTGCTTGTGCTCATAGATCTCGCTGTGGTGATCGTTGATATCTCCAAAGGCGATCGCTCCTGTATCACAGGCAGCAGAACAAGCTGTTTTAAATTCACCGTCCTTGATCTGTCTTCCGTCACGCTTGGCATCCAAAATGGTCTTCTGAGTCATTTGGATACACATAGAACATTTCTCCATCACCCCGCGGGAACGAACCACTACATCCGGGTTCAGTACCATACGGCCAAGATCATTATTCATGTTGTAGTCAAACTCATCGTTCTCTGCATACAGGAACCAGTTGAAGCGACGTACTTTATAAGGACAGTTGTTAGCACAGTAACGCGTTCCCACACAACGGTTATACGCCATGTGGTTCTGTCCCTGACGGCCGTGAGAGGTCGCAGCCACAGGACATACCGTCTCACATGGAGCGTGGTTACAGTGCTGACACATAACGGGTTGGAAAGCAACTTGCGGATTGGCCGCAGCAATTTCCATTTCTCCGTATTCAGACAGGGAACTTCCCAGTCCGGAGATGTTGTCTTTCTTTTCGGTATCTCCTGCAAAGGACTCTTCGCTGGAGTAGTATCTGTCAATACGCAGCCAGTGCATGTCGCGGCTCTTACGTACTTCGGGCTTTCCAACAACAGGTACGTTGTTCTCGGCATGACAGGCGATCACGCAGGCACCACATCCGGTACAGGCGTTGAGATCGATAGACAGATTGAAGTGATGTCCAATAGAACGATCGAACGGCTCCCAAAGGTCAGCATCCGGTGAGGTCACAGGAATTTCCTGGTGATCCTTGGATACTTCCGGAACCGGGTTCCAATCGTGAACATCTTTTGTGTTGAATATTTCCAGGTTGGTCTCGCGAATAATATCACGACCCATCATGGTATTGTGAAGCTGGGTACACGCAAACTCGTGTGTACCGGCCACTTTTTCTATACTAACGCTACCCGGTGCATGAGAGAAATTCTGATAGAACGGATAGGCATTTACACCTGTCTGCATTTCAGACTGAATCGCAGCCGTTTTACCATATCCCAGTGCAAGTCCAACGGAACCAGGCGCCTGACCCGGCTGAATCAACACCGGTACTTTTTCCAGGACCATGTCACCCATTGTCACCCTGGCATAGCTACCATCCAGTGCCCCGTTGGCCACATTCTCGTTGGTCAACCCAAGGGTGGCGGCATCGGCAGCAGAAACGGTAAGGTAGTTATCCCATGTAGCACGTGAAATAGGATCGGGAAGCTCCTGCAACCATGGGTTATTGGCTTGTTGTCCGTCTCCCATGGCAGTCTTGGTATACAAGGTAAGTTCGTATCCTCCATCCTGGAAGGTAGCACTCATGGCCTCTGCAGGCGTGCTGCTTTCAGCCTCGGAAGTACCTTCTTCAGGTGCTGCAACGGCAACTTCAGCATCACTTTCCAGAACACCGTCATGTAGTGTCTGACTCCAGGAAGCACCGTTCAACAATTCGTTGGTCCAGGTGTCCTTGATATATTCATAGTAGCTCATGGAATTACCTGTCCATTGTAACAGGCAATCCTGAAACTGTCTTGTGTTGAATAAGGTGCGAATCGTAGGTTGGATCAATCCGTAGCTACCTTTTCGCATTTGCACATCTCCCCATGACTCGAGGTAATGTGGTGTCGCAGCTACCATATCGGCGAGTGCTGCCGTAGCGTCCTCTTTCATAGAGAAAGCTACTTTCATCTCCAGGTCTTGATAGGCCTCGGCAAATCCGGTTCCCGGGAAAGAATATACAGGATCAACTCCTACGGTGATCAATCCCTTCACACTTCCGTTCATTACTCCA
>CAZTLE010000168.1:0-8790 GCA_964614415.1 uncultured Aureitalea sp. | reverse complement strand
TCATCTATATTAGTCTATTTTTTTAGCGCCTTGATGTACGAGGTATTAGGAAGAGCTTTCATCCTTTCCACCGAGCCCGTATATGTGGCCGTGGTACCAACAGGTTTGGCTTCGGCTCCTGAGTTTCTACTTTGCACCGCCGCGGTTTTGGTGGTAATCAACAAAACACCGTTTCTACCCAGCGTACCATACTTATTGGTGGCCGCCAGGCCTTTAAGAAATGTAATGCTCTCGATATTATCAGGGTTAATATGACGCGTCCTGTCTATGAAACCTCCCGTACTACCGGCTCCTGAACCCGGAATCCCACCACCTTCTCCGGAGTTGATATAACCGGAATCACTTTGAGACATAGGAACGCCATCAAGTACAATGAGTCCGTACTGATTGAGCAATATGGACATATTTCGACCTCTGGATAAGAACTGACTAAGGTCTACGTCTACATCGGTGTCATTGGGTAAGAACAAATTGGAAAACTGCCCGCTGACCGCTTGTTGAACGTCGGTATCCAGAAAAGAGATATCTTCTGAATCAATGGATTCCACCGCATAGCCCAATTTTCGCCGGTCTACCTTGGAGTTTCCGGTGTTCACCAGTTCCTCCTCTTCCTCGACAGTGGCAGTAACCAACACTTCACCCAATACCTCATTGCCTTCGGTCATAACGATGTTCTTTACTCCTGAACTAACCCTGGACACCTGGGTATTCTTGCCCAAATAGCTGTATTCCAGCACCCCACCCGGTATGGCTTGAATACTGTAAGATCCATCGCTCGAGGTAACGGTGGACTTCCCGTTCTCACGAGAGAGTACGTTCACCTGTGAAAGTGGGCCGAGGTTATCCGTTACTATACCCGTAACAACAACAATATCGGCCTCGGTATCGAGCCCTGCGGCAAAACTGTCAGGAGAAATATTGAAATAGGCACCTCCGGAGGTTATGGACAGGCTTTTTAGATCGTCCTCATTTGAATTGCTAACACTGGTAATGGCATATACGGGCTTGGAGAAGCTCCTGGGGAGTTCGTCCACCGTTTCATTACCGTCACTTACGAGCAGTATCTCATCGACGGTAAGATCAAATAAGCCCTCGAAGGAGGCGGATCCGTCGTATACCGTATTCCGCAGTTCTCTTTTTAGGTTATCCCAGTTCCCGTTGGTAACCTGATAGGTTTCCTTAAGGATAACCGTGTTGCTGAACACGGTGAGTTTTAAAGTCACTTTTGGGTTTTGATTGAAATAGGAATCCAAAAAGGAGAACTCCTTATCAATGTCTTTGGAGATCATTCCGTAGGAACTGTCCCATAGCAAAGAAACTTGCTTCGAAGTATTTTGGGCAGAAACTAAGGAGAAGGCCATCACGGCCAAAAACGAGGTAAACAATATCTTTTTCATACGGCAGTTGCTATGTGTTTCCTTAAAGATACGAAACCAACAACGCCGAAGGTCAAGAATTGTAAAAGTTTACCATCAAAAAAGGAGACCGTATGTGATCTCCTTCCCTGTTAACTCTTTCGGTCTTTCTTTTTCTTCTTTTTCTTTTTTCCTTTGTTTTCCAGGAAATGTAATTCTCCGAAACGGCCAATTTCTTCTTCCGTAAGGAACACTTCAAGGTCGGTCGACAGCTTCTCCTGCAGTTTCTGGATGGTTTGAATACGCACTTCATATTCCATATTTTCAGCACCCATAGTTGCCATACGGCCTTCTTCAAATTCAACGATCATATTCCTCATTACGGCCTTTTCGAAAGCGTCCAGAGAGAACTCCGCCTCATACATATCCATCTTTTCATTGATATTCGCAAGCGTATTCTCTACGGCCCGGGCTTTCTTCTCCTGCTCCAGCGGTGGTGGTGTATATCCGCGTTGTCCGCGTTGAACACCATTAAGGTTTTGTGCAAAGGCGCCTGTGGTCAACAGGGCAAAAAAGAAAGCTACTACTATATTCTTGGTTTTCATCATGTTTTCTTTTGCGATACAAAGATCAGAAAAAAATTAGAATCGGTTATTTCGATCTCAGAAAATCAATAACCGTACCGAACGTACTATTTCTTATAATTTTTCAGCATTTGCAGTACATCCTTGCGTTTTATCTTGCCGGTTTTGGTGTACGGGAAGCGCGACACCGTGTATATGCGCTTGGGTCGCTCATACTTTTCCAACACCGAGAAATATTGCGTGAAATCCGGTAGCTCGGAGTCTTCAACACTCTCGACGACCAAAATTACCTGCTCTCCCCATTCCTTGTCAATGGCCGAGGCAATAATAAACGGAAACTTAATACTGTCCTGAAGCTTTTCTTCGACTTTCTCGGGATGTACCTTTATCCCCCCACTATTGATAACGTAGTCATACCGACCCAGCCACACAAAGGACCTGGCTGATTTAAGATCGACAATGTCGTTGGTAATTACTTTCTCGTCACTAACTCCAGGCGCGTCAATCACAAGGCATTCCCGTTCATCCAGTGAAAGTTCAACGTCAGGAAGTGCGGTGAATTCCCGGGATCGGCCTGCGCCGTTAAGGCGTCTAACGGCAATATGGGAAATGGTCTCGGTCATACCATAGGTGGCAAATGCTTCGGTGGAAACCTCCTGAAGCATAGTCTCCAATTCCCTTGAAACCGGGCCACCTCCAATAATAAGCTTCTTCACCTTATCCAATGCGTGCATGGAGTGCATTACCTGATACGGAACCATGGCCACAAAGTCATACGGATTGTCGTATTGGACCAATGCATCCCGTTCCGGAGCTACAACATGCAGATCCCAACCCATTACCATTGCGCGTACCAACATCATCATTCCGGCAATGTAGTCGGCTGACAGGCACAGCAAAGCCGAAGTCCCTTCACCCACTTTGAAGTATGTACCCGTAGCTTTAGCGCTGTAGATCATCTTTTCCTTCTCCAGAAGAATGGTCTTCGGAGTTCCCGTAGACCCGGAGGTTTGAACCTCAATAGTAGGTGCATCGCCCAGCCACATCCGGATAAAACGACCGGCGCTTATCTCGTGATCGTCACCCTCGGCCTCCAACCTCGTCGCAAATTCCAACAGTTCCTCATACCCGAACGAAAGCCCGTTAAAGGTAAAAGCCGTGTTTAGAAGATGTGAGGTTGTTTTCAAAACTGCGGGGTAGTTTGTACTTATGATGATTCTATTGGCGGTGGGTCAACACGTCCAAAGAGTTTGTCTTTCCAATTCCTCCATTTATAACGCCAGGCCATTAAGCCAAGAAAAATGGGGTAAATAACCAATACAGGGATTAGTATGTCGAACCCGGCTGTGGGCTCCGACATGTCCTTAAATACTGAATGGGTTTGAAATACTGTCCAGTCCGCTGTAATGAGCAAAGCGGCAATAATATTGTTTCCGGCATGAAAGCCCAGTGCCAGCTCCATACCCTCATCCATTAGGGTCATGATTCCCAGGAACAGTCCCGTACCGATATAGTAGAGCATTATGATATTTCCGATCTTATCCACCTCGGGATTCCAAAAATGCAGACCTCCAAAGAACAGGGAAGTAACCAATAGCGGGACCCACCTGTTTTTTGCCATCACACCTATTCCCTGCATCAGGTAACCCCGGAAGAGATACTCTTCAAAACTGGTTTGCAGTGGGAGCATGACAATGGCAATAACTGCCAGAATGAGGAAAGGCACCAGATCGAACTGGAGTATTATTTCCTCCGAATTTGAGAAGTGATCGATAAGGGTGAGCACCGTAGTAGTGATAACCACCAGGAAAAAACCAAACCAGATTCTTCCCCAATCTGTTTTTTTGCGCGTGGTCGTTACCGTGCGAAACGGTTGCTTATGCAACCATTTTATCACAAAATACAGCACCAACATACCAAACGCAAATCCGAGCAGCATAAGGAACAGGGTCAGATTGGAATCCAATACATTCATCATCTGATACGGATCGTCCTCCAGTTCTTCGATGCCCCGGCCTTCGCTCATCATCTTGAAGAAGACGGCGATAATTAAAGGAAGAGCACCTAATTGAGAGGCTCCGAAAGCCAGTAAAAATCCGATAAGATAACGCCACCAATCGTGCAAGTATCGAAACGTTTGTGCGATGTACATGAATAAACTATTCGTTTAGAAATGGAGTAATGTCCCAACTGTTTTTACCGGAGTACTTCAATTCACCCTGTTCCACTTCTAGCGGTGCCTGGATGTTATTTGTGAAGAGACTTCCGGTCCCCAAACCCTGAGGCAAGTTACTATTTTTTGTAAAGGTATATTGTGAAATGGCGTTTAATCCTACATTGCTTTCAAGTGCCGATGTAATCCACCACCCTGCATTGTTATTTCCGGCCACTTCGATCCAACTGTCGCTTCCTTGCCATCCACCGATCAAGCTAGGTTTCAGAATGACATACTGCGGTTTGATCATCTCAATAAGTGCTGTCTTTTCTGCTTCGGAAAAAACACCAATCAATTCTTCATCCAGAGCAATATCCAGGGGGGTCACTTCACAAAGAGTGGCCATTTCTTCACCCTGACCCGGCTTAATGGGCTGCTCAATGGAGTGGATGTTGTATTCTGAAAGGCGTTTTAGTTTTTCAAGGGCATTTCCGGGATGAAACGCACCATTGGCATCTACTCGAAGTTCAATCTCGGAAGGAGAGAATTCATTTCGGATGGATTTAAGCAAAGACAATTCCGTTTCAAAATCGATGGCACCGATCTTCATTTTGATACAATTGAAGCCAGCCTCGAGCTTTTGAACGATCTGTTCCCGCATGAAACCGGCATCACCCATCCAAATAAGACCGTTAATGGGAATTGCCGCCGTGCCTGATGTAAAATCGGACGGAAACAAGACAAACGGATCCTCGGACTTCAGGGAGGCGAAAGCCATTTCAATCCCGAACTGTATGGATGGGAATTCGGTCATGGCATTGTACAGCGCTTCCTCTCCAAGATGAATGTGATCGCACGTCCATTTCAGTTTTTCCTCATAATCCGGTCGGTCATCACAACTCAGCCCACGAAAGATCCCGCACTCTCCTATTCCGATGTTCTCACCTTCTCTAATAATCAGAAACCAGGTCTCTTTGTTATGCAAAACGCCCCGAGAAGTTCCGCCGGGACGCTTGAAATTCAGCATATATTTAAAATAACTGGCAATCAAGATTTTTGAGTTACGATTTTGGATTTACGATTTACGAATTTGGAATTTGGAATTTGGATTTTGGATTTTGGATTTTGAAATTTCGTATTTCACATTTATAATTCAATCGAACCACCTATTCCCAGTAGCATCAGATCCTTACCGGCATCAAAGAATTTCTTTTTGGCCGCTTCCTTATCGATCTCGATATAACCAAAGGTGTCATAGTGAACGCCCAGTATCTTGTCGCATTCCACAAAGTCACTGGCAATGATGGCATCGTCCACCCCCATTGTAAAATTGTCGCCTATGGGGAGAATTGCCAGATCCAATGTTGTAGTCATGGGAATGAGTTTCATATCCATGGTAAGTGCCGTATCTCCGGCAATGTAGATGTTCTTGTGTTCTCCTTCGATTACAAATCCACCAGGCTGACCGCCATTGGCGCCATCCGGAAAAGTACTGGTATGAATGGCATTGACATATTTCACCTTTCCGAATTCGAAACTCCAGCTACCCCCATGATTCATAGGATGCACTGTAAAGCCTTTCGCCTGATAGTACATTGCGATTTCATAATTGCTTACGATGGTCGCGCCGGTATTTCCGGCAATCGCTTCGGCATCCAGTGTATGATCCTGGTGTGCATGGGTAAGCAGAATATAATCGGCCTTTAGATCATTGATATCCACCGAGTCCTTGGACAACGGATTCCCCGAAATAAACGGATCCACAATAACGTGCTTTCCGGAAACTTCAAGAGCCAGGCTATTTTGTCCGTAAAACGTGATTTTCATAATAGAAGATTTTGTTCTTTAAAGTTAGTGTAAAATCGCAAAAAGTACAGCAAAAAGAAAGGTGCTTAAGGCCACTTTCTTGAGCTCCCCATCCAGCTTGACAGGCTCCTTGTTTCGAGCTACGGTAACCATGTTTAGAATTAACGGTATAAATGCCACGCAATACCCCCATTGATATATACTTTCATAGTGCAATACCGTGTAAAAAATAGCACTTCCCATCCCAATTATGAGCAACGCATAGTGATATAGTTTCGCCTTCTCGCTTCCGAGTTTTACTACAATGGTCTTTTTTCCGGAACGGGCGTCATTCGCAATATCGCGCATGTTATTCAGGTTAAGGACAGCCACACTGAACAAACCAACTGTTATTGCCGGTAAAATCAGGTCCCGGGGAATATCTTTCGCAAAGAGAAAATAGGTTCCCAATACGCTGAGCAGCCCAAAAAACAGGAAGACAAACAAATCACCAAAACCTGAATAGCCATAGGGATTCTTGCCCACAGTATATTTGATAGCTGCAGCTATGGACGCGATACCCAAAACGAGAAATAACACCAAATAGGGCAATTGTTCCCATCCAAAAGCTTCGTACAATAACCACAGAGCAATACCAAACGTGATGACAGATGTAAGGATGATTCCCCTTCGCATTTGTCCGGGGGATATGACACCTGAGGCCACCATTCGCTGCTCTCCTTCTCTGTCCTTGTCAGTTCCTTTTACCCCATCCCCGTAGTCATTGGCAAAGTTGGAGATAACCTGGAAACCTACTGTAGTAAGTATCGCCAACCAAAACATTAAAATTTTCCATAATGGTGTATGGGACACGGAGATATATTCACCCAACTGCGCATCGGCGGTCTCCCGAACAAATCCATAGCCAAGTGAAGCTCCAACAATAATTCCGGAAACGGATAAGGGCAGTGTACGAAGGCGTGCGGCAGCAACCCAGGCTTTAACGGTAGACATGAAAGCAAAGGTACGGCGAAAAATAAAAAAATCCTCCGAAGCCCTGGCGAAGGAGGACACTAATTCAACAATCTAAAACGAGAACTACTTAATTATGAGTTTTTTGAAAAAAGGATAGTTTGCTTACTTTTATGCAACCAACTAAAAAATCAGATTATGTCCTCATCGAACAATCACAACTTAGGTTTGCTAATTCTTCGTCTGGGTTTCTCAGGCTTAATGCTTACCCATGGTATCCCCAAGCTCTTACAGGTTTTCAAGGGAGACTTCTCATTTGGAAATCCCATTGGCATCGGGGAAGCACCTTCACTGATCCTTACGGTTATCGCAGAATTCCTGTGTCCTGTGTTGATCATTCTCGGTATTCGAACCAAACTTGCGGCTATTCCTCCTATTATTGTAATGTTGGTGGCAGCGTTCATTGTTCACGCCAGTGATCCATTCGGCAGGAAGGAATTCGCACTACTTTATTTACTGGGCTTCCTTGCAATTGCCATTATGGGACCTGGTAAGTATACGCTTAAGCGTCTTACCTAGTCGTTTGAATGCAACGTTTCTTTAAGATCAGAAAATTGCGGTCTTTCTCAGATAATAAATTCGGGAAGTACCTTCTCTATGCGATTGGTGAAATTCTACTCGTCGTGATCGGTATCCTGGTAGCCCTTAAGATCAACAATTGGAACGAGGAGCGGAAGAATGAGAAGCTTCTCGTGGGAATCTTTAAGAATATGTCCTATGACCTTGAACGAGACACCCTTCTAATAAACAGGGCAATCGAATTCTACGAAGCCCGTGAGGAAGTGGCGAAAAAGGTCCTGGCCGACAGTATGCAAGCAGAAGATTATAAGTCGTGCATCCTATGTACAAGTATGATCACGACTTATTTTCCCGTGACCATTAACGATAAAGGCTATTCCCAGCTAAAGAATTATTACGAGGATTCCTCCAATCGGGATTCCCTAACGGTAGATATGGTGCAGTTCTACACCGCTTTTACCGATATCCTGGATGAACTTGGAGGCATTGTAGAGCGTAATACTTTTGAAAATCTGGAACACTGGAGAGACACCTATCCCTGGTTTTCCAATGTGCTTTCCAATAAACCGGATGAACGATTTCTGAATTATGTCACGGACGACCCGGACTTTAAGAATCGCGTCGCCTTCTTCTATACTATTGCATGTCAAAACTATCTTCAGATATTGAAGACTTATAACCGAAATGCCAAAGAGGCACTTGGGCGTATTGAAGAACGCATAGATGAACCCGGACCTTAGTCGAAGATCTTAACGAGTAGTTCTTTTAGCAGATCTCCCTGTGGCAAATTGGCCGCACCTACACCCTTGCTTTTCATGTCGATCTCGCGAATGGAAGCTATAATGGCACTTACTTTTTTCATGGAGTAATTGCGGGCGGCTACTTCATAATCCCTAACAAAGTAGGGGCTCACTCCCAAAACTTTGGGCGCATCACCCTTGTTGGCCAACGAGTGATATTTCAGGAGTTTGGAAAAGAACGTGTACAACAGAGCCACCGACATCACAATGGGATGGTTCTTGGGGTTTTGGGCAAAGTACTGGACAATACCGAAGGCCTTCTTAACATCCCGGGCTCCAATGGCATTTTGCAACTCAAAATTGTTGAAGTCCTTGCTTATCCCAATATTCTCCTCGATAAGTTGTGGTGTTATTTGCGAGCCCGGCTCAATAATAAGCTGAAGTTTTTCAAGCTCATTGCTCACTTTACCCAGGTCATTCCCGAGAAACTCGACCAGCATTTGGGCTGCCTTTGGAGTAATGGTATAGCCTTTGGAGGCCAGTACGCGCCGAATCCAATCCGGCACCTGGTTCTCATATAATTTCTTTGCATCTAGGATAACAGCATTTTTCTTGAGAGC
>CAZTLE010000167.1:0-8855 GCA_964614415.1 uncultured Aureitalea sp. | reverse complement strand
CCTATTCTGAATAAAAGGAAAACATGAAATTGCCCTTGGCCTATGTCACGATTTTTTTGCCCTGCGATTCGACTTCGGGACCCATAACCTGAAATGCGTTAAGAAGAAAATGAACTCTAAAAAAATTAAATTGAATTAAGCAGAATTCCTCGCAGCATTAATATTCCCGAACAACGACCGCGTTACCATCTTCTCCAGAATAGCCAGTTGGTCGGGGTCTGAATTGTCTTTCTTAAGCTCCTGAATCTCCCGTAAGGCATATTGCTGAATGGTCAATAGCGGTAATACGATCTTCTCCCGGGTGGCAATGGATGCCTTCATGGCTTTGGCTTCTTCCATAAGCTCGGAATAGCCTGTTACGGCCAGTAACATGGCCTTGGAGCGTTCGTACTCGGCGTAGATCCCCTGCCAGAACTCTCCAAACTCCGGATCGTCCTTCATATAGGCCGTAAGCGGAAAGAAGGACTTCGACAAGCTCATCATACTATTCTCCAGTAGCGTTCTAAAGAAGGCCGAATTCTTATACAGCGATTGTACCTTCTCGAACTCTCCCTGCTTTTGGAACGTCTCAATAGCAATCCCCACACCGTAGAAACCGGGAACGTTTTGCTTTAACTGACTCCAACTCCCTACAAACGGAATCGCCCGCAGGTCACTAAAAACCAGTTCGGTACTTTTCCCCCGCTTGGCCGGCCTGCTCCCAATATTGGTCCGGGCGTAGTAGGGTAGTGTGCTCATCCGCTCCAGGTAGGGTAGGAACTTCGGGTGCGACTTGAAATCGATGTATGCCTGATAACTCAGTTCCGCCAGGCGATTCATAGTATCCCTATCTTCCCTGGAAAGGAGATCGGAATCATCCGTAAACACCTCGTTAAATATTCCAGAGCTTAACAACTGCTCCAGGTTGTACTGACAGGATTCCAGGGTTCCGAAGTTGGAACTGATCGTCTGCCCCTGTATCGTAAGCTGTACCTCTTCATGCTCGATAGTAGGACCCAGCGAAGCGTAAAACTGATGCGTCTTTCCACCCCCGCGCGCCGGTGGGCCTCCACGTCCATCAAAAAAGATGGCGGTGATGCCATGCTTTCGGGAGACTTCCGTGAGACGCTCCTTGGCCGTGAATATGCCCCAGTTTGCCATGAGGTAGCCTCCGTCCTTGGTTCCGTCGCTAAAGCCCAGCATGATGGTCTGTCGATTGCCGCGTCGCGCCAGGTGCTCCTGGTACTGTGGATGTGTGTACAACGTTTCCATCACCGAATCGGCCACTTGCAGATCGTCCACCGTTTCAAAGAGCGGAACCACGTCTACGGTAGGCTGCTGCCAGTCACACATACGGATCATCGCAAAGGCCTCGAGAACATTTACTACACTACCGTTGTTGGAAATGATATAGCGGTTGCAGCCCGGTTCCCCGTTCTGATCCTGTATGGTTTTAATGGCATAAATGGACTCCAGGGTCCGGCGGGCCATTTCGTCCTGCACTGTTGTAGGATCGATGACGGTATATATAGTGGTTAGATGCTCTATTTTTCCGGCTTCGGAAAGATCGGCATAACCCTCGGGCAATAGTCCCGGATGGTCATCCCCTATGGCCTGTAGTACGGCGCTGTGTACCCGACTATCCTGACGAATGTCCAGGGAGGCAAAGTGCATTCCGAAGATACGCACCTTGTTCATGAGGTCGTCCACCAACGGCACGAAGAGCGACTGATGTTCTGCCACCAACAAATGCCGGATTTCCGCCAGTCGCGATAGCACGTCCTGAGCAGTAAGCGTTTGCACTTCGGGAGCCGAAAAAGCCTCTGCATACACCTCCCGCTCCAGGGAGTCAATAAGGGGCCAGATACCTACAAAGGTAAGTCGGCGGCGAAGCTTTCGCAGGTCACGGTAGTAGTTTTTCAGTAAGGTGGTGCGCAGGCGATGGGCTACCTTGAGGGTCGTTTCGGTAGTAACAAATGGATTTCCGTCCCGGGCTCCCCCGGGCCAGAAGCCCAGTTGGATCACCCGGTTGTCGCAGGACTCCCCTTCAAAAATATTATTCTGAATGTAGTTGTTGATCACACTCACCGAATGGTAATATACATTCTCCAGGTACCAGATAAGGTTCACCGCCTCGTCGTAGGGTGTAGGCTTTTGTTTTTTAAAGAAAGGCGTCTTCCCTAGCTGGGCCAGTAAACTTTTGATGAACTCCAGGTCATTGTCCTGGATTGCTTTGGCCAGATCGGTGATAATCCCCAGTACCGACCCCGGATAGAATTGGGTAGGGTGTGCGGTGAGTACCGTTCGTATTTTAAACTTCTGAAGGTACTCCTTCAGGGCTTCTTTTTGGTTGCGATCTTCTGCCTCTTCCCGAACGTTGCGCAGCGTTCCGCGGCCATCCATATTATTGATGGTGGTAAAAGCCGCGTCTTCAATCGCATCGAACAGCACCACCTGCCTTTCTATATACTGAATAAACCGAAAGAGGAGGTTGATCCGTCGCTGCGGTGTCCGGTGTTCCTGGTACTTTTTAAAGAACTCGTCTACGATTTCGGTGGGGTTCTTCCCTTCGGCAAACCCCAATTGACATACCTCCTGAAACAGAGGCAATAAAGTCCCCGTGCGGGTGATCGCATCGAAGGGCAGGGTCATAAAAATACTATTGTAGATGTTGTACCGGGATAGTACGTGACTGTCGAATCGTTCGTGCTTTGGTGTTCTCATACCAATCTTTTGAACTATTAAAAATACAGCCTGTAGCCCTTCAATACAATGAAAAGTCCCTTTAACTAGTGAAAAAAGAGGCGAAAACGTTTTAGGATATACGAGCAAAGCCCCTTTAGTACTAAAGGGGCTTGTAGTTTAGTGAAATGTTATTTCTATTGTAATGGAGGGGAATCGCTACTTGATGATATCGAGCCCGACAACAATACCAGTCCATAATTCTCCCTGATAAATCCAATCTTTTGAATTACTTAGACCGTAGTCTACACCCAATGCAAGTCCCAGATTGACCCTATTAAAGGTCAGTACTCCGGCTCCACCAAAGCTAAATCCGAGAACGGTTCTGTCTTTCTCAATAGCCATATTTGTGTTGCCAGGTTTTAAACTTACCGTCGTTAAGCCAGCAAAAGGAGACAGAGAAAAAGATAGTTTTTGTTGGTCATAACCCACCATTTTTTTTAGGTTTTCGTCGTATATAGGACTTACTCTGTTAAGATTCCATTGGTATCCAAACGCAACTCCCACATTAACACCTGTGCTAACTTTGCTTGGCTCATCACCTTCTGCTCCTCTGATTTTAAAGGGAATTGTAAGGGTTTGGAATACCGTATTATTGTTACTATACCAAAATGATTTTGCCATTTTAACATTCGATATATGACCTACCTTTTTTGCATCATCATAAATGGTAAGTCGAGGTGTCTGTCCATCGAGGGAAAGCAATGTGTTAGGATCGATGGTAGATAAATATGCATATTTGGTGGCTAACTTAAGTACATTGCTTTCACTACCAAGATCGTTATTATAAGCAATGACCTTGACTCTGGTAAAATCGCCTTGTATGTCATATGGAGTAATTTCTAGTTTATCATTGGTCACTTCGACTTTGACTTTGGCCTGGTCTCCAGCCTCATAGACCTCTATATCGTGTAATCTTACACCGTCATGAGGGTTAAAATCTTTGTGCTTTAGTAGTCTTGTTCCTTCGGCGATATTTACCATATCTAATGATTGGGTTGTACTACAACTTATGAGCAGTAGACAGAATAATATTAATATAGCTGCTTTCATACTATTTCTCCTTCAGGTGATTGAACAAAATTCGCGGGTTCAGGAGGGGTCAAGAAAATTTTCTTGTCAGGATCATAACCAACAATGTCATTTTCGAGGATATGGGATAGGGCCATGAACTTGGTTATTGAAATGCTATTAAAGGTCTTTTTACCGTTACCTGCAAAGAAAACTTTGATGCTTCCGTAAGGTTGCGATGTTTCAATTTTGAGTCGCTTTTCGAATTTTGTGACTTTATACATGATGTTTGATTTTATGGTTCATTCAAATCTAGAATTTGGAGGGAGGTAGCAACATACCCACTCGCGGGTATTTATAGTTGCGGTGATTGTTAGTGACATGGAGGTTAAATTGCGAAGTGTGGTTATCAGTAATTAGTTGTTAAGGAAACGCATAGTACCAGTTTCTGGCAAAAGTGTATCTTTAGGGGACTCCCTGATTATTTTCTAACGTTCATTCTGATATCGATTTGAGAAAATCTATCTATCATTTTTCGGCATTCAAATCTATTTGACGAGGATCATCCAAAATTCATTAGAAATGAGTTTAGACGAGCTATTAGAGCTTACAGAAAACATTAAAATTGAAATAACCAATTTGGAATGGCATGAGGATGACGTAAGACACAGTTTTTTTGGATTATATTATTCTACTATTTACGATTTCTATATTGGAAAAGCTTCATACAATTTAGCTGAACATATTGGACAAGGAAATGTACTATTCAAAGAGGAGGTATATGACTTTAACCCTCATGCAAAAAGGCTTTATGAAATTCAAGCTCAACCCATACTTTCAGCTGGATATCATAATGCTTTGAATCGATATATTATTTTTGGAGCTTGGACGACATTCGAATTTTCCGTATCTCTAATTTTCGATTTTTTAGTTGATGACTATGAATATGAATCAATAATAAAGCAACTAAATGCCAAGTTGATTAAAGCCATTTCTTCCTTAGAAGACAAAAGCAAGACCCTCATTTACGATATTCTTAAAAGGACCTCTTTCGTACCCTTGGCAAGAAAGTTCAATTTTATAGTCAAAAGGATTGAGGGTTGTTACCAAGAGCGTATAAAAGATGACCGGTTGTTTATTGAATTTGTGGGAAAACTTAGGAATTGTATGATACATTCAAACGGTTACTACAGAGGCAAAGAATTTATATATGAATTTGCCGATACCAAATTTGAATTCAAGGATAAAGAAATATTTTTTCAGCATGGAGAAAACGAGGATGTCTACCTGGAAATAGCAATTGAACTGAAAGAGGTATTTGCCAGACTTTGTAATTGCCTCTCAGATGTCGATAACATTCCTTATCCAGAGGATGGTCAAGCAGCTATTTGATATCATGAAATTGTGTTTAACATTAAGCAGAGTTTATTAATTGTTCTTACTTTAGAAACTTCTTTCGAAGAGCTCAAAGAGATGCAGTTGAGAGGGAAGCCTTATGAATATAAATAGTCAAAATGAGCAACAACATTTTAAAGCATGAACCTGATGTTTGGAGAACAGCAGACCTTCTTATAGGAGCTGGAATTAAACAATCAGACTTTCCAAAATATATGATGCCCTTTTTCGCTCTTATAATGGTAGAAAGTAGATTGATTCGTGAATCAAAAAGATTAGAAGAAGAAATAGGAAAAGACAACATTGACGATTTTGTCGAAATGTTCCAACTCGAAGGACTTGGTTACAACGAGTATGTTATTCGAAAAGGCAAAACTTTGAAAACTATTTGCCAAAATGACAAAACTTTTGATGTTGATTTCTATACATATTTAAAAGCCTTTGATCCTGAGACAAAATATTTACTTGGTGTTGACAAGGGAACAGATGAAGAGAAATTTCTTGACATTTCAGGAGTTGCGGGGCTACTCAAGAAAAAAGACATTCTTTTTGATACGGTAAAGGCCTGGAGTGAAATTGATCTAACTCCTTTCAATAATTCTGAGATTACCACCTTAGAAGAACATATCAAGAGAAAGTGGGCGGACATATCAGCGGAAACTGCTGGAGAGCAATATACACCAGAAGACATCATTGACCTTATTACAGAAATTATTGCTTCAAAGATTGAAGATAATGACCAATTTTTAACGATATACGACCCAACCTGTGGGGGAGCGAACATGCTTTTTGGTGTGGAAGACAAAATTCAACAGAAATTTGATAGACCGATCAAAACACATGGTGATGAATGGAACGATACACTCTACGCCCTGGCAAAGATTGAAAGCCGTTTTAGGAGCGATAGTGAGATAAGGCATGGGAACACGCTTACCGACATTTTTCATATTGAGAAGAAATTTGATATTGTAGTTGCTAATCCACCCTATGGTGTTGACTGGAAGGGTTATAGAAAAGATATTGAGAATGATACCACAGAACGCTTTGTAGCACTTCCTTCAATATCGGACGGACAATTTCTATTCACACAGCATATTTTACATCACTTGGATAATGATGGTTTGGCCGTAGTTGTTCATAATGGCTCGACTCTTTTCAGCGGGGATGCAGGAAGTGGAGAAAGCAATATTCGAAAACATTTTTTTGACAACGATTGGGTAGAGGCCATTGTGCAAATGCCAACCGATGAGTTTTTCAACACTGGCATTTACACCTACTTGTGGATTTTCAATAAAAATAAACCCTCCGAACGAAGGGACAAGCTCATTTTGATTGATGGGAGTAACCTGTGGGAACCACTTAAAAAAAGCAAGGGCAAGAAACGCAGGCAAATGAACCCAGACCATAGGGCAAAGATTGTTCAAGCCTTTACCAATTTTGAGGACGACGATTTTGCAAAGGTCTTTGACAAGTGGTATTTCTATTACAACAAACAGTCAATTATGCTGACCAATGTTGATGAAGATGGCCATAGTATTCAAATACCGACCAAAACCAATCGTTCAGGCGAGATTGTTGAGTCTAAGTCTATTAAGCTCGACCCAAATAAACTAACCTATGAGCTAAATGACGAATGCCAAGAAATTACAGACTTCGTCATCACGGACTTTGAGGATGCTAATTGCAAAACCCTTAAGGAGTATTACGACCAGGTATTCAAACCCAAGATTGCTCAGATCGACTACAAAGAATCGAGCTTAAAAGTGATTTCAGAAAGCATAGCATATTGGTATGATACCGACAACGGAACTATTATGGAAGATGACGGCTCACCTGCGGCACTAGGTTGCGGCAAAATTGTATTAAAAGCAAGCTATAAAAAAGCCACCAGAACAAAGTCAGAATATATTACTCTTACAGTTGAACTAACCAAAGATTTGGAAAAGGACTACGAGATTATTTCGTATAGCCCAGACGAACCAACTAATCAAAGGTTGATTTCTGACTTTATGGCAAAGTATGTTAGCCGTCCCTTTGAGCATGTGGAAAGAGTAATAGGTGTTGAGCTTAATTTCAATAAGATCTTCTATAAGCTAGAGAAACTGCGATCATTGGAAGAGATTACCAGCGATATAAGTGATTTAGAAAAGGAGTTGAAAAAACTAGAATCTGACTTGTTCTTATGATGAAATACGAAGAATATAAGACTAGTGGTGTAGATTGGCCGGGAAGAATGCCGAGACATTGGGAAATAAAAAGAATTAAGGATCTATTTAGTCAAATCTCGTTAAATAGTTCCGAGCTGCCTGAAAATGGATATATACCATTAGAAAACATAGAGTCATTCACAGGTCGACTTATTCGTAGAACTTCCAATGAAAATGGAGAATCTGCCAAGCTATTTAATAGAGGAGATATTCTTCTTAATAAGCTGAGACCATATCTAGGCAAGGTTTTTATCCCAAGTTTTGATGGCGGGGTTAGTGGAGAAGTGGTAGTTTTGAGATATAATGCATCACTATGGAAGAAGAACGTATATACTCGGTATTTCTTCTACAAATTCCTATCAACAAATTTTATTTATAAGATAAACTCCTTATCCGATGGCGTAAAAATGCCAAGGACTAGTCCTTCAAAAATATTGAGGTTAGAGATTGGGATACCTACCTTTATCGAACAAGAAAGCATATCCCGATACCTTGACGAAAAAACCCAAGCCATCGACAAAAAAGTCAAACTGCTTTCACAAAAAATAGAGTACTATAAAGAGCTACGAATATCTTTAATTAATGACGTAGTTATAAAGGGCTTGGATAAAACGGTTACCTTAAAAGAAAGCAGCATGGACTGGATTGGACAGATTCCTGAACATTGGGAAGTTAAGCGAGGTAAGGATATGTTTATTGAAAAATCTGTAAAAGGCTTTCCAAATCAGCCTTTACTTGCGGCTTCGCAAAAACAGGGTGTAGTCTTAAAGACCATGCTAGAAAACAGAAGTATGGAAGCCCAGAAGTCTTTTGACAAGTTCAAACTAGTCGAAAGAGATGACTTTGTAATAAGTCTGAGATCCTTTGAAGGGGGTATTGAAATCTCGTATTATCGAGGTATTATTAGTCCTGCTTACACTGTCTTCAAAGTAAAAAATGATCTGATGTCTGCATACTACAAACACCTCTTTAAGTCGTCACAATTTGTTTGTAAGCTACAAACACTTATTACAGGAATAAGAGATGGGCAAGCAATTAAATTCGAGGAAATCCAAAATGTGTTTTTCCCTATACCCGAAAAAGACGAACAACTAGCAATCGCTCAATACCTTGACCAGAAGACAACGACCATTGACAAAATGACAGAAAACATTTCGGGCCAGATTGACCGATTGAAGGAACTGAGAAAAACATTAATCAATGATGTGGTGACAGGTAAAATACGGGTGTTTGAGGCTACCGAAAATAGCGTAGAAGTATGAAAGAGTTGGACTTACAAGATAAATACCTGATTAACTTCCTGTGTAAGCGGGCAGATGGCCTGCAATACAATGAAGCAAAGGCTAACACCGTCTCGTCTAACTTCTTTGTCATTGAAGACCTCAAGAAATTCCTTTCAGAATCAGAACTCAACAAAACCAACTACAAAAAATTACTGCGAAAGTATAACTCTGAAAAAGAGCTACTAGCTGTATTCACGGCATTTCTGGATGAGCGTATTAGTTCTTATATGAACATGGC
>CAZTLE010000166.1:0-9072 GCA_964614415.1 uncultured Aureitalea sp. | reverse complement strand
TCGATGTATCGCAACTATCCACTGGAACGTACCTCGTACAGATCCAGGGAGAGACAGGTCAAACTGTAAAACGATTGATTAAACAATAACAATTAGCTAACCAACCGTCCGTGCAAAGCGGGCGGTAAAAAACCCTCCTTCTCCGCCTTAGGCGGATTTGGAGGGTTTTGTTTTTTTAGATATGTGGTTCGGTTATACTCCGAAGACACCTTCGGAATCCAGAATGGAGATAGGCTTTGTGTTCTTTTCGGAAATGCTGAATGCCTCGAAGGTAAAAGTTCGCTCGAATAGTTTCCCTTCGGCAAAAAAAGTAACCAGGTATTCATTGGTGAAGCCCAACACGTCCTCGGTAATGAATTCAATCTTGCTGGCGGTTTTGGAAGTCATATCTCCCAGTCCATGACGCAATACCGAAGTGCGCTGTTCAATATTAGCCCCACGAGACATCACAAGAACCGCTTCAATCGTATCCTCTCTGTCATTTACCAGGTACACATTCCACTGCCGGGAGGTAAACTTCTCATCCCATTCCCGAACCGCCACTATATATACATTTTGGGCAACGGGTATGTCTATATCTTTCTTCATACTTCTTAATTCTAAAAAACAAATAGCAAAAATCCGGCCGAACGGCTAGAGGGAACTTTTAAACTGCTCGAGGAAACGAATGTCATTCTCGCCAAACATCCGAATATCCGGAATCTGGTGCAACAACAGGGCGATACGATCGATTCCCATACCGAAAGCAAAACCTGAATATTCGGTTGGGTCGATATTACAATTTTCAAGGACATTAGGGTCTACCATACCACAACCCATAATCTCCAACCATCCCGTTCCTTTGGTCATTCGATAGTCGGTTTCGGTTTCAAGCCCCCAGTACACGTCCACTTCGGCACTAGGCTCGGTAAACGGGAAATAGGAAGGTCTTAGTCTGATCTTCGACTTCCCGAACATTTCTGTAGTGAAATACTGAAGCGTTTGCTTGAGATCAGCAAAGCTCACACCTTTATCCACATACAGGCCTTCCACCTGATGGAAGAAGCAATGGGAGCGAGCCGATATGGCTTCGTTCCGATATACACGGCCCGGGGATATCGTTCGAATGGGAGGCTTATTGTTCTCCATGTAACGCACCTGAACCGAAGAGGTATGGGTACGCAACAGCACATCCGGATTCGTTTGTATGAAAAAGGTATCCTGCATGTCTCTTGCCGGATGGTATTCGGGCAGGTTGAGGGCCGTAAAGTTGTGCCAGTCATCCTCGATCTCGGGGCCTTCGGACACATTAAACCCAATGCGGGAAAAGATTTCAATGATCTTATTCTTTACAATAGAGATAGGGTGGCGGGAGCCCAGTTCGATGGGCTCTCCCGGCCTTGAAAGATCACCATACACCCCTTTTACCTCTTCCTTGCTTTCCAGCTCGGTCTTCAGGGCATTTACCTTGTCCTGTGCCGCATTTCGAAGGGCATTGACTGCCTGGCCGAAATCTTTCTTCTCCTCAGCGGGAATCTCCTTGAGTTGTGTATAGAACCCATTGAGCAGTCCTTTCTTCCCAAGGTATTTGATTCGGAAGGCTTCAATTTCTTCCCCATTGGAAGCATTAAACGCCTCTACATCAGCTATATGTTCTTGAATCTTATCAATCATTCCGTTGTGTTCTTCCGAAGCGCAAAACTACATAATTTCTATTCAATCACTTCCTTTTCGAGGAAATACTGAACAATGGCTTCCTTCATTAATACACTCTGTTCTCCTGCCTTTAACGGTGGGAGCTGAGATAGGATTTTGTAATGCGGCCAGCCATCCTCATCATAGTAATCAAATTCATAGTAACCAAAGGGCTCCAGCAAGCGGCATATCGCAATGTGCATTAAGTTGACCTTCTCATCTTTCTTAAACCGGCGATGTAACTGCCCCAACTCCTGAAGTCCGATGAGATAAATCACGGCATCCAGATCCAGCGGATCTCCATCGGCAAACCGCTCACTTAGCAGTTTTACCACTGCTTCCCATCGTTGTTTTATGAGTTCATCCCGCGCCATATACTACAGGACTGCAAAGATACGTTTCTAAGTGAAAGGTTTTAGTATCTTTAACTGTAAATACTCTCTATGACCCTGTTGGATATTATTTTGGGCGCTATCCTTATTTTCGGGTTCTTCCGCGGATTAAAAAAGGGGCTTTTTGTGACGCTGGCCTCACTGGTTGGACTGGTAGGTGGTGTCTATGTGGCTTTTCATTTTTCAGACTATGCAGCCGGACACATTTCCCGCTGGTTTAACTGGAATGATCAGACTACGAACATAGCTGCCTATGCCGTCACTTTTATTATTGTCGTGTTCCTGGTTTCTTTGGCCGGTAAGTTTCTGACTAAAATAGCGGATTTGGCGTTCCTCGGCGGGCTTAATAAAATATTCGGAGGAATCTTCAGTATGTTGACCTATGCTTTTATTCTAAGTGTTGTGATCATGCTTTCCAACTCATGGGACATTATGGATACTGTGTTTCCTGAAGAGAAACAGGAAGAATCCATATTGTACCCTAAAGTGGCTTCCATCGCACCCGCGGTTCTTCCCTACATTATAGATGAAGTCGAGGAGATCACTGATCCCGAAATGGAGGAAGAAGCCCGAACGGAAGACTAGCTACCGTTTTTCATAAAAGCTTTAATGTTTTCAACGGCATCGTGGAAATTGTCCACAACGCAATCTTCAGGTACAAGATCAGGGATGATATCAATACCGTGCATCATGGCCGAAGGCTGATCCTGTAGCCCTTCGAAGATCACATGTATCTCCTTCTTGGCAAGATCCATAAGTACTTCTTCCATGGCATATAATCCCGACTGATCCATATAAGGCACCTTTTCCATGCGAATGATCACATGGGAGGCTTCTTTAGGTATTTCGTTGGAGAGCTTCTGGAAATCACTCGTATAACCGAAGAATAACGGAGCCGACAAACGCTTCACAAATACATCCTGACGCATTTTTGCTGTCAATTCAGACTCGTCTTTCCATGCCTCGTTCAATTCCAATTCATCGGCGATGTCCAGCTGCACAACTTTGGACTTCTCAGCCCCAAGATCCCCAATCTTCTTCATGAACATCAGTGAGGCAAGTACCAAGCCGATACCTACGGCGTACACCAGATTCCAGAAAACGGATAAGAAAAGCACCACCAACATCACAACCACTTCGGTTCGTTGCATCTGTGGTATGGCTTTTAGCCCGCGATAGTCCATTACTCCAATACCGACAGTCACCAGGATTCCGGCCAACACGGCCGCAGGAATCTGAGAAGCAATGGGTCCAAGAGCCAGTAAGATCACCAGTAACAGAAGTGCAGCGATCATTCCGGAAAGACGGGTTGTTCCTCCCGAGTTGATATTCACAACCGTACGAATGGTAGCTCCGGCTCCGGGAATACCACCAAATATCGCGGCAATACTATTCCCCACACCTTGTCCTATTAGCTCCTGATTGGGTTTGTGCTTGGTTTTGGTCATATTATCCGCTACCACCGAAGTGAGCAGTGAGTCAATCGCACCAAGGAATGCCAGGGTAATGGCCGTAAATATGTAGGGCGTTATGGCACTCACACTAAACCCTGTAAATATATTCAGGTTGGGCATTGGAAATCCACTTGGGATCTGTTCAATAGGCCTGTAATCCAGTTTCAACACAACAGCTCCTACTGAGACCACCAAAAGCGCTACCAGTGTACTTGGCACTTTCTTGGTAATTCGCTTAAACCCGTAAATGATAAAGATCGTAAGCATTCCGAGGCCAAACTCCAACCAATTAATGTTCTTGATCACTCTGGGGATTGCCTTAATCGATCCTATGACACCGGAGCTATTGGCTTTAGCAAGGGCCGTAGATTCTGTCATGATCTCCTCCTGAGTAATCAGCTTGGCCCGCCGCACAGTTTCAGTAAAATCCTCCAATACCAGGATGTCTTCTCCGGCCTCCTCCTTCAATATCTTATCGAGCAGAACCTCTTCTGCTTCCGGTTTAAACTCTTGGATATAAGCCTGATCATCGGTTACGTAGTAACCCAACATAGGTAGTATTTGTGTCACCAAAATGATCACACCGATGGCTGTCATAAATCCTGAAACCACCGGATAGGGAATGTATTTGATGTATTTTCCGAGGCCAACAATACCAAGTACCACTTGTATAAGTCCGGCCAGTAGGAACACCATCAGTATGACCGGTAGTGCTTTCTGGACATCGCCATCGTTTATGGCGATCAATCCACCGATAATGACCATAGAAACAGCCGTCATAGGGGCCGTTGGACCGGAGATCTGGGTCTCCGTTCCTCCCAACAGGGCTGCAAAGAACCCGATAAAAATGGCACCGTAAAGACCTGCATCAGGACCCAAACCGGACTGTACTCCAAAGGCCAGAGCCAAAGGAAGAGCTACAATTCCAGCCGTAATGCCTCCAAATAAATTTCCGCGAACGTTAGTAAAAATTCCCTTGAACATGTAAAAAGAGCTTGTTTTGGATTAGGTTTAGAACTTAAACATAATCATAATAATACTTAGATGCAAGCGAGTAAAGCAACCGGAAATGCCTACAACCTTTTAATATCGGTCTCGGGAATCCACCCGTCTTTCCCGTCGGCCAACCGAATACGTGCCCAATCTTCATCTTCGGCGATCACCTGAACTTTAGTGCCTTCGTGGAGTACAAACGAAACTTCATTCCCCATACCGGGCTCGCTTCGCACCTCAATACTCTCGGCAAAAATAATGGCCGGGGTGTCGGTGATATAATCGCTGTACGTCCTGAAAGCCATAAATACCGCTAGTAATAAAAGGGCTGCAGTAAATAACGAAGTGGCAAAGAACAAGCGCTTTCTTCGCTCGGAAAAAGAGAAATAGTATACCAGGAACAAAATCACAGCTAATAGGGAGAGTATTACGGCAGCGGTCGCCCATCCATCATAGGACAGTATCCCTGCAATGCGTTTGTACCACTTAGAAAACACGGTTTCAGGAAGCGGTTCGATCGCGTCTACCGTTGCATTTTGGGCGAAGGCCAGGTTGTTGCGAACATCGGAATCCCCTGGGGCCAGCTGTAACGCCTTTTCGTAATAGTAGATGCTGGGGCCTATTTGGTTCAGTTTGTAATGTGCGTTCCCAAGATTGTGATAAACTGCTGCCGAGTGCTGCCCCTGTTCTATTATTTTGATCCAGTTATTTATCGCACCCTGGTAGTCTTCCACCCGGTATCGTTCCTTCCCCTGATCAAACAGGGACTCTCCCTGGGCGTGGATTCCACCAACAAATAACAGTAAAAAAACAATGGTTAGTTTCTTCATAGGATCAGCTGCCTTGCACTTGTTTATCGATGTTTGAAATTACCGTTACGGCCTTGTTATAATCCAGCTGTATGGCAACATTAGTGGTCGGAGCGTAACGCGCAAACTCACAGCTTTTAAGGAGATCGATAAAATCCTGTACGGTATCGGGTTGTACTTTTTTCTCGGAAAGCAACCCGGAAATACGTTCTTTGGAGAACTCGGAAGTCTCAATGTTCAGTTTCGCTTTGAGGTAGTTGTGCAGGGCGCGTTCGAGTGCTTCATAAAAGAACTCCTTATTGGCCATGCTCTTCTTTGCTTCTGAAAGATACTTCCGTGCCAAACGATCGGCTTTTCGAAGTCGGTTCCCCTCAATATCATTTCGTCGCCGGCTTCGGGTCTTTCCAGCGATGATAAAGACCGGAATTAGCAAAAACGGACCTCCCAGCAATGCCCAAAACAAATTGGACTTAAAAAATGGGGGCTGCTCTATGGACGTAAGATCCGCATTGAGTTTGATGTGTTTAAACTGATCCTTGGACAGTACCACCGACTTCTTTCCGTTACTTCCTTCGGTTTCGGCTACTTCAGTATTATCGGTCACAGGACCGTTGATTACATTCACTATGATCTCCCTCGAGCTAAGTGATTTATAGGTTTCGTCCTTCGGATCGAAATACGAGAAACTCACCGGGCGTATAGGGTAGTTTCCTTTAAACTGGGGTACCACCGTATAAGTCTCTACGGCAGATCCCTTCATGCCGCTGGCCTGGGTCTTGATGTTGTCCTGTCTTTCGGGTTCGTATACCTCCAGGGAACTGGGCAGTTTTACACCTGGAAGATCAAACAACTTCAAATTTCCTTCACCGGATACCCGTACTTTCAATTGAAGGGATTCATTGGCATCCAATGTGGTGCGATCGGCAGTGACATCCAGTTCGAACTCACCTACGGCTCCGGTGAAATTATCCGGTCTTCCTTCCAGGGGTAATGGTTTGACGTCGATTGAGCGATTCCCGGCAGAAATAGTCTTGTTAACACGTGTCATTAATCGTCTTCCGAAGATATCCCTTCGATTGCTCTGCACGTCTATGGGAACATCCAGAGTAAGTGGCTCGATGTTGAGTTCTCCGGTTTTTTGGGGATAGAGCACTGTAGTCCGTAAAATCACATAGCGGTAGTCCTTGCCTTTGTACCTGCCCTCATAAATCTTGAAATTGCCTTTATTGTCAATATTCTGACTCCAGAAATCGGCGTATTTCGGGGTGTCGATCTCCCGCCAACTGCTGGTAATGCTCACATCGTGAGAGACATAAAGTTTGTATACCACCGTAATCGCTTCATTGAGATACGGATTGTTTTTGGACACTTCCGCCACCAGATGAACATTCTCACTGGCCAGATCGTGTGCATCACCTCCTTCTTTAGGTTTGTCCACAGCGGCGGTCACTTCAACTTTAATGGGAATGGTTTTGTAAGTTTCACCTTCGATCTCAATACTCGCCTGCCCAATAGTAAACGACCCCCTGGATTGGGGAGACAGGAAATAGGAATACGTTTTGGAATAGCTTCGCTTACCGTTGATAAAACTATTGCTTATCGATTGATTGGGGCCTCCCACCACACGAAATCCTTCAAAGCTGGGTGGGTTGAAGTTATCCCCATCCTTATTCATCTCGAAATCAACACGCAAGCGCTCATTGATCCCCAGGCGCTTCTTGCTCACTTTGGCCTCAAACTTGACGCCGTCCTGAGCCTGGATCTGTCCGAATCCTAGAAAGAAAATTGCTATGTAGGCTAAAAACCATTTCATGGTTACCAATCTTTGTCGGGTTTTACCTTAGCTCCTTTTTGTTTTTTTGCGTTGATCTTATCCTGTACTTTTTTCTCTTCGTTGTTCATGGCGTCCAGCAAATTCTTGATCTGCTGAGGTGACAACTGCCCGGGAACCGGCTGTTGCGGCTTATCACCTTCTTTTTGATCCTTCTTTTGCTCGGGATTCTTCTGATCCTTATCCTTATCTCCCTGATTCTGATCTTCCTGGTCACCCTGATCCTTTTGATCCTCCTGATCGCCCTTATCCCCCTCGTTCTCGTCCTCTTTATCCTGCTTGTTATCCTGCTCCTGCTCTTGTTCCTTGTTACTATCCTTATCCTGGTCGTCGTCACCGCCTCCCTTATTGTCATCCTGCATTTTCTTCGCAAGGGCTAAATTGTACCGGGTTTCATCATCCGTAGGGTTATTTCTCAAAGCATTCTTATACGCCTCGACCGCCGCACCATAGTCCTTGGCGTTCATAAAGGTATTCCCGAGGTTGTGAAAGGCTTTATGCTTCTCGGGCTTATTTGTAGCCACAGAAGCTGCTTGCTTAAAGCGTCGCATGGCCTCTTCGTTCTTTTCTTTGTTGTAATACGCAGTTCCGAGATTGTACTTTCCGGTTTCATCCTTGGGGTTTACGGAAATGGCTTTCCTGTACTCTGCCTCGCCGGAAGAGAAATCATCGTCTTCAATGGCGTCGCTCGCGTCACTAAGATATTCCTGCGATTCCTTGAGCTCCAGCTCCTGTTCCTTGGTTTGCTGAGCTATTCCTTCTGAAAAGGCAAACAATAGCATCAGGCTAAACCAAAAGGGAATCTTGCTAAAAATCGTTCGTTCTCTCATACCTCTCTACTTCTCGTTAAACAAATTTAGTTTTCGCAACCAGGCGGTCTTTCGTTCCAGCAGCAGCACGTCAATAAACAACAAAAATAATGCCCCGCCCAAAAACCACTGAAACTGATCTTTGAAATCGGTAAACTGCTTGGCTTCAAACTCTTTCTTATCCATTCCATTCAGAATGGCTGTAACGCTTTCCACCACGTCCTTGGTGCTGCTCCCATCGATGTATTCTCCGTTTCCTTCCGAAGCAATCTCGTCCAGGGTTTCAGTATTCAACCGGGTAATGACCTGCTGATTCTCCTGATCGCGTTTGTAATATTGAAGGATGCCGTTGCGCTTAATGGGAATGGGGCCTCCGGCTTCGGTTCCAACACCAATGGTGTACACCCGAATACCAAGTTTTGCCGCTTCCCTGGCCATGGCTGCAGTATTGCCTTCATGGTCTTCTCCATCCGAAATAATGAAAAGCACACGGTTGGGTTGCTCCTCGTCATCGTAATAGGTCTTCGCCATTTCAATGGCCTCGTTGATGGCAGTTCCCTGGGATGAGACCATATCGGTGTTCATTCCGGTTAGGAAAAGCTTGGCCGAGGAAAAATCGGTGGTGATCGGTACCTGAGGGAACGAGCTTCCGGCGTAGCCGATAATACCAACCCTATCTCCGGATAGGCTATTGATGATCTGCGAGATTAGCTGCTTGGATTTTTCCAAACGGTTCGGTGCAATATCTTCAGCAAGCATACTCTTGGATACATCCAGAGCAAATACAACATCCACGCCTTCACGCTTAACTGTTTCGAGCTTCGTACCCACCTTGGGATTTACCAATGCAAAACTCAAACATGCCAGCGCCAAACAAAGGACAATTATTTTTAGTACGGATTTAAATCCGGACCTATCCGGACTCAGTCTTCTCAGTAATTCGGAACTGGCAAACCTCCCCTGAACGGTCTTTCGCCAAATGACGACCCCGAGGTACAACACTACCAGTGCCGGAATGGCCAGCAGGGCGTAAAAGAATATGGGTTGTTCAAGTTGATACATGATGGAATCCGGGTTTCGGATTATTTATTACAATTTATATTACTTATT